>NZ_JBGTCA010000472.1:0-57150 GCF_041749095.1 Aquiflexum sp. | reverse complement strand
GCCATTCCGATAGGGATGTATTTTGACTTGGAGCATGAGCACAAGTACTTGTTTTTGGATGGTCATGAATACAGCATTGGGCCGAAGTTTTTGGTGACTTTGCCGGAAAACCTAATGTCGGCGATTACCTTCCCTGATTTTTCGCAGGTATTCTCCATGACCTCGATCAAGTACATCATCATGTTTGCTTTGGTCGGAAGCTTGGAGTCTTTGCTCAGCGCCAAGGCCATCGATGGTCTGGATCCTTTCAGAAGGAAGTCCAATATGAATAAAGACTTGGTGGGCGTCGGCATTGGTAACGTGCTTGCAGGTTTGATCGGTGGATTGGCGATGATTTCGGAAATCGTTCGAAGTTCTTCCAATATCAACAATGGAGCGAAAACAGCCTGGTCGAATTTCTTTCATGGGGCTTTCTTATTGATATTCGTAGCCTTTTTTCCTTTGTTGATCCATCAGATTCCGTTGGCAGCTTTAGCAGCCCTGTTGGTATACACCGGTTACAAATTAGCCTCTCTCATGGCATTTGTGCACACCTACAAAATAGGGAAAGAGCAGCTATTTATTTTCCTCCTCACCATCATCGTCACCTTAGCCACAGATTTGTTGCTGGGAATTGCTGCTGGTATTCTGCTCAAAATCATAATACATCTTACAAATGGTCTTCCTTTGAAATACTTATTCAAACCCCTTTTTACGGTCACAGTGGATCAGGAAAAAGAAACCTATATCGTAGATGTGTTCCATTCTGCCGTTTTCAGCAATTATATCAAACTGAAAAATTCCCTTGATGCGCTTCCTAAGGGAAAAACAATCAATGTGGATTTTTCCAATTCCAACTTGGTGGATCATACGGTAATGGAAAATCTCCATCACTATCAGCATGATTACGAACACAATGGAGGGCAATTTAGTCTTACAGGCATGAGTCATCTACAGAAGAAATCGGATCATCATTTGTCCAGTAGAAAAAAGCAGAAAGTGGCCATTTAAAATCACGAAAGCTCCTAAAGAAATTCTTTGGGAGCTTTTATAGATCATGTAATGGAGAAGCCTTCGGGGGATTTAATCTAGAGCAGTTCTTCAGCATGGACTTTTTTATAAACCATGTGTTACTTCTTTTTTTTGCTTATTTCTTGTTTTTTGATGCCTTCTTCGAGTGCTTTCATTTCATTGGAATCCTGTGCTTTGATTTGTGCCTGATTGAATTTTTCATATTCGCCTTCTGCCAGTTCCTTAGCCATTTGGGCTGATATGCGTCCGGCATGTTCGAGTATTTCCCGATCGTTAAGGGTCAGGAAGTCATTCAGTTTTTTTGCCCAGTCGGCCATATACATGGGCTTGCGGTTACGTGCCTGTAGTTCGGCAAAGCTGAGGTATTGGTCCACGATCAGGTTCAGGTCTTTCAGTTCGTTTTCATTTAGGTAGTTCTTGGCCACGACCACATCCGTTTTTCGAATTTTTCCCTGCGGTGCATTTTTCCATGTCGATAGTCCCATGTTGAGTTTGGTGGCATCTACCCGGTTGTAGATGATTTCGGCTGCAGTATGGCCGTGAATGGCCCAATGCATCTTGTTTTGCACTTTTTGGAAAAATTCTACTGTCATAGGATGTGTTTTGTCGTAGTCGTAGGCAGTTGTATATATGTCTTTGATTTTAGCATAAAAAATCTTTTCCGAACTGCGAATGTCGCGAATGCGCTCGAGCAATTCGTCAAAGTAGGGATTGGTATGTCCGGTTTCTTTCAAGCGGTCGTCATTCAGCACAAAGCCTTTGATAATGTACTCCTTAAGCTGTTGGGTAGCCCAAATACGGAACTGAGTACCCCTGTGCGATTTTACACGATAGCCAACAGAGATGATTACATCCAAATTGTAGAAATAGGTTCGATATTTTTTACCATCTGCGGCAGTTGTCAAGTATTCCTTGACAACTGATGAATTTTCCTGCAATTCATCTTCACTGAAGATGTTGCGAATATGCAGGCTGATATTCTGTTTGGTGGTTTGGAAAAGATCTACCATTTGGGCCTGAGAAAGCCACACGGTTTCGTTTTCCAACCTTACTTCCATCTTGGAAAGACCATCTTCGGTGGTGTAAAACAGGATTGAATTATGTTCTTGTTGCTGGTTGGCCATCAATCTTTAATTTTTAAACTTATTTCCTTGCCCTTGCTATTGTTTTCAAACTGGTGGTCCAGGTTAAAGAATGCTTCTCTGATTTGGGGCAGGGTCAGTAGTTCGTTTTACCGAAACATTACATTCTTTTTTCTTATCCAATCCAGATCAATACTAGGTCAAAGCGCTAAAATATGATTAATTTTAAGGGGTTATCGTATATTTTGGTAGAAAGTGCAGGAATTATTTTGTTTTCGTCTATTTGGGAATAGCCTGATCAGGGTTATCCAAATTTTATTTCATCCTAATCATCAGGTGAAAAGCAACCAATACCGCTACAATCCCACTCATCAGAAACACAAATTCAGATCCAATACCAAACCAAATCAAGCCGGCAAGTGAACTTGCAGCCAAGGCACCGATACTCTGAAAAGCGGTGTAGGTACCAATGGAAGTGGCGGTGTCTTTGGGATTGCTGATATTGGTGATCCATGCTTTGGCGATGCCCTCTGTCGAGGCGGAAAAAAGTCCATAAAGTAAAAACAGCGCGATAAACATCCACAATTGATTGGCATAAGCCATCCCCAAATAGACCCCTGCAAATACCAACAGTCCGAAAACAAAAATCCTTTTCATGCCCCATTTGTCTGCAAGAGAACCCATCGGATAGGCAAAGATGGCATAGACCAAATTGAAGAAAACATACAGGCCAATAACATAAGTGTCATTGAGTCCTGCTTCTTTTACTTTCAGCAAAAGAAAGACATCTGAACTGTTGAAAACTGTGAATACCAATAATGGCAATACGAGTTTTCTGTAATCAGCAGGACTTTGCTTCCAGTATTTCAAAAAATCCAGAAATTTTGTTTTGGTAATTTCCTGCGGTTTTTCCTTCTTTTTTTCTTTGATAAAAAATGTAAAACCTATGGCAAAAATTCCCGGTAGAAAAGCAATCAAAAACAGCATTTTGTAATCTTCAGGACGATAGGCCAAATAAGCCATAGCCAACAAAGGGCCCACTACCGCCCCAAGGGTATCCATGGAACGGTGGAATCCAAAAACCCGCCCTTTGGTAGCCGGTGTGGCCTCATCAGACAATAAAGCATCCCTAGCACCTGTCCTCAACCCTTTTCCCAATCTGTCCAAAGTCCTTGCAAAAAACACCCAAAGAGGAAGTACAAAAGCAACCAACAAAGGCTTGGAAATGGCACTCAACGCATACCCAAATTGCACAAAAGGCAATCGCTTACCCTGATTGTCACTGAGCTTGCCAAAATATCCCTTGCTCAATCCTGCCGTAGCTTCCGCAAAACCTTCAAGAACGCCAATCAGCAGCACAGAAAAACCAATACTAGTGAGGTAAATGGGCATAACCGGATAAAGCATTTCCGAAGCCACATCCGTAAAGAAACTCACGAAGGAAAGCACGATGACATTTCGGGTAAGGATACTGCTTTTCATTTATTCAAGATCAGTGATTTCTTCTGTGCCAAGCTTTCCATCCATCTTCTATTTATAATATTTCCGCATTTCGGGATAATCCTCAAACATCTTTTCCCTTGCTTTTAGAATATATTTTTGTTGGTCAAATTTTCCGACTTTTTCAGTTCCCATCAGATCATATACATTCATCCAATCTTCATTGACTAAAATTTCCAGCTCAGGATTTATTACATAACATCCCCTCGAAACTCTAAAGAACAATTTTTTGGTAATGCCTTCTTTTCCATCTATTTCGTTTCTGGAAACTGCCTGACTGAGATAAGACCTTTGTTTTCTATAGTAAGGCAACACGGATTCAGGATAAGTTTCTATAGTCCTTAAAAAATCATCCATTTTCACTCCTCCTCCCCAACGATCTTTTTTAAGCAGAGCTGTCTGTAAGGCAATCAGGTAATTGAGCAAAAAATATTCTATTTTGTGGTTGTCAATTTTGATCATCCTTCCGTCCACTTTGACTTTGATGCTATCTGTCAGGATATATTTGTAAATCCTCCCAAGCTCCTTGGAAGCATATAAAGGAGAGAAATGGGATTTGTTCAAAGCAATCTGCAGGGCATTTTTACCTTCATTGTCCATTGCGGTCCTGTCTGCCCCGTTTTCTTTCAAAAATCTGATCAGGTTGACAGAACCTGCATAAACAGCCGCCAGAAGTGGGGTCAAATTAAACTGATCTCGGTAATTAATGCCATATTTGTCTGTATTTGCTGTGAGTAATTTGACGTTTTCCGACCTGTAGTGGGGATAGTATTTTCGGATAAGGGAGTTTCTCTCCAAATCAGGATTTTCTGCACGCCTATATTTGAGGTCGGCCAATTTCTCGATGACTTCGGGGTCGTGATAGATCAAAGTGTAGTCAAAAAGCAGATCTTTGGCCTTTTTATTGAAATTGCCCGGATCCAGGGCATCTGACTTCAATCTGGGACAATCTTCTTTCAATAATGGTTTCCAAGGCGTGGGCTGGATTTTCAATAGGCTTTGGCGGATTTGGTCTGCCTGTTCCTTTTTTCCTTGTTTTTCAAGTTTATTGGCTTCGTTTTTCCAATCTTCTGTGGAGGATTTTTGTTCTTTGATCCCAACTTTATCCCTGGTTTGCACAAGATCCAGAAGCTTTAGGATGTCATGCTTTGGTGAAGATTCCAATAAATACAGGTTTTCCACTGCCCTTGTTATGGCTACATATAGGGACTTGATATAAAATTTGTAACTGTCAAGTGACTTGTCGGTCTTGTCTTTGCCTCTTGAAAATTTGATTTCCAGGTCTTCCCTGATATCATCCGGGTGGACCCCTTGGGAAATTTCCCTGAACTCCTTCTCATAGTCACTGATAAAATTCAGCAATATGATATTCTCATATTCAAGGCCTTTTGCCTCATGAATGGAAAACAGCAGCGGGGTCCTGAAAATTTTTCTTGCTTCAGCCTTGTCTTCATTGCGCATCACAATGACAGCATATTTTGCAGAGCCTTTGGTATTTTGGTTCAGCTCAGATTTGATTTTGTCATTGCTTTGCAAAAAAACTACCTCCCCGCTTCTTTTGCTGATAGAATTGACAAGGTAGGTACTTTCTTTGTCTATGGCCCCAAACCTGCTGGTCTTGATTTTAAGAAGCTTATTTGCCAGAGAAGTGACAGCCGGGGCATTCCTGTAGTTGGTTTTCAGAATGCTGATTTCTTTGCCCTTTTTGTCATTCTTATACAGGTAGGTTTTTACACTGGACCAAGAGAAAAAGTTAGGATGTACGATCTGATTGGAATCCCCGCAAAGGATGAAATTCTCACTTTTTTTAAGTGACTTCAAGATCAGGTGAAGCTGCACCGTTGTCAGGTCCTGTACCTCATCTATAATAATAAAATCATATATGGGATTGACCAATTCCAACCATTGGTTGGAAATAATATTGATATCGTAAAAATTGCTTTCTTTCAAGAATTGCAGGTATTTTTCAAAAATGGAGTAAACTTCAACTCTTTCCTCCGCCAAAAAAACCGACTGCTTTACCCCTAATCCTTCATAATCCTCGCGGCTTAAGAATGCCTTACTGATATCCATTCCAGTGACCACTCCCTTAAATTCTTCAAAAAGCTTATGCGCATCTTTGATTTTAAAGGAATTACGGAATTTTGTAAACCAGTTTTCAAAGGTCTTAAAGTCTATTTCTTTACCTTCAGCTACTTTGATACTTTGGATAAAGTCATGAAAAGAGAGAAACTCTACTTCTTGTTTTTCATTATCATACTCAAACGAGTAGTACAGACTGGAAGAATTTTCTACAAGGTAGGGGGACAGTGTTATATATAGTATCCTGCCTTTCAATAGCTTTATCTTCTCAAGGGTAAGTGCGGTTTTCCCACTTCCTGCAGACCCGATGATGATCACCGGAGGACGCTTATGGAAAATCAGTTCCTGACTTTCGTCAAATGAAATGGCTTTATCCAAAAGATTGAAGCTTGTGGCTTTTGAATTGACATAAGCTAGCGGCAAGAGATCTTCTTTGGTTATTTCTTTTTCGGAAAGGAGTAACTTTATTTTAGTCTCATCGATTTCAGCACCTTTTAGAAACCGGGATTTTTCGTATTCATGGTTTAGGATTACTTCCAGCAATAAAATATAGTTCTTCCCTTCATAAGATGCGAACTTAAAAAGTAAGCGATTTTCAACATCTAGTTTTGCCCTATAATAGCTTGTAGGTTGCATTTTCTTGATCTCAGCAGATTTGAAGTCTCCATTTTTCAAAAAATCAACGGTCTTTTCAAATTGCTTTTTTACTTTGGAAAAATCGAGGTCGCTGTAATAAAGGATATCCATCATTGAAGGGGGAATTTTAATTTCAGGGGTAAATTTATTGTTGGAAAATTAATTAATGAACCACAAAAGAAACAAAAGTGAACAAAAGAAAATGGTAAGCTTTTGTTTCCTTTTGACACTTTTGTGGTTATGAAAGATAATGTTGTTGAGGTAGAGTTGAAAGTCTACGTGAATTAAGATGGTTGGAAAGCTGTAAAATATGATTTATTGGAATAAGTTTATGAACCACAAAAAAACAAAAGAGAACAAAAGGAATCCGTAAACTTTTGTTCTCTTTTATCACTTTTGTGGTTATTTAAAAAATGTTGTTAAGGTTGAGTTGAAGGTCTACGTGAATTAGGATGGTTGGAAAGCTGTAAAAGCTTATTGGAAAGCATTTGAAAATCCAAGTTAATTAAGTTTGATTTAATGTTTTAAAAATAAATATCATGAAATCAAGCCTGCCTGAGGCAGAAAGGCATGTCGCAAATGACACGCACCGGAATGATCGTAACCATTGCGAGATTCTATCCCGATACTGACAAGTTATGACCATTGAAAAGAAAATTATACTTATATGAAAGCTATCTGTTTAAGCCTACTATTGTTCGTTTGTTTTTCTTCGGTTTTTGCCCAGGAAAGTGAAAAACCAATCCCGAATCCTGTGATTTTTGAAACTACCCATCAAGGGACTTTTCATGGGAAAAGTATCAGTTATTAGGCGATTGCAGGAGAGACTTATCTGAAAAACAGTGATGGTGAACCCACTGCTTCCATTTGGTCCACAGCCTATGTCAAAGATGAACCGGATCCGTCAAAAAGGCCGGTAATTTTTATCTTTAACGGAGGACCCGGTTCAGCCTCGGTTTGGTTGCACATAGAAGTTTTTTTGTCCCAGAGTAGTTCAGGAAAATTCTGATGCCAAGGAAGATGATATTGCCGCTTATTCATCGTTTCATGGTTCGGTAAGTTGCAAAATCAGGAATGTTAACTGGTGTCATTTTTATCTTTTTGAAATGTGATGTTTGTCACTGCTTTTCCTTGTAATGTTGCGGTATTTTTATAAAAAAAAGGACATGGCTAAAACCGTCATCATCGGGGGAAATTTCGCAGGATTTACTGCTGCCCTTGAGCTCAAACGAAAAGCAGGAAAAGACCAACAAGTAGTGGTCATTGATAGGAATGAGGACTTCCTGTTTATTCCCTCATTGATATGGGTACCTTTCAAAAGAAGGGAAGTCAAAGATATCTCTGTTCCAAGACAAAAAATCTTTGAGAAAAAAGGTGTTGGATTTTTCAAAGCAGTGGCATTGGAAGTTGACCCTGAAAGACAGGTGGTGCTAACTGATAGAGGTGAAGTTTCTTATGACCATTTGGTAGTTGCTACCGGACCGAAAGTAAATTTTGACGTAGCCCCTGGAGTCAGGGAATATGCGCACTATGTCGGAACCCCTATTGGTGCCATGAAAATCAGGGAAACGCTTGAAAATTTTAAAAAAAACCCTGGGCCCGTGGTTATTGGAGCTACCCAAAATGCCGGCTGTATGGGTGCTGCATATGAATTTGTATTCAATTTTGAAAAATGGCTTAGAGAAGAAGGTATAAGAAAAAAAGTAGATTTATATTGGATTACTCCAGAAACTTATTTAGGGCATTTCGGTATTGATGGAATGGCTGGGGCTGAGACCATGTTAAAGTCTTTTATGAAGATGTTCAATATTCATTTCCGAACTAAGGTAGCTGTGGAAAAAATGACCGATAAGGAAATTTACCTTAGTAATGGTGAGGTCTTGCCTTTTGCCTTTTCTATGCTTATGCCACCATTTGTAGGAGTAGATTTTGTGCAAAACTCAAAAAAACTTGGGGCTACCGTCAACGGGTATATGCCTGTGGGTGATGATTACCGACATCCGGTTTATCCCAATATTTGGGCAGCAGGAATTGCGGTGGATGTGAAGCTACCCTTTAAGCCTGGTAAAGTTCCTTTTAGCAGTCCTAAGACAGGCTATCCAAGTGATGAAACAGGTAAAATCGTTGCTGAAAACATAATCCGAGTGGAAAAGGGGAGGACAGATCTTGTGAACAAACCTTGGGGTAAAATCCCAGGAATCTGTATCATGGATGCTGGGAAAAAAGAAGTGGTTATTTTAAGCAATAACCTTTTCAAACCAAGGGCTTTTGCGGTAATGATTCCAAATGTGATTTACGATTTCGGAAAAGTTCTTTTTGAAAAGTACTTCTTATGGAAAACCCGGAACGGACTCAGTTACTTGCCTTAATATTTCTAAAGTCCTGTAAAGAAACCCTGAAGATCATATTCAGGGTTTTCTGTTTTCGTCAGTGTTTTTAAATTCAACCACATTCTGAACAAATTTCCATGGTTATCAGCTATTATCTATCTATGAGAAGAAGCAAAGACCAAAAGTCATGGTCGCCGATCGCTATTATGATTTGATCACCCCATTTTTGGATGCAGAATATACCTTTGCGAGACATGATATTCCTATGGATCGGGTCAAAATGTACTATTATGAAGGTGGCCACATGATGTACAACCATAGACCGGATTTTGAGAAGTTGGTGGAAGATATCAGGGGGTTTATGGGGAGGTAGATTTTAAGATAGTAAAATTCAGAACAGATTCCCTTGTCATTTTCTTTATGACGTGGATAATTACCCCTATCTAAAGTTTTTTTAAGGCCTTGTCAAATAAGTATAAAAAGCTGTCCCTATCAAAGTCAAAAAAATCATCATCATAATCATCTTCATCTGGTGAAAAAGAAATCCCCGTGTTGGCCTTTTTGCCTTTCATTTTTTGGAGTGGTAGCAGGTTTTTATCAAATATATAAACTTCCAGTGTAATAGCTGTTTTAATTAAATATTTTGACATCAAACTAGGGTAGGGAGGATTGACATCAAGGAAAATAATCAGGTATATATCAGCGGGAGCACTCTTTGCCCTGTTTTGGTCCTCCTTGGTAAGGTTCTTAAAATTTTTGTTTTTTCTTTTGGTGTAAAGAAAAGGGCTGTTTTGCAAGAGTCCCAACTCCTTCAGGTTTAAAATTTCTTTGATTCTCCCTTCAATGGTAAGATAAAGGGAGTCCATGTTCAAACCAAATTCGCGTATCATTCTTTCTTCTCCCCCACCATTGGGCTGGACATAAAAAACTGATTCAATAACCTGCGCGGTCAGTCCTTGTGCCTGAAGGAAAATATTTCCAATGGAAAGGAAAAATAACAGGAATAGCATCGACCTGGATTTCATGCCTAAAATTTTTTTAAATTATTGAAATACAGAAATATACAAATAAAATTAGAATTTCAAATATGATTAAAATAGGTTCATGTTGAAAACAAAAAAGCGGTAAGTTTTCTCACCGCTTACTACGAAGGTGGCCACATGATGTATAACTACAGACCGGATTTTGAAAAGTGGTGGAGGATATCAGGGAATTTATGGGAAAGTAGGAAGTTTTATAAATAATTATTCAATAGAATAACCCAAATTGCCAAGACGTTTATTAACAGAAGGAATAGAAAAAATTAAGATTTAAAAATCCCAAAATGAAAAAAATCACTGTTTACTGCGGATCCAATAAAGGTAAGAATCCGGCTTACGAAAAAGGAGTTTTAGCATTGGCCAAGGAAATGATCAAGAGAGACTTGGCATTGGTATATGGGGCCGGGAATGTGGGCTTGATGGGAGTGATCGCTGATGCCATGCTACAGGCAGGCAAACAAGTCTATGGAATTATTCCCCAAAAATTGGTTGACATTGAAGTGGCGCATACAGGTTGTACCGAATTAACCGTTGTTGAAACCATGCGTGACAGAAAATGGCTGATGGCCGAGCGGGGTGATGGTTTTATTGCCATGCCGGGAGGGATTGGCACCTTTGAAGAGCTTTTCGAAATCATGACGCTCAACCAATTGGCCTATATCCAAAAACCCCTTGCCCTTTACAATGTCAATGGATATTATGATGGATTGATTGCATTTATAAACCATGCAGTCCAGGAAGGATTTCTGCACAAAGCACAATTGGATCTGTTGATTGTGAGCAGTGACCCTGTTGAGATATTGGATAAAATGGCAGGATTTGAGCCAAAGTATATTGAGAAGTGGGAGGTGAAATAGTTGGCAGTGTTCAGTGGGCAGTGTTCAGTAGGCAGTTGCAGACTAGTTTACAGTGTTCAGTCTCAGTCGGCAGTTGATCAGATGGCAGTCGCAGTTGGTAGTAGGCAGTTGCAGGGTGTAAGCAGACGTAGAGAACTAGGAATAAACTTTTCAAAATAATTTTCCAATTTTTTAATTTTCCAATCCGCCACGGCGGACAAGTTCTTCCAATTAAAAGATACCCAACTTCCAAACTATCTACGTCCCAACTTCCCTACTTCCTTTAAATATTCAACCAATAATTGAGCTTCATCACAAAGGCCCTTTGTTTGGAAGCAAAAGTGTTGGGGAAGTAATTTTCAGTATATACTAAGAAAAGATCTGAAACCGGAGCATATCTCCATTGAAGTCGGGTGTTGATATTGACGTTTTCAATCTGATTGTTGTATTGGATAAAAGTAGTCCAGAAAAGGCTTCTGGTAAAAGTGAGATCAATTCTAGGACCCACCAGAAATAGATCGGCATTGTTCTGTGGTTCGGGGAGGCGGATATTATTATAACTGAAATTCATGGAAATATTTGCCAAATAGCCCATTCTCCAATTCATGGTACCTGAAAGGGTTTTGATATCTCCTGTGAAATATTCTCCGATTTCACCCCTTGCAGTCAAGAAAAACACATTTCTGGGATTACCAATATATCTGAAACCTACGGTGCTGTTTCTATAATCAGTCCCTGATCCTAATGGTTCTCCGCCGGTTCTTGTCGGATCAAAAGGGAAAAAAAGATAGGTAAACCGATTACTGGCAGTGACTGTCAAAGTAGACAAGGATTGGAACCGAGTGGTATAGAATAAGGTGTGAAGTTCATCAGTGACCCCCAGATTTTCATTCCAGAGCACTTCGGACTCTACTCCGGGCCCATGTCTGTTGATCAGCTTGGATATGGGATAAAACTGTCGGGAAAACCTGATGGCAGTCCTTTTAAAATCATTTCTTGGCGTAAATCCAACCGAAGGATTAAAACCTGCACCTACTGCGGAAAACGCCAAACTTGCCTCCCAATATATATCGTTATAGTTGAGTTGCGCATGAGCGGCCCCACTATTTTCTTTTTTCTCAAATTCAAATGTCTTATGGTAAAATAAATTACCCGTCCATCTGTTATCTGATGAGGCGAGATTATAGTCTATCCCCGCCAACCTATTGGATTTGGTTTGGTCAAATAATTTACCCTGCGCTTCACTGTTCAGGCTTTCATTATTGATAAGGATTACACCGATATTGGATCTGTTGAAAACTTTCTTCTGCAAAGCTGCCACCGAAAAATTTTTTCCCACTATCCCACGTTCTTCATCATTGCCGGTTTGCATGTTCATGGCCCCAACCCGCCAGTTTTCATTAAGTTTTCCACTGAGTCTTGCTCCATACAGAATCGGGTTCTGTACATTTTGACCTGTATTTTCATCCCTGTCCACGCCTATTCTTCTGGAGAAAAATGGCCGGATATTCTGGGTTCCGAAATCCGCAAACAGATCGGCATTTTCGAGAAAAAACTGCCTTCTTTCAGGAAAAAATATTTCAAACCTGTCCAGATTCGTGACCTGTTCATCCACTTCCACTTGAGAAAAATCAGGGTTTGCGGTCAAATCCAAATTCAGGGCAGGTCCAAGACCAATTTTTGCATCTGCACCAAATGTTGGCTTTGGAGGATTGGAAGTACCTTCCAGCGAGTTCCTGTCCGTGCCCATCGCTGCATAGGGTATAAAAGATACGTTCGAACTTTCTTTTTTAAGTGGTTCGGTAAATAGCAGCTTTCTGGTAAAGGCCAGTCCAATTACATTAAAATTACGGGGAATAGGAGTCCAAGTGCTCCGCTCATTATATTTGCTGTCAATACGGTAAAAGTTAACATTCCAGTTTAAAGCGCCGTCATTATAGCGAAGCGTTGAAAATGGGATCGCAGCCTCCACCACCCAATGGTCCTCATATATCTTGGCTGTGGAATACCATTTGTTATCCCAGGCAAGGTTCAGGTCCGTAGGTACCATCCCGCCATTGGCGATAAGCGATTCCCGCTGCACGCCATAGGGATTTACTCCGAACTGGAAGGCATTGGTATTGTCATTGAAAGTATCAAATACAAAACTTATTCCATCATTTTGTTCACCTCTAAAATCCCTTCTCAAAGATGTGCTGACATATTTTTCCCTTGGACCAAGGTTGTACATGACCGCAGCGATATAAAGAAACTTATCATCATAAGCGATTTTCACTTTTGATTGGGCCACGGCCAAAGAGGTGTCTGATGGGAAAAATTGATGGAATTCCGTGGCCCAGCCATTCTCGTTCCAGATAGCTTCATCCAATTCACCATCAATTGTGATAGCATAGTCGATCTTTTCCGCAATCAGGCCTGGCAATTCATATGCCGTCTCCTGGGCAAAGACATTGGAAAGAAAAAACAAAACTAAAAGCGTTAACCAAATTCTCACTGCAATCTCAATTTGAGATCAAATAAGGGAATAACCCCTCTCCTATTTCAAGTCATTTATACCAATGGTTAAATTAAGACACAAGGATTGGGATGTGGCGTTTAAGAAGAAAAATATGAAAACTGATTAACTGCAGGCAGGCGACAGATTTGAGATGTAAGATTCAAAAGCTTATTCAGTATGACGGCCAACCCATCCTTTCTAATCTCCGACCGGATGATCAGTTGGACTTGCTTCATCCTTCTACCCTCTACCTTCATCCTTCATCCTTTCAAAACCTTCCCCAAACGCCGTCAGAACCAACTTCCTAGGGCCTCCATGTTTCCTGAATTCACAGAAATAAATTCCCTGCCATGTTCCCAGCAAAAGTTTTCCACCACCGATGGGCACCTGTACGCTACTACCCATTAAACTGCTTTTTAAATGGGCCGGCATGTCGTCTGTCCCTTCAAAAGTGTGGATAAACCGTGGATAACTTTCCGGAATCAACTCATTTACAAAGGTTTCAAAGTCTTTTCTCACCGTGGGATCTGCATTTTCATTGATAGTCAGTCCGGCAGAGGTCTGCTGGATAAAAACATGAAGCATCCCGATTTTCAATTGACTGATTTCGGGAAATTCACTTTCAATCAAATCTGTAATCAAATGGTAACCCCGTGAATGAGGTCGTAATATTATGGTTTTTTGAAACATCGTAAATCGAATAATTATGTAAGTATCTTTATTTTTTTATGTAACATCTTTTGGTTTTTTAAGGCAATATTTGCGGGCTTATTCACCACGACCATAAATTTGGTTGCAAAGCAAAAACTCAAATCAAAAAACTATGAAAAATTATTTAATTGCATTTGTAATGTGTTTGTTGATGTCTACTGCTGTAATGGCACAAGACCACCATTCAAATATCGGTGTCAAAGGAGGATTGAATCTTTCTAACATCAATGGAAACGGAAAAGCCGATCTGAAACCCGGTCTACACTTGGGCTTACTAACCCATATTCACCTGACCGACCAATTCGCTTTTCAACCTGAAATTATGTACTCCGCACAAGGTACAAAATTTGGGGGTTCGGATAACAGCCTGAATCTTGATTACATCAATATCCCTTTATTGTTTCAATACATGTTTGACAATGGCTTCAGGCTACAAGCTGGACCACAGGTTGGGTTTTTGGTAAATGCCAAAACCAAATCGGCAAATACCACTGTCAATGTCAAAGACGCCTATAATTCCTTGGACCTTGGACTTAGTATTGGAGGAAGTTATGTGTTTGTCGATACAGGATTTGGTCTTGACGCTAGGTACAACCACGGATTGAGCAATATCTATGACTCAAATACTTTGAATGCAACCAACAGAGGATTTCAGTTGGGTGTGTTTTATCTCTTTGGACATAAATAATCTTTCCGGCATTGCAGGAACTTTTAACCAATAAAAACTTATCTATCAAGTCCCTATCTGCCTTTTGGCAGATGGGGATTTTTTTTGATGGGGAATTGGGGGAAATCGGTGGTGGATTAAAATTAGGCGGGTATAGATCCAATAAAGCTTTGTCTTTTTTCCCGCAAAGACGCTGAGGCGCAAAGGAAAAGAAGTGGTTTAATTTCGTACTCCCCAACATCGATTATCCGACAGCGGTCAATAAATCTTCAATCTAACTAACACCCATACTTGGTACTTTAACCTTCATACTTGGTAATTCTCATCCCTCATCCATCACCCTTCATCCTTTCCCTCACTTTCTATTCACCTTCCCTATCCCCGACACCTTTTCACTGATGACAGTCGGATTACCAGTATAATTTACTGTACCAATGCCATTGACTTCCAGAGAAATTTCATCCTCACAATGAACGGAAACCGATCCAATACCTGAACTTATCAAATCTACTTTTTGAGCAATGAACTTGGAGGCATCAATATTGCCTATGCCTTCATTGATCAGGTAAAATTCATGTGTTTCTCCCCTCAACTCCATATTGCCCACAAAATTCAATTTGGAATCCACGGTTTCAGCTTCGATTTCCAAATTGATATTTCCAACCCCATTACCTATAATCCGAAGATCTTCAAGAGTCAAAGAATGTTCTGTTTTAATATTTCCTGCCCCCTCAAACTCAAGTTCTTTGAGGTCTGCTATGATTAGGTCAATTCGAATACCTTTTTTGTTAAAAAAACCCCCTTCGGTTTTTCCATCGAGTGTCAGCTCTAACAAATCACCACTTTGTTTGACTTTTAGTCTTTTGACCAGATCTTCATTGCCTACAATCTCCAAGGACTCCTGGTCATATTGTGAGATATTGACATTGAACATACCGCTGAGTTTGACCCTCTTGACACCTTCAATTTCAATTGACTCACTGTAATCATCATTTCTGTAGTCACAGGAGCATAAAATGCCCAATAAGAGGAATAATGTTAAAATGTTTTTGATTTTCATAGGTATGCCTGTTTTGTGAATTATAATTCTAAAAGTAAAAAAAAACTTTGAATTACACCTTATTCATCTCAGGGGGTTCATGCCATGACTCCTAGTCATGGCATGAATAGGATTTTGGCGATGGAATGATATTTGCACTTCTTTCAATTCAATTGATTTTTAACTTTAAACCATGAAAAACCATGAAACGTAACGAATTGATTATCAAACTTCAGGAATGCGCCAATGCTTGTTTTCATTGTGCAGATGCCTGTCTCCAAGAGGAAAATGTCAGTCACATGAGAGACTGCATTCAAACAGATCAGATTTGCGGTTCAGTTTGCCTGACCACCAGTAGGATACTTTCCGGAAGTTTCAAAGAAGTAAATGACCTGATTAAATATTGTGCTAAAATCTGTGGAATCTGTGCCGAAGAATGTGGCAAGCATTCGCACGACCATTGTCAGGCATGTGCCAAAGCCTGTCAGAACTGTAAAGAAGCCTGTCTTACTTTTTTGAACCAATAATTTTGATTTACAAAACCAAGCCTGATTAGCCATCTAATCAGGTATTTTTGGCATATCATTTTTTCAAAAAGCCAAAAAAACTCCGAAATACAGTTTGATCTGTTGTGGAAGTTATTTTGGATGATTTTGAAGTCCTTTTAGTCTTTGCTCTTTTTCTAAATCCATCATCCCTTATTTAATATCCCCATTATCCCCCTAAACCCATCCAAAGCTGCTTCCACATCTTCAATGATTTCTTCTGCCAATTCATCAGGATCGGGGAGGTTGTCCAGATCGGCCAAACTTTTATCCTTTAGCCAAAAGATATCCAAGTTGGTCTTGTCACGGGCAATGATTTCTTCATATCCGAATTTCCGCCATCTCCCTTCTGGACTAGATTCGGAATAAGTTTCTGTCCGCTTATTTCTATTGGATGGATTGTAGCATTGGATAAAATCCTGTAAATTCTCCAATCTCATTGTGCCTTTCTTTAAGGTATGATGGATATTGGTACGGTAATCATAAATCCACACTTCCTTTGTCCAAGCCTCTTTGGAGGCAGGTTTGTTGTCAAAGAAAAGGACATTCGCTTTGACACCATGAGCATAGAAAATCCCGGTAGGGAGTCTAAGGATGGTATGTAGTTCAGTAGTCTTGAGCAATTCCTTTCTGACCGTTTCTCCTGCGCCACCTTCAAACAGTACATTGTCAGGTAAAACAACTCCCGCTTCTCCGTTGACTTTCAGTAGGGTTCGGATATGTTGTAGAAAATTAAGCTGCTTGTTGGACGTACTGGCCCAAAAGTCCTGACGATTATAGCTGAGGTCTTGCTTTTCCTGTTCCCCTTCCTCATTGGTGATGGTCATGGAGCTTTTCTTCCCAAAGGGGGGATTGGCCAAGACATAATCTACCCGAGTGCCTTCGTCGGCTATCAGGGCATCATTGGGGGAAATAAATGTATCTCCATCGAGTTCTCCAATATTGTGGAGGAACATGTTCATCAGGCAGAGCCTTCGGGTACTTGCCACAATTTCATTTCCTGAGAAGGTGCTGTTTTTCAGAAAGTGCTTCTGATCCCTATCCAGTTGAAGGTGCGATGTAATATAATCATAAGCTGCCAAGAAAAATCCCCCTGTGCCGCAACTAGGATCATGTATGGTCTTTCCCGGTTTTGGTGCCATACATTCCACCATAGCCCTAATTAAAGCCCTTGGGGTGAAGTATTGTCCCGCACCGGATTTGGTATCTGCTGCATTCTTTTCCAAAAGCCCTTCATAAATATCACCTTTCACATCTGCCCCTACTAGTGTCCAGTTTTCTTTGGCAATCATATCGATCACCCGGAGCAACTTGGCAGGATCCTGAATTTTGTTTTGGGACTTGGTGAATATCTGACCCAGTATCCCACGCTCAGTACCTAAAGATCGCAACATCTGTGAATAATAAGCTTCCAGTTCCGCTCCCCTTTTTTTGGAGAGGGTCTCCCAATTGCAGTACTCTCCTTCAGGAATTTCTTTCCCTTCTGTGTCTTTGATGTGTGGAAATTGGATATTTTTGGAATAAGGAGGCTTGGACATTTCGTCTGCCATTTTTAGAAAAAGCAGATAAGTA
The DNA here is from genome assembly GCF_041749095.1 of Aquiflexum sp. GTDB lineage: Bacteria > Bacteroidota > Bacteroidia > Cytophagales > Cyclobacteriaceae > Aquiflexum. Next base: position 39,602 of record NZ_JBGTCA010000472.1, on the reverse strand, counting down.
ATCTGCTCCAAATAGTCCCCATAGCCTACCCCATCATCTCGGAGTACATTGGCAAAATTCCAAACTTTAGATAATAATGCGGATTCTGTCATTATAATTTCCAAATTTTTATAGCAATTTGAGCTAAATCTTGACCGCGTTTATCAACATGTGAAAATTTAAAATCTCTTAATTCTGCTAATTCACGGGTAATAAATAATTCTGATGTTTTATAGCTTCCTTTCTTTTTTGCAAATGGATTATTAGAAGCTGAAATATTGAGTGAACTTGCTAGCAAGGTCATATTCCCAATTCTATTCACAAATTTTTTGTGATTAATTTTTGCTTTTTCTCCAAGATATTTTTCCCAATCTCCAAAATCATTTTTTGATGTTTTTGTATCTATTGTCTGCGGTATAATATGCTCAACATGAACATCATCAGCCCCGTTAATTGAGATTTCACTAGTACCTTTTCTTTTAAAATATTCGATTTTAGTTAACATATATCTCGCACGATTAATTACTCGTTGTTTCAATTCATGTCTTGAAAAGCTATCCAAGAATTCATCGTCTGTTGGAGTGTCCTCCATAAGAAGGTTTCTAATTTCCTGAACATGATTTTCTTCGAACCTTACTCGTAATAGTTTTGAAAAAATATCATCGTTATATGCGGTGCTTTGTCCTGTAACGTGCCTTCTAAGCATTGTTACACCAATCATTTCTAAAACCAAATATTGGTCTTTCTTTGGCATATCCTTTTGAAGGTAATGCATTAGAAAAATATATGAAGGAAAAGACTTTATATCTTGGAGATCGGCAATTCTTTGATTGATTTTTTTATCGGAAAACTTTAAATACCAGATTTTAGAATAACATTTTGCAGCTTCGAGAATCTTTCCAATAAACTCTAAAATATCCATTCTCCCTTTAGAATCATATTCAGATTTTTCAACAGATTCGATTTCATTTTCCAGTTGTTCTTCATCGTCATCAAATTCAGCTGTTTCAATTGGACCATAGGCATAACTAAATTCTCCCAACTTATCTACTTCTAATACCCATCTGAAATAATTCTTCTTGAACTCCTCGACCAACTTAGAGCTTGAGATTTTTCGAGTATAAATTCAACAGACATATTGCCTAAAAAAGTCATCTGTTGGAATCCCATCTAATTGAACAATTATTTCTGACCAAATTTCTCTTGCTTCATTTAACTTTTCATTTGAGATTTTCGCAGCATGTCCCAAAATAAAATTCTTGAGAATGTCAGTTGCAGAAAGTCGTAATCCCCTATTATTAATTGTTTCAAAAAGCTTGTATGCATCGGGAGCTTGCATAACATCTAATCGGATAATTTTTGCTGTATGTATTAATTTAGTCAGGAAATGTCCTAACCAATCTATTCCAACATCATTTATGGCATCTTCTACAAACTCAGTGAAAAAAGAATATGCATCAGATAAATTTCTGTTTTTTATTTTGTCCAAATCACCTTTTAAAAGATTCAAGTAATCAGGATTGTCTAGTTCACCTAATTCTAATTTTGGAGTACTTGATTTTTTTGGATCTCCACAGTAAAGCAATTGACCAACAACTTGATAAGCATTATAATCATCTTTTAGATCAATAAACTTATTCATTAAAACCTTTAACAAAATTGTAATTGTTGTCAATCTTTGCTGGCCATCAACAACATTAACAGCATTTATTCCCCCGTGATGAAAGCTTGTGTGAAGTATCAACATCCCAAAAAGGTGTCCATCACCAGGTAGGAGCATGTCAATATCCTCAATCAAGGCTCGATGCTGTGGATATTTCCATGCATATCTTCTTTGATATGAAGGGATTTTAAATTGCTCAGTTGGAACATTTAATAAAGAATGTAAAGTGAAGTCTTTTGGAGTTACATTCATCTTTTCAAATTTTTGTTATTATTATTAGTTATACTTTCTAACAACCTTTCAGCAGATTCCCAATCCGCTTCTTTTCTACAAGCTTCCAGTTCAGATTCTGTCAACAACTTTCCTTCGAAAGACTTTTTCAGAATGCTCTGTCTCAGAGATTCAGATTTTAGAAGATTGGTCTGTATGGTCTCTGCCAGCTTATCTGCTACCGAAAGTCGGGATTCGATTTCTTGTACGATTAGGATTTGTTCTTCAAGAAAGCTTGGTAAAGGGATTAAAAAACTTCTCATTGACTTTAAAGACACATTTTTTATTGTACTTCCAGTAGCTTCGGTGTTTGCATAGTTAAGGAATCTGTTTGTCTTCAAAACATAAAAAACATATTCTTTCGAAACAGATTCAACAAGATTAAAATAACATGCACTTTTTCCTAAGATGACCTTTTCATTGTTATAGAAAGCTGTATTTCCAAGAGTACCATTTATTGAAACAAAAACTGTCCTTTCGTTTAAGGGCTTTTTATATTTCTCAAACTCGCTTTTATCAACTCGTTTTGTATGTTGCTTTATTTCAATCTTCCTATCATTTAGATTATTACCATTAATGAAATAATATTCACCATTCTCAGAATATTTTGGAGTTCCATGAAGCCCATCACCTAAGACAGAAGAAATTTGCTTTATTGATTTCCACGACCAGTTAAGAGGTAAATTTGCTTCACTTCGCTTTATTTTTTCTGAAATAAATCCCCCCTCAAAAGCCTTTTTCAGCACAGCCTGTCTATAAACTTCGAGTTTGGAAAGGGCAGTTTGCAGGTTGGCAATCGAATGGTCAAGTTCACTGAATAGTTCTTCAATCCGAGCGACGATGGCGCGTTGTTCGGGGAGGGGGGGAATGGGAAATGGATAGTTTTCTAGAAAATGCTTTGGAACTCTTCTAAGTCCCACTGCTCCTGTCATTTCATGTTGGGCCTCATTTCTAAACTTTGACTGAACTAAAAAGTAGAAAAGAAATTCCTTTTCTATTTCCTTATTTGGTCGGAAAACATGAAACTCTGATGATCCAAAACCTATTTTATTTTTGAGTCCTTTGGCTATCGCTATTTTCCCATTTTCCATGCAAGGAGTAACCTTAGCAAACAGAACATCTCCTTCGGCAAAATAAGTATAGCTTTTCTTTTGAACTTCAGAAAACTTTCGAGTCTCTAGAAGGTGGATTTTATTTGATACTTCTTCAACCAGTGCCATTGGAAGAAATTGCACTTCAAAATCTTGAGAAATTGAATTTTTATTTTCCAGCTTAGGATTGATCTCACTAACTTCAGACAACCTTACCTTAGGCCATTCTTTTCTCATATTGATACTTTCTTGAATTTGCCATTTGCTTTGATTTCATATCCAAATGGCTTTTTTTCGGTTAGAGCAATCCGTGTAATTTCAGGCCATGTCTTGGCCAAAATTTCAACCATTTCCCAAATACTTAAACCTGATTTTTTGTTTTTACCTCGAAGGAAAAAAATTCCCAGTTTGCTTTTTTTAAAGAGTTCAAGTTCATGTTTCCTTCTACTGATGTTGATGTCCTGTGTCAGCATACAGGCATTGAGGGCTGAGACTTTAGGAATCCAATCTTCATCCTTTTCGCTATAGGCTGAATACTCCGGCCAATGTTTTACCTCTATGGAATTGCCAGACTTTAAACTTTCCGGTTTTTGAAGGATATCGAAACCCTTGGCTAAGTGTGGTGGTATATTTTCATCTGTAAAAATAATCATGCTGCTTGTTCACAATAAAAAATTGCATCTTTTACTTCTTTTTCAGTGATTTCATAAACATAAGCAATATAAGGTACTGGATCACCGGCTTTAAAATGACCATACAAAGTTTCTGGATAGATATTCCTTCCTTCAATAATTGGATGGCCAAACTTACGTCTGGGGTCAACCACTACAGAAACTTCTTTACCAAGTGGCCAAAGCCTACTGACCATATTTTCAGAATCAAATTCCAGCTTCTTAAAAAAGCTTTCTATAAAGCCAAGATTAAATTGGTCTGTTCCATCTAAATTGATCAAGTCATGACCTTTTTTCCAAAAAACCTTTTTTCCATCAGTTTTTAATTCATCAAGAACCTCTCTTTTTGCAAATGGGTAGGCTGAATCATAAATTTTGGAAAGTTTTTTATGGGCTTTTAAAACCTCACTGGTTTTAACTCCTTTCCTTGCCAATTCCACAAAAACATAAAACTCTACTAATGTGTAAAAATTTACCGCTATAGAGTCATCCAATTTCCAAGAATAAGTATTGCCAAATTCTTTGCCCAATTCACCGTCCCAATATTTATTGATCCAACGATAAGCCTTTGGATAAGAAATTTTTAAAATCTTAGCTACTTCACCAATGGTGAAAATTCCTGTACCTAATCTGGGTTTATTATCTATAGCTATCATCTTATTTTGGATTTAAAAAGTTTTACAAATTACATAATTCAATTGGAACTTAGATGTATTAATTGAACGCTTTTTTCTAAGTTTTGGATCAAAGCCTCACCCAAATACTTTCTATGGCACTGACAAATGTCCGCCTCAAAACAAGTAATGGCTACACGATCGTATTTTTTGATCAAGTCCAGAATCTCTTGCTGTTGGGTTAATGTTTGCGGTAATACAGTCTCTTTGTAATCTTCAAATAGCGCATCATAATCTCTTTGATTATGTAATTCCTGCCTTTTGTCAGAAACTATCCCCACCTCTGGAATATGGATAAATTGAATTCCCACACCTTCGCAAGCAATCGTCAATTGTGATTTGTTGAAGCCATATTTCATACTGAAAGAATTCTTCCTTACATCACAAAGAACTTTGACATCCGCTGTCAACAGTTTGTTGATGTATTCTTCCAAACTTAGCCCTTCATAGCCAATGGTAAACAATGCCTTTTTATTTGATTTTGGCTTTTGGGCTTCTACTATGGCTTTTTCAAGATCGTTTAAGTACCTCCCTGAAACGGTACTATTAATTGCATAATAGGGAAACTTGGTATAAGTATATCTTATCAGTTCCTCTGATTTCTTTCCTTGGAAATGAATTTTCAGCTTTGAAACAGCTACTCTATCTTTTGGCTTTAATTTTTGCCAATAATCCATTGGATCTGTTTTTCTCCAAGTTCTTTCGTTTTCTTGAACTTGCTCATATTTCCTCATGGTGGAGAGGTCAGCATTGGCCTGAAATGAAAAACAGCCAAATTTGTAGGGTACAAAATGGTAACTTTTTTCTTCTTGATAGGAAGAAAATATCATTAGGAGCTTTTGAAGCTGTAATTTCTCCAACTCTCCACCAAATGCTTCCAAAATCGCCAACAATATTTTTCTTCTATAATACATCATATGCTTACAAAGATAGCCAATGCAAACGCTTAGGCTGTAAGTTCTTTGTTTAATTCCTCAATTATACTGTCCATTTCTGTCCCAAAAAGATTCCACATCATTCCCCTTCCTCCCTTGCCATCGAATGGTGTGTAATCCAAATCCTCAATATCAATATGGAAACTGCTGGCGATATGGTCTTTGATCATCCGTAGCCATTCCACCTGCTCTTCTGTAAATCGGTTATGTTGCCCTGCGTTTTGCTGAAAGATCCATTTTTGAAAATGCTGATTTACCGTTCGGTCATAAGGAGTAAGTTGTGCATCAATACCGCCGACTTTCCTGACCAAAGAAACCAAGGCGATCAGTTCGCTTTTCGGAGAATTTTCCTTCACCTGATCCAATTGCTGATAAGCCTCCCAAACATAGGAAGGAGCAAGTAATGGACGATCTAATTTCAGTTGCTCAAGCAGGTCTTTGATCATTTTAAGTGTGAGCTCTCTTCTTCTGAAGGGCTGATCATAGAAGATGCTAAGGGCAAGGATTTCATCTTTATGTGTCAGGATATATTCAGCGAATTCTTTTACGACCTGTTCTCCTTTGACTTTGCTGAAAGTATCCCATTCTGCCTTAAGCACTCGATCTGTGTTGATGTGGTCAATCACCTGATCATGGACTTTCCGGACTTTTTCGACATAATCCGTGAGCTCACCAGTGAAGACTTTGGAAGCTTCCACTCTGAGTTCATCCACTTTCCCTTCTATGGTATTGCAAATATCAAACGGGGCCTGTCCTTTCATTTTCTCCTTTACTTCGGACTCTATGCTTTCGATGATATCTGGATTGTAGGCATTAAGGAGGTTTTTGATGACGGTTTGAAGGCTTTTTCCATTGGCCAATTCCGAGAATTTTTCTTTTTCTGGTTCGGACAGCTCTTTTTCAAGTCTCAATAGCCTATTGGCAAGTGAAAGGAACAGGTCCTCATCCTGAGCCCCCATTTTCACTGCCCCAAGCAAATCCTTTAAAGGAACGGAAGGTTTCCGCTCCAAAGGACGGCTATCTGTCTTTTTGGATTTGATAGCTCCAATGGCATCCACAATCACAAAATGGGTTTTAGTATGTTTGGCAGTCCGGGTCACTTTTAGCAGGTCATCAAATTTTATTGTCCGGGTACCCCTGCCTTTCATCTGCTCAAAGTAATTGGTGCTTTTGACATCCCGCAAAAACAGCAGGACTTCCAAAGGCTTGACATCAGTTCCAGTGGCAATCATGTCAACCGTCACTGCAATCCTTGGAGCCCAAGAATTACGAAAACGGTTGAGGACGGATTTGGGGTCATCCTCAATCTTGTAAGTGATTTTCTTACAAAAGTCATTTCCTTCATTGAATTCCTCCCGGACAATCTGAATTATATCATCTGCATGGCTGTCAGTTTTTGCAAAAATCAAAGTTTTGGGCACTTCGAACTCCCCACCCTCATCAAATCGATCTGGGAAAATAGTAGGTAAAGCTTCTCTGAAAGCTCGAATGACCGTTCGGATTTGACTGGGATTGACAATATTTCTGTCCAGTTGACTAGGCTTATATTCCAAATCTTCCTCAAGCTGTTCCCATCTTTTCTTTCGGGTAAGTTTTTCACGCCTATCGACAAACTCCTTGGCCTTGATGACAGAGCCTGATTTGGTGATTTCCGTTTCTATGGTAAAAACATCATAAGGAACATTCACACCATCCAAAACGGATTCTTCGTAAGTATATTCACTGACTACATTTTCATTAAAGAAGCCGAATGTACGTTTGTCGGGAGTAGCAGTAAGCCCCACCAAAAAGGCATCATAATAATCCAAGACCTGTTTCCATAAGTTGTAGATCGAACGATGACATTCATCGATGATGATAAAATCAAACTGTTCGATCGGATTTTTTAAATTATAGCCAACAGGAAGCGGCTCTTTTCCCGGCAGTAGTCTGGAGTATGTCCAACCTGATTCATTTGGGTTTTCTTCTTCTGCCGATTCTTCCAGTTCCTTTCCCTGAAGGATGGCGTAAAGTCTCTGAATTGTAGAAATACAGACCTGAGCATCAGAAGCGATGTAGCTTGAACTCAATCTCTGTACATTGTACAGTTCTGTGAATTTTCTATTGTCATCATTGGGCTGATACTTTAAAAATTCCTGCTCCGCCTGTTCCCCAAGGTTTTTGGTATCTACCAAAAAAAGGATTCTTTTGGAATTGGCAAACTTAAGCAAGCGGTAAATAAAAGTACAAGCTGTAAAAGTCTTTCCGGCACCGGTAGCCATTTGGATCAGGGCTTTTGGTCTGTTATCCTTGAAGGAAGTTTCCAGATTTCTGATGGCACTGATTTGTGCGGGCCGAAGACTATATTCATCCATATTGGGAAAATCTTTCAATCTCCCTCTCAGAGATTTGGATTGATCCAACCATTCTGCGAATGTTTCGGGTTTATGAAAATGGAAAACAGGTCTTGAACGGGGTTTTGGATCACGATAGTCTGTGAATCTGGTCAAGGTTCCAGTACTTTCATAGACAAATGGAAGATTACCATGATCCAGGTATTTCAACTTGCTGGTAGCATATTCTGAGGACTGTCCTTCTGCCAAAGTCAATCTTTCCCCTTCCTCTTCCCGTTTGGCTTCAATGATTCCAACAGGTTTACGGTCTACAAAAAGCACATAATCCGCAGGGCCGGATGAAGTCTGATACTCCCTAACTGCTATTCCTTTTCCAGCGGAAAGGTTTACCTCGTTTTTTGATAGTACCAACCAACCTGCCTGCACCAATTGCTTATCAATTGAGTCTCTGGCAATTTGTTCAGGATTTTGGTTGGGTTTTGGGTTCATAAAAGTGTTTTCACCTTTAAAAGTTATGCTAAATATTAGGTTCTATTCAAGCTCAAATTAAAAGGATATTTTAACATCTCAAATTAGAGGTAAGATTAAAGTTGAAATCAACAATTATAGAATTTAAACACCTAAAGTGTTATTAATTAAATCAGGCATGTTTGAAATCGATGACTTTCAATTTCTCAATTGGAAATATTTTTTCAGAAAGAAGATTATTGACATGATTAGAAAGGATTTTATTTATTAAATGTTTTACCAAATAAAAATTCTGTAGACCTACAAAATTGGAATTTCTAAACAAAACAAATATTTCGTTTATATATTCAATTGGTAAATTCTTGACAGAAATACCAGATTCCTTTAATGTTTCTGTAATTAGAAATTTTATATGGTCATCTGAAAAATCGGACAACTCCACCAAGTTTAAATTTAAAGACATGAACCTTGGCTGTAAAATTAAAAATTCTTCAAACTCCTTTTTATCACCTTCAAAAACAACAACCCCCCTATTCGAATCAATAAAATCATAGAGAATTTCAAAATACGCTGTTTCTATAAATATTGATTTTGATATTCTATTTATCAAAACAACTCTGTTCTCATTTTTTTCAAAAAATGAAGTAATCGATTTAATAGTATCTGATGAATCATTACCAAGAACTTGAGAATTTTTATATTCAATTAGTTCAGGAGATGTGCATATTTTTAATTGGGTCAAATAAGATGTTATGAAATTAGCCAGGAATGTTTTACCTGTTCCAGACCCACCAATAATAAAGGTACTGCAAGTTGATTTTTCCGTATTCTTTGAGAAAAACCCATTTAGTTGATTAAAAAAAATTAATTCCAAAAATCCGAAAATAGACTCCTTAGTTTTATCACAAAAAAAATTATCTGATTTTATGCTATACCGAGAATTATTGAAATGATTAATTTTCTTTTCGAACAATTCAAATTCTTCATAATTTGAAAAGTTTGATAAAAGTTTTAGATAGTTTAAACAATCTATAATGTATTTTTGAAAGTCTTGAAAAATGTCAAATATTTGGCTAGGAGTTTCTTTAAATATTTCATTACTGTCCTCAATAATAGGATATTGGTTTATCCTAGCATAACTATCATATTTGAAGATTATTTTTTTCAAGGTCCAGTTTTTTAGCTTAAATTCATTCAAATACTCCTTTTGAACTCTGGAATAGAACGTAATTTCTACCTCTCCAAATCGGTATTGTTTTCCTGTTGAAGATGATCTCACATCATATTTATCAATTATTTTTACTAAAAGACTTTTTTCAGTGATTTCATTAGTGGAATTTAATGGATCAAACTCTCCTTTTAAATTTTCTATCAATTTAAAAGTATTCTTATCAAGGATAAAATTATTAATGTAGTTATTCATTAGATTCTATTTTGAGGATTGAAAATACAGAATTCTTCAGTTATTCAGTTAATTCCAATGTATTCAATTTAAATTTTTAATAAAAAAGGAATGTGAGTTCTGTCAAACCTTATTTTAAAATTAACAGTGGTCTTGTCGCCAGAAATCGAACATCCTTATCTTTTCAAATTGATTCCAGTATTCAAACAAAAAAAAAGGCGCCCCTTAAGGCACCTTTTTTTAACTTGGCAAATTGGGTAATCAGCTTTTAGGAAGCACTACCGTATCCACTGAATGGATGACACCATTAGATTGAAAAACATCGGCGATGGTCACTTTGGATTTGTTGCCATTTTCGTCCGAGATGTAAAGGTCTTTTCCCTGCATCCAGGCTGTTAAAGTTCCACCCTGCACGGTTTTGAAAGTAGCTTTGCCGTTACCTTTTTTGATGGCATCTGCTATTTCTTTGGAACCGAATTTTCCGGACACCACATGGTAAGTCAATATTCCTGTCAAAGTGGCCTTGTTCTCCGGCTTGACCAAAGTCTCTACGGTACCTGCGGGCAACTTGGCAAAAGCGGCATTGTCAGGAGCGAAGACGGTAAAAGGACCTGAAGTCTGCAATGTTTCTACCAAACCAGCGGCCTGAACAGCTGCTACCAAAGTGGTGTGGTCTTTGGAATTGACAGCGTTTTCCACGATATTCTTAGAAGGATACATCGGGGCGCCACCCACTTCTACTGTTTTCTCCTTTTGGCCAAAGGCTGCATTGGCACTCAAAATAAACATCGCTAAAATAGCTGCTTGAAATAATCTCATGGTTTTCATAAATAAATAATTTTTGGTTTTGTTGATTTGAGGAGAGATACGAGATGGTTTTAAAAAGTGGATTTAGATATTGAAAAAAATATTTGGATCTGGATTTTTTGGGTTTAAATGGATTTGATATTTATTGATATTTTCCTGCTGAAAAGCCAAGTCCCATAGGGACGGATGATTTCATGGTATTCAAAATACATAGTCCGTCCCTATGGGACTTAGGTTCAATTTCTAATCTCGTGACCCACGGGTTGAAACCCGTGGCTAAAATATCGATCATCCCTGCGGGATTTTTAATGATGCATCGTAGGAATCTATCAGGAAGTATCCACCCATATCCAATATCCACCGTTATCAATTAGCTTTAAAACGTATGATATCATAGGAGATACTTATCCAAATAACTTTTCCCTATTCCCATATTCCAAGAGATTCTTTTAGATTTGTGGTTCTGAAAAATGGACAACAAATGCATCAGGAAAAAATAGAAGCCATCAAATCATCCATCGCTTCGGCAGATGCCAATAATGTGGACGAGTTGGAGGCTTACAGAATGAAATATATCAGCAAGAAAAGTGTGGTAGGAGAACTTTTTGCTGAAATGAGAAATATCCCCAACGAACACAAAAGGGAATATGGACAGTTGGTCAACGAAGTCAAAGAACTCGCTGACCAAAAGTTCCAGGAATTGATTGACAAAGTCAATTCATCTTCAAAGACTTCAAAATCCACTGACCTTGACCTGACCCTACCCCCAACTACAATCAGTGCAGGAGGAATCCATCCCTTGACCGCTACTAGGCAAAGGATCATAGAAATTTTTGAACGCATAGGATTCAATCTTTCCGAAGGCCCTGAGATAGAAGATGATTGGCATAATTTCACTGCATTGAACTTTCCCGAAAACCATCCGGCCAGGGAAATGCAGGATACTTTTTTCATTGAGAAAAACCCTGATATCGCCTTGAGAACACATACTTCCTCCGTGCAGGTCAGGGTTATGGAAAACCAAAAACCACCGATCAGGACATTGTCACCAGGAAGGGTTTACCGTAATGAAGCCATTTCAGCGAGAGCCCATTGTATTTTCCATCAGGTGGAAGGTTTATATGTGGATGAAAATGTCGGTTTTGCAGATCTGAAAAACACCCTGTATCATTTTGCCAAAGAGATGTTCGGGAAAGAAACCAAGGTAAGATTCAGACCATCATTCTTCCCCTTTACAGAACCAAGTGCTGAGATAGACATCAGTTGCCAGCTATGTGGTGGCAAAGGCTGCAATGTCTGTAAAGGAACGGGTTGGGTAGAAATCGGCGGTTCAGGTATGGTTGACCCCAATGTGTTGGAAAACTGCGGCATTGATTCCAAAAAGTATACGGGTTTTGCTTTTGGGATGGGTATCGAAAGAATCGCCATGCTCAAATATCAGATCAAGGATTTAAGGCTTTTTACTGAAAATGATGTCCGGTTTTTAAAGCAATTCAAATCAATGCTTTGATTATCCTGGAAAGTCTAAAAAAAAAGCTAACTTCTTTTTTTCAATTCCGAGGTCTTCTTTCGAATCTTGGCTCTCGCATCGCATCTCCTCTACAAAGACCTTCGGGGTTTTGAAAACCCCAAAGGTCACATATCTCGACTCTCGGTTCTCGGCTCTCGCTTCCCGCATCTATCAATTCGCCAATACCCTAATCGACTCCAAATAAGCCGAAACTTCTGAGAGTAGCTTTGGGTTTTTGCCGGCACCGTTCCCGATGACCACCAAATCGGCCCCTGCATGATAGGCTGCCTTTATTTTATCCAGGGAGGTCAATCCTCCACCGACAATCAGCGGGGAATTTGTTTTTTGTTTTACTTCTTTGATAAGTTCAGTCGAAACAGGGTTGGGTGCTCCGCTTCCCGCATCGAGATAGAAATAACGCATCCCCAAATATTTACCTGCTAGGGCTGTTGCTGCTGCCAATTCAGGGTGGTGGTTTGGTAAGGGAATGGTCTGACTGATATAATGTGCGCTTGTGGTTTGTCCGCCATCTACCAGCATGTATCCGGTGGGCAATATCTCCACATTGCTATTTTCCAAAAGTGGTGCGATGTTGACATGTTGCCCGATCAAGAGGTCGGGGTTTCTACCTGAAATCAAAGATAGAAACAGCATCGCATCTGCTAAGGGGCTGAACTGAAGTGAATTCCCGGGGAACAGGACCACAGGGATATTTTCCTCTGTTTTTTTGATAAATCTGATGATTTCATTGATGCTGTTCCGCTGTATCAAACTTCCACCCAAAAAAATAAAATCAATTTTAAGTCTAACGGCCTCTAATATTCGGTCTTCAAAAATCTCCGGTGAGAGGACATCATCTGGGTCAATCAGCCAAGCTACACCTTTTCTGCCCGAACGACAGAGCTCCTCAAATTTGGTCCCTGTTTTATTTTGCATTTTTTTCAATGCTGTCATCTGACTTGTTCAGCTTATTAAATAAACGGTTTTTGCCGTAGTTTATCGCTATGGGGAGCAATATTGCACTCAATCTTCCCATAAATCCCGGCTGGCTTTTCTGTGTCAGTTTATGTTTGATCTCATCATCAAGCAAACCTTCTTTTTCAAGTGTTTTGAGGACTTTATCTGTTTTATTGTTTTTTTTTCGGCTCAATAATTTTACGGCGGAAAAGGCTACAATCCCTCCCAATAATATCCCTCCTCCGATTTTCGCAAACCCCTCCGATCCTTTTTTAACCAGACTCAGCTGCATTCCAAGCGTTTGCTCCAGCTCTTCGGCTTTTTTTTCTAGCTCAGTTCTCTTCATCTTCATATTTTCTTTTTCCTAAAACAAATTTCTTCAGGAACCTTTGGGTTGGGTTGGTAATAATTCTTGATTCTTTGATAAAGTATAAAAGCACAAAAATCAACAAATAAATAACGGAGACATATAGAAATCCTTTGTAGGTGGAATACAATAGCTCACTGAGATAAAATGCCAGAGAGATGCTCGCAAACAACAAGACCATCATCGATGCTGCCGCCATCAAGACCAACAAAAAGATCCTTGTGAAAATGGCAGAAAAGTAATCACTGACTTCTTCTTTAATAATGTTTATTCTTACCTCGATAAGCTGTTTGATCGTTTGAATAATTTCAGAAACGTTGAACATAAAAACTTCTTTGATTGTGAATATCAAGCCCAATATACGCCAAAAAGCTCATATCAAAAATTTTCAAGACTTTCCGATTCCTGGTTTTCTGAGTAAAATTTATAGCTGATCACCGACTCAAGTGCTTCTTTAATAGCTTTGTTAATAGGCAATTGCCGCTCTGTTAACCGAAAATCTATATTATTTATTTTTCGATATGCATCTGTGCTTAAGGGAACAGGCATTTCAGACTTAATGGCGCTGGCTGCAGTTTCATAAAGCTCTTTTTTTTCAGTTTTAATTTTTTTGCAGGTGATGATTTCTTTTTGACCTTCTTTGTTTTTTCTGGCACTGGATCCAAAAAGTCTGCAAATCATTCCTCTATTTTTGTAATCGGAACAATACCCGGAATGCCCGTCTTCTGATAGAGATTTGTATATGATACAGTCATCCTCTTCGGTTGTCTCCTCCAAAATCTCCAAGGCTTTTTCTGCTTTTCCTTTAGCATATAAATCAAAAGCCAAAGGAAGAAACTCAAGTACAGAGGCACTCACTTTGGGGTTGGAGCAACAAAAGCCGCAACCGGATAAGCAGGTCAGCTTACTGGCATCAAGGAAAAACTTGATTTCGTGGTCAAGTTCCTCAAAAACCATTCTGACTTCCTTTGACTTTTGTTCGAGATTCATAGATTGATAGTTAAAAGCCTGCGAAGGTAGATCAAGTTAAGAATCAAAACAATATTATTATTTATCCACCCTAAAGGATATTTTTGGGAAAACATACGTTGAGGATAAAAAAGGAGCATTATGAGCAGCAGATTTGATAATTTTGATGAAAAGCGTGAAGAAAAAACCCGAAAAGCTTTTAAAGAAAGGGATTGGAATGAAATAAAGAGTACGGATTCCTGGGTGATTTTTAAGGTTATCTCTGAATTTGTGGAGGGTTTTGAAAAACTGGGCAAAATCGGCCCCTGTGTATCAGTCTTCGGTTCGGCAAGGACCTCCCCTGAACATCCACATTACCTTATGGCCGAAGAGATTTCTGCAAAACTGGTCAGGCATGGCTATGGAGTAATCACGGGAGGTGGGCCTGGAATTATGGAGGCGGCCAACAAAGGAGCCAATTCAGAAAACGGAAAATCAGTGGGACTCTGCATCAAGCTGCCCTTTGAGTCGAGAGGCAATATTTATATTGACCCGGACAAAATGATCCTGTTTGATTATTTCTTTGTCCGAAAAGTAATGTTCACCAAATATTCCCAGGGATTCATTGTGCTACCGGGAGGATTTGGAACCTTGGATGAACTCTTTGAGGCAATGACACTGATGCAAACCATCAAAATCGGGCGGTTTCCCATTGTGCTTGTTGGGAAAGAATTCTGGAGCGGTCTGTTGGACTGGATCAAAGATACCCTCCTTCAAAAGTACAATTACATCAATGCTGAGGACCTGAATCTCTTTTATTTGGTGGATGATGCCACTGAAGCGGTGAAGGTCATCGATGAATTTTACAGTAAATATTTACTCACTCCAAATTATTGACATTGAGACGGTATCACCTTTTTATCATTTATGGACTGTTGGGGATTTTGTTTGTTTTTGTCATTTTCCAAAAGGCCAAGGAA
This sequence comes from Aquiflexum sp., assembly GCF_041749095.1. Classification (GTDB taxonomy): domain Bacteria; phylum Bacteroidota; class Bacteroidia; order Cytophagales; family Cyclobacteriaceae; genus Aquiflexum. The sequence continues at coordinate 24,547 of NZ_JBGTCA010000472.1, read as the reverse complement.
ATCAATACTGCTGTATTTGGTGAAGAAATTGTCATTGAATCCAAAGAGGGTGAGAAAATGACACTGACCATTCCTGAACCTAAAATTCGGCTATTTGAGCTTCCCGAGAAGATTTCCTTTGCCGGTGAACCTGTACCAATGAAAGAGGCGGATGTGATGGAGCGCTTTGAGCGTGAGATTTATGTCAATGTCTATTGGCAGTCCAATATGATTTTGTTGATGAAGAGGGCCGGGAAATTTTTGCCCACTATAGAAAAAATCCTCGGAGAGCAAGGTGTTCCTGAGGATTTCAAATACCTGGCAATGGCAGAATCGGGATTGTTGAATGTGGTTTCCCCTGCCGGTGCAAGAGGCTTTTGGCAGTTTATGCCCGGCACTGCCAAAGATTACCACCTGGAAGTAAGCGATGATGTTGATGAAAGGTATCATTTGGAAAAATCAACCCTTGCCGCATGCAGATACCTGAAATCAGCATACAGTAAGTTTGGTAATTGGACATCGGTGGCAGCAAGCTACAATATGGGGATTACCGGAATTGGTAATAGAAAGAAAGAACAGCACCAATCCGATTATTATGACCTCCACTTGGTAGAAGAAACCAGCAGGTATCTTTTCAGGATTCTTGCCTTTAAGGAGATCTTTGAAAATCCTGTCAAATATGGGTTTGAGTTCTCCGAAAAGGATATTTACAGGCAGCCTGTGTACAGGGAGTTAGTTGTAGATCAATCCATATCCAGCCTGGCCCAATGGGCCATCAGACACAATACCAATTACAAAATACTCAAAATCCATAATCCTTGGCTCAGATCCACCAAATTAGACGTCAAGAGAGGAAAAGAATACCTGATCAAATTACCTGTCGATTGACCTGTTTGTTATATTATCATAGTTTTTGCCTATTTTTCTAATACTTTCCATTTAAGCGGCTATTTATGAAGAAGATTTTGGTAGGCATTCTGGTTCTCCTGGTTTTGGCAGTTTTGATTTTAAGGGGCCTACCTTACCTGATCAATATTTACCTCAACCAAAATGCGGCCCGGATAGTGACCAACATGATCACCAGAACAAGCGACTTTGGAGATCATGAAGTAAGTTTTGGAGCTATAAACTTGGACTATAATTTTTCCGGAACCTACCTTAAGATAAGTAATATCAAAGTCACGCCAACCGAAAGAATAGATGATAATCGCGTGAAAGTCAATCTATCGGCTGACAATGTCAATGTGACCGGATTTAAGTGGATTCCTTTTCTTTTTCATAATTCCATTTCTGTTGATTCGGCAACCTTAAACAATATCAAAATAATTTCTTCTACCCCTCCATTGGATTCAATGAAAAGAGAACCTAATAAACAAAAGGAAAAAGCTTCCAAAGATTATGATATGATTGAGGTCGGAATTTTTGAACTCAGAGAATTTTCAATTGAAGTCAAAGAAAATCTTAATGATTCTGTCAGGATATCCCTCCGCAACTTCAATGTCGATGCCCAAGGATTCCAATTGTCAATAGAGGATATCAACAACCCCGAAAGCCTTTTTCATGTAGATAAAATCCACGGGGAAATCGATGAGGCAGTTTTCCATTTTGACCGGTTCAGACAATATGTAGCAGTCAGAGATATACTTCTTGATACAGAGGAAAGAAACATGTCTTTTGGCTACATGGGCTTGCTCAATAAATTGGATAAATATGACTATACCTCACAGTTCAAAGAAAGACAGGGTTGGTTGGAATTAGATAAAGCCGAAATGGAGCTGAAAGGAGTGAATTTTGGCAGTTTTCTTAGAAAAGGAATTATCGAAATCGATACTGTATTTGCCAATAATTTCCAACTTGAATCCTTTGTGGATAAAAGAATACCCGAGGACAAATTGAAACGTACTCAGATGATTCATGAGGTATTCCAAAATCTTCAACAGGTATTGCATATTGAACATCTTTTTTTAAACAATGCATTTGTCAGGATAGAGGAGAGGCCTGAAAACCAATCACCAAGGTCAGGGACTATGTTCTTTTCGGAATTGAATGCCCATGTGACCAATGTTTCCAATTACATAGACAGAAGAGGGGATAACCGAACCATTTCTATTGATGCCAATGGAAAATTGATGGGGGAGGGACAGATCAATGCCTTGATCCAATATGACCTGGAAGATCCGGAAGGAAAATTCACTTTAAAAGGTACTTTGGAAAAAATGGATCTCACCGTACTGAATTCCATGATGGGGCCTGAGGCTAAGGCAATTCTCAAATCAGGAACAGTCGATAGATTGGATTTCAATATTTTGGCAAATGATTATGAAGGTTCAGGTGAAGTAATTATCCGATATCAAAATCTTGAGATTGAACTTCTCAACAAGGATTTTGAGCAAGATCAAAATTTACTCCGAAAAATTGGGGCTTTTATTGCCAACAGGGTAATCATCAAATCCAACAATCCGAACAATAGGGGTGAATTGAAAAAAGGCAGCGTCTATTTTATCAGAGTCCCTCACAAGCCCATGTTCAACTATTGGTGGCAGCTTATTTTTTCGGGATTGAAATCGACCTTGTCAGGAGAGTCGGTGGATGAAATGAGACAGAATGAAATACAAAAAAGATCGGGTAACTCTGATTCAAAAACAACCGGCTCATCTTCTTCCAAAAATAATACGGATGATCAAAATGAACTTACAAGAAAAGAGAAAAGGCAGGCCAGGAGAGAAAGTAACAAAAAAGATTAAATTTTTTAAATCATAAACTTTGTGCAGTGGCAAGGGTTTTAACTTTTGGCCCTCAATGGGATTACCCGTCAATAATTTGTACTTTTGCAAGCTTGAATGAAATGCTAGAAACTTCCATGTCCGAACTCATAGTCGAGAAAAAAGAAGAGTTGATTGAGATATATGGTGCCCGCGAGCACAATCTCAAAAATATAGATATCAATATCCCCCGAAACAAACTTGTAGTCATCACAGGCCTTAGTGGAAGTGGCAAGAGCTCCTTGGCCTTTGACACCATTTATGCAGAAGGTCAGCGCAGGTACATGGAAAGTTTTTCAGCTTACGCAAGGTCTTTTTTAGGCGGGATGGAGCGTCCTGATGTGGACAAAATCAATGGCCTTTCTCCTGTCATTTCCATAGAACAGAAAACTACCTCTAAGAATCCACGGTCCACGGTAGGTACGGTCACAGAAATCTATGATTTTATGAGGTTACTTTTTGCCAGGGCAGGTGAAGCCTATTCTTACCTTTCGGGTAAGAAGATGATCAGGCAGACGGAAGATCAGATTGTAGAACAGCTTTTCGAGAATTTTGGAGGAAAGAAACTTTACATTCTGGCACCTATAGTAAAAGGCAGAAAAGGACATTACCGGGAGCTTTTTGAACAGATCCGCAAGATGGGTTTTTCTAAAATACGTGTAGATGGAGTGGTCATGGACGTGCAGCCCAAGATGCAGGTGGACAGGTATAAAATCCACGACATTGAGATTGTAGTGGACAGGATAGTTGCCGATGAGGATGACAGGTTCAGGATTACCCAATCCCTGAAAACCGCACTTCAGCATGGAAAGGGTATCATCATGCTCCGGGATGAAGAGGATAACATCCATCATTTTTCCAAATACCTGATGGATCCCACCACAGGGCTTTCTTATGACGAACCTGCACCCAATACCTTTTCATTCAACAGCCCTTATGGTGCCTGCCCGACATGTAATGGACTGGGAGTCATCGACGAGATTACGATAGACAATATCATTCCTGACCCAAGTCTGAGTATTACAAGAGGAGGGATTGCACCTTTGGGGGAATACAGGGATGTTTGGATTTTCAAGAAAGTGGATGCCATCCTCAAACACTACAAATGCAGTATTTCCACACCTATAGAAAAACTCCCAAAGGAGGTGGTGGATATATTATTGTATGGCGATAAAGTGGAGGTGGCGGTTGACTCCGTCAAATACCCCGGCACCAAATGGCATACTACTTTTGAGGGTATAGTCAATTTTCTACAAAAGCAGCAAGAAGGCGGCACTGAAAAAATACGGGATTGGGTCAATGAATTCACAACTTCAATGACCTGTCCTGAATGTGAAGGCTACAGGTTGAAGAAAGAAGCACTCCATATCAAAATAGATGAAAAGCATATTGGTCAATTGGCTATGATGGATATTGTGAGTTTGGGAGAATGGTTTGAAGGACTTGAGGACCGGATGTCGGAAAGGCAACAGATTATCGGCAAGGAAGTGCTAAAAGAAATCAGGAAGCGGATTGGCTTTCTTTTGGATATAGGATTGGATTACCTTTCTCTGAACAGACCGCTCAGGACCTTGTCAGGGGGAGAGGCGCAAAGAATACGACTGGCCACTCAGATCGGTACCCAACTGGTCGGAGTCCTTTATATATTGGATGAACCAAGTATCGGACTGCACCAAAGAGATAATGTCAAATTGATCAAGGCGCTACAAGATCTCCGTGATCTTGGCAACTCAGTCATCGTAGTCGAACATGACAAAGACATGATGATGCAATCTGATTTTGTGGTGGACATTGGACCAGGCGCCGGCAGACATGGCGGTCAGATTGTAGCGGCTGGGAATCCTCAGGAGTTTTTGGAGCAAAGGAGTATCACTGCAAAATATCTGTCAGGCAGTCTAAAAATAGAAGTTCCTCAAAAAAGAAGGAAAGGTTCAGGTCAACTTTTGGAATTAAAAGGTGCTTCCGGACATAACCTCAAGAATGTCAATCTCAAACTGCCTTTGGGAACCATGATCTGTGTGACAGGGGTCTCGGGAAGTGGCAAAAGTTCTTTGATCCATGAAACATTGTACCCTTTACTGAACAGGCATTTTTATAATTCCAAAAAAGAGCCTTTGGCCCACAAAGAAATTAAAGGTCTTAACCACTTGGATAAGGTCATCGAAGTGGATCAGTCTCCCATAGGCCGAACTCCAAGATCCAATCCGGCAACCTATACAGGAGTGTTTTCTGATATCAGAACATTATTTACCGAATTGCCGGAGTCCAAAATCCGGGGATACAAACCCGGTAGATTCAGCTTCAATGTCAAAGGAGGCAGATGTGAAGATTGTGAGGGTGGTGGCATGAAATTGATTGAAATGGACTTTTTGCCGGATGTGCATATTCCCTGTGAAACCTGTAAAGGAAAAAGATACAACAGGGAAACCCTTGAGGTAAGGTTCAAAGGAAAATCAATCTCGGACGTGCTGGACATGACGGTGGAGCAGGCAGTTGATTTTTTTGCAAACCAGCCCAAGATTCTCAGAAGGATCAGAACCCTCAATGATGTCGGCTTGGGTTACATTACCTTGGGACAACATGCTACTACCCTTTCCGGCGGTGAAGCCCAAAGGGTGAAACTTGCCACCGAGCTTTCCAAAAAAGATACAGGCAAGACCTTTTATATTTTGGATGAGCCTACTACCGGTTTACATTTTCAGGACATTGAACATTTATTGGAAGTTTTGAACCGCTTGGTGGAAAAAGGGAATACGGTATTGATCATCGAACACAACATGGATGTGATCAAAGTAGCAGATTATATCATTGATCTTGGACCGGAGGGTGGTGAAAAAGGTGGACATATCGTGGTAGAGGGCAAGCCTGAGGAAGTAGCACTCCATCCAAAGAGTTATACAGCCGGGTTTTTGAAAGAGGAATTTAACTGACATAATGAAATTTGACCCGTCAAAACCGGGAATTCACCCTTCTTTAAAAATATTGGTTGTACATGGGATGGCTTGATTATATTTGAGACAACACCATGAACAAGACAAGACTATACTGGTTTTTGCAGATTTTTGGTTGGTCGGGATTTGCCCTGATCAATCTTTTTTTTGTTTCGCTGGAGCGGGGGGTGTCTCCGATCCAGATTGGGGCATATTGTTCTTTGGCATCTTTCTACCTGTTGTCCACACATACATTTAGGTTTGTCGTCAAAAAGTACGGATGGCTAAACCTGCGTTTTACCCAATTGCTTCCAAATACATTACTTGCTTTGGTTGCATTGAGTGTACTGAATACTATTGTCCAGATTTTGATCAATCTTGCTTTTGATACATTGGATACTGAACAGGATTTTAGATTGGTAGTCATTTCAGTGAATATTTTCCTCAGCTTCCTTTTTTATTCCCTTTGGGTAATGCTGTATTTCCTTTTCCATTTCCTGGACAATTACAACCAATCCCTGAAGTACCAGGCCAAAATCAATGAGATCCAATTAAACCACTTAAAGAGCCAATTGAATCCCCATTTTATTTTCAACGCCCTGAATAGTGTGCGGGCATTGGTAGATGAGGATCCTTCCAAAGCAAAGCAGGCAATCACCCAATTGTCCAATATCCTGAGGTTTTCATTGATGATGGATAAAAAACGGATCATTGATTTTGAAAATGAGATCAATACTGTCAAGGATTATCTAAATTTGGAAACCATTAGATTTGAGGAAAGGCTTCAGGTGAAATATGATATCGAACCATCTGCCTATGATTATAAGATTCCTCCTATGATGATGCAGACTATTGTAGAAAATGCGATCAAACATGGAATCTCCAACCGGGTAAAAGGTGGTTTGATTGAAATCAAATGTAGGGAAGGCATTACTGATGATCTGATCATTCAGGTCAAAAACAGTGGACAGTTAAAAAGTCAGGGATTCAGTAAAAAGAAAGAAAGGGAGGGGCATGGTATCAACAATACCGTCCAAAGGCTGAAATTGATTTATGGAGACAGGGCCTCTTTCAAAATATATAATTCGGATACCGAATATGTAGTAACAGAAATCAAAATTCCAAAACAAAACCTTACATTAGGTTGAAAATCAAAAAAAATGAGAGCACTAGTAATTGATGATGAAAGACTGGCAAGAAAAGAACTGATCAATTTATTGTCCCAATACGATCAGGTGGAAATCGTAGGAGAAGCCAATAATGTTGACGATGCCAAAGAAAAAATTGAAGCATTGTCGCCCGATGTGGTATTTCTCGATATTCAGATGCCGGAAAAAACCGGCTTTGATTTATTGGAAGAATTGGACAATGTACCCCATGTGGTCTTCACCACGGCTTATGACGAATATGCCCTGAAGGCCTTTCAGGTCAATGCACTTGATTATCTCCTCAAACCCATAGAACCTAAAAGGCTGAATGAAGCCATTGAAAGACTCTTCAAAAAGCTCAATGAAGCACCTGAAAGATCAAGTGAGGGTGATGCTTTTCTTTCCAAAAAACTGACTTTGGATGATCAGGTCTTTGTTAAAGACGGTGACAGGTGCTGGTTTGTCAAATTGGCCAACGTCAGGTTGTTTGAATCAGACGGGAATTATATCAAAGTTTATTTTGACAACAATAAACCGATGATCCACAAATCCCTCAATGCATTGGATGAAAGACTGGACGAAAAGTCTTTTTTCAGAGCAAGCAGAAAGCATATCATCAATCTCAGTTGGGTGGAAGCGATTGAACCTTGGTTTAACGGTGGACTTGTGGTCACGCTTAAAGGAGGGGACAGAATTGAAGTCAGCAGAAGACAGGCTGCAAGATTCAAAGATCTGATGAGTCTGTAAGGGTCAGAAAGTTGATAATTTCAGAAAATTTAAATAAATATTGATTCTGAAAACTAAAATTTGTAAATAGAGGCTATTATTTTCTTTTAATAATAAAAATCTATTTAACATTTATTATAACGTATTATTTCCCATAAAACACTATGAAAGAGGAAAGGATCCTGATCGTTGAAGATGACGTTAATATTGCCGAGAACATTGAAGAAATTTTAGAACTTTTAGGTTATGTCAATATCGATATAGCCAATTCAGCCAATCAGGCCATCAAGGTGGTCAAGAAATACAGGCCTGATTTGGTTTTTATGGATATCAAACTGAAAGGTGATAAAGACGGAATTGAATTGGGTGAAATCATCAAACAAATGGTGGATGCTCCTTTGGTTTATGTCACCTCCTACAGTGACCCTACCATTATTGAAAGGGCCAAAAGAATCAATCCGGCAGGATTTATCGTCAAGCCATTCAATACCAATGATATTCATGCCATTGTAGAAATTGTTCTTTACAACAAAAGAACCAAACCCGCACCCGAAACAGCAGTTATCAGGTCCAAGGATGAAAGTCCTTATCTCGTAACGGATGCCGTTTTCATCAAAGCAGACAATGCTTATGAAAGGGTTCCTTATGAGGACATTTACTATGTGGAGGCGAATGGCAACATGGTCACTATCTTTACCAAAAACAGAAATTTCACCATCAGGAAGTCGATGAAAGATATGGAGGAAAAACTGCCTTCCCATCTTTTCCTAAGGGTTCAGAAATCTTTTATCGTCCAATTGGGACAGATCGAAAGCTTCAACACCAAAGATATCACGCTCCACATGGGTTCTGTGGTTCAGGTAGGAAGACAATATTATAACAGCTTCTTGGCCAAACTGAACACCATCACTGAAAGTTAATTTTCGAAACTATACTTATACAATAAAAAAGGTGGGCATGACCCACCTTTTTTTATTTTCAAAAAACCAAACAATCAACTAAACTTTCATATGAGGTAGAATTCGTGTTTGCCGTAGGCAGTTACGAATTGTCCTTTTTTAAATGTTTCCTTGAATTTTTTCTCCAATTCGGATTTCTCTCCATAAAACTCCGCCACGATATCTCCATATTTGTTGATAAAAGTGATGGTTGGAATTTCTCTGATATCAGAAAGATCAATTTTTTCCATTTGGATGGCTTCTTCCTGTACTGATCCATATCCCAATTCGATTTCCATTGGGATTACCTCGTTGATAGTTGTATCAACTTTCGCTACTGCCTGTGCAGACCACAAGATTGTCAATGCCATTAATAATCCTAAAAAGGCACAAACATTTTTCTGAGTTAAAATAGTGGTTTTCATTTTCTTTATTTTTTTGTTTGACTTGGTTTCTGTTATTTCTGTCAGCCCGATCGCTGCATGGTATCAGGTATATGCCAAATTCTGATCCCATTTTAGTAAATAATTGAAATTCAATAGATTATGTGTTCTTATACCGAGATGAGGTGTACGATGGCGTACACACTCTTTTGTTTTGTGATACAGTTATTCTGATTCAAATTCGGGAGAAGAGGTTGCATACGGATTTTAAAAAAATCAAAAAGCGATTTTAATTATAGCAGGTCGTTGGCTAAGTTGGCCAATTCTGACCGTTCACCTTTTTCCAATTTGATATGTGCATACAAAGGATGGTCTTTGACTCTATCTATTAAGTAAGATAGCCCGTTGCTTTGGCTGTCAAGATAAGGAGTGTCAATTTGGAAAATATCTCCTGTAAAGATAATCTTGGTATTTTCCCCTGCCCTGCTGATGATGGTCTTGATTTCGTGGGGAGTGAGATTTTGGGCCTCATCCACAATAAAGAAAATGTTCGAAAGAGACCTGCCTCTGATATAGGCCAAAGGTTGAATCACCAACTTTTCCTGATTGATCATTTCGGTGATCTTCTGGTATTCCTTGTCAGATTCTTTGAACTGATTCTGAATGAACTTCAGGTTATCCCAAAGAGGCTCCATATAGGGATTCAATTTGGATTTGATATCACCCGGTAGATATCCGATGTCTTTATTGCTTAATGGAACAATGGGCCGCGCTAAAAATACCTGCTTAAAATCCCTCCTTTGTTCCAATGCTCCTGCCAATGCCAATAAGGTTTTTCCTGTACCTGCGACTCCTTGTATGGAAACAAGTTTTATTCTAGGGTTTAAGATGGCATGAAGGGCAAAGGTCTGTTCAGCATTTTTGGGTTTGATATTGTAGGCCAGTTTCTTATCCACTCTTTCCATGGTATTGTCCTCGGAATTGAAATAGGCAAGGACAGAATTCTTTTCACTTTTGAGGATATAAAAAGCATTGGCCTTTCTCTTTCTCGTTCCCAACACCGCCTTGGCTTCTACCGAGTGGCTTTCGTAAAGGTTGTTGATCACATTCTGATCAATACCATCCAGATAATACTTCCCTGTATTTTCAAGTTCGGTGATGTTTTTGATTTTGCCGGTTTCATAATCCTCCGCATGGATTTCCAGAGACTTGGCTTTGAGTCTGAGGTTTATGTCCTTGCTGACCAGGATTACTTTCCTGTTTTTTTCGGTTTGTTGTAGATGAAGGGCGGCATTCAGGATTTTATGGTCGTTTTTTTCCTCTCCAAACACCAAGTTGGCATTGATACTGTTATCCGGGTTCATCAATACCCTGAAGTTACCCTTGGTCTTCCCGTTCAGTGGTGTCCAATTATGGATCATGTGGTCTTTGGCCAATTTATCCAATAGGCGGATAAATTCCCTGGCTTCAAAATTCTTGGTATCGTTGCCCTTTTTAAACTGATCGAGCTCTTCCAATACCGTAATCGGGATGACTACATCATGTTCCGCAAAGTTCATGATGGAATTGTGTGCATAAAGGATGACTGAGGTATCCAACACAAAAATTTTTCGGTCTTTATCGGATTTAGCTCTTGGCATAGGTTAAAATGTTACTGTCTGTTTGTTGGGAATAATATAGAAATTTAAATATAGGATTACCATTTTATCAAAAGAAATTAAGTTTATTTAAGAAAAGGATAATCTTATTGATTTGACTATCAGAATGATAATTTTTTGTCTATTTTTCAGAATGCTCTGGAATCAGGATCCTGTTTATGTTTCGGCCATGCTCTGTTTGGCCGTATTTTTTGCGAGTTGGTTGAATAGGTTTCAGGGTTGGAAAACAATAGGCACTCCCATCCTAGCCATTCTTATCTGCGCGCTCATTTCCAATTTGGGAATTATCCCCACGGCCACTGACGGTCATCCGGTTTATACAGGCGTATTTGTCTATATCGCTCCTTTGGGAATTTTCATAGCGCTGTTGGAAGTGGACCTCAAAAGCCTAAAAGATGCCGGTCTTCCCATCCTTCTGATGTTTGGATTGGGAGCTTTGGGGACATTAATTGGTATATTTGTTGCCTGGTTTTTGGTGAATCCTGCAGCGGAGATCGGTCCCTTGGCACATGCCGTGGCGGGGATGTTTACCGGGACCTATATTGGAGGGAGTATCAATTTCAATGCGGTGGCGTTGCATTATCAGGTCAATGAAAGTGGGGTTTTGTTTGCAGCTACTACGGTGGTTGACAATCTTCTGGGAACGCCATGGGTCATTGCCACCTTGATTTTGCCGAAGTACCTGCAGCGGTATTTTCCCCGCAAAAAGCTGGATTCATCCAAATCAGCAGCAAAAATCAAAGCAGAGGAAAACATTTCCATTTTTTCGCTATCCTTGATCTTAGGAATGGGTTTGCTGGGAATGGGTATTTCCAAAATGACTGCCTATTATTTCCCAGAAATCCCTGAGATCATCACCCTAACTTCACTGGCCCTGATTATGGCCCAATTCAGTTTTGTCAAGCGGTTGCAGGGAAAACATACCTTGGGATTCTTTTTTATTTTGATATTCCTGGCTGTCATTGGGACACTCTGTGATGTGACGGCACTATCAGGAATAGGCTCTCTTGCGGGCACATTGATGCTTTTTGTTTTTGTTATTATCTTGATTCATGGTCTGGTGATATTCGGTGTGGGGGCAGCATTTAAAATGGATTGGGATGTGATTGCCGTAGCTTCTCAGGCCAATGTGGGAGGGAATACCACTGCCCTTGCCGCTGCCGAAAGTCTCAACCGTCCGGATCTTTTGATCCCCGGGGTATTGGTTGGTAGTTTGGGAAATGCTTTGGGAACTTATTTGGGTTTTATGGTGGCGGGGATGGTGTAGATTGAAAAAAAATTCTTAGACCAATCAAGTGAAATCAACTTTAATTTTTCCTTACATCCAGTTGATATGCTAATCCGTCAATTTTCCTTTTCAAATGTCCAAAGTGTTTAGCTATGTTTCCAGTCTTATTCCTTTTCCCAAGTTTTTCATTGAGTATTTTGGAAATGTTCTTGGAATTGTTTTTATCAATTATCACTGTCATACTTTTAAATTTAAGAAATTGAATTTAATACTTAATATCAAATTTGCAGGATTTATTTGGTTCAATCATAAATAATTCTGTTTGATTTCTACCTCTGGGTGTGGTTAAACTTTCGGTGGTGACTGGGTGTAGTTTGCAACTACACCCTTCTATCATTATCAATTTGCAATTGTAAACCTTCCTAAATTCACCAATAAGCCACCTCAATATGACCTTTCATTCCTGAGTTTCAAGGATTAGAGTACAAATATTGACACTGGAATTGCTCCCGACTACTGTACGGGATCCAAAGATAGAAAAAAGGCGTAGATACAATCTACGCCTAGCGGCAACGCCAATCTACACCAAGCTCCACATCACTTCCTCCCCCTGACTTCCCCCTCCAATTCCATCAAAAACCTGTCAATTGTTCCCGGCTTGACGTGGGGCATTACTACGATTTTGTACCATTTGGCTTCATGTTCATAGCTGTCTGCTACCAGGTAATATTTATGTGCGAGTTCCTTGGACATATACTTTGCCTTGATGGCGATGATGTTGAGGTATTGGTTTCGGAAATATTCTACGCCCATCCTTTCAAGTTTTTTGCAGATTCTTTCTGTTTGGTCACAGAGCATTTCCATTTTGTATCCAGATTCTCCAGGCTGCTTCGGCCTGAAGTTGGAGCATTTCCATTCCATTTTTCACCACCGCACCGCGGGCTTCAAGAGACCGCATCAAAAAAGTCTTTTCCGGATTATATACCAGGTCATACACTTTGTGCATGCTGGAAATATAATCAGGATTAATTGCCGGCATTTCTTCTGTTTTGGGAAAAGTACCTAATGGGGTCGTATTGATAATGAGATGATTCCGGTCCAAAACCGATTTAGTCTTTGAAAGGTCTTCATAAGAAATAATTCCCGGGTCATCACCTGGGTTTCGGGATACCATCAGGTATGAAATCCCCAAATCCTTTAATGCTTTAACAACAGCTTTGGAGGCTCCACCTGTTCCCAAAACCAATGCATAAGGCTTTTCACCATTCAACCAATTTTCCAACGATTCTTTAAATCCAATGTAATCGGTGTTATAACCCTTGAGTTTTCCATCCATGATTTTGATGCAGTTTACAGCACCGATTTCTTCACAGGCAGGATCAAGGCTGTCCAAAAAAGGCAATACTTTTTCTTTGTAAGGGACGGTCACATTTAGACCTTGAAGTTCCGGGTTATTCCGGATAATGGAGGGAAGAAGCGAAATATCTTCAATTTCATAAAGATCGTATTGACAGTCTTTTGTTCCCTCATTTTCGAATTTAGCAGTAAAATACTTCTTCGAAAAAGAATGGCCTAAAGGATAACCTATCAATCCAAAATTCCTCATTACTTATTGATGTAGTAAGCGGTCCTTTCGATACCGAGTACCAAAATTACACCAAATGAAAACGCAAGCAAGGCAAATAGAAATAAAGATTCCTGACCTGTGACCTCGAGATAATTTTGGGGAAGTATGTTTTCGGTGACAAAAGGTTTTTGCACCCCGCTTGAGGACATCCGGTAGGATAACACTTTCTTCCATGGCCATAGTTTGTTGATGGACCCCAGCATAAACCCTGACAATAATCCTAATGTAATGGCATGATATTTCTTCAATAACCAGGAAATCAATCTGCTGAATGACAATAAACCCACAATACAACCCAAAGCGAACACAGCTAGAACGGGGATATTTTTTTCAGAAACTGCTGCAAGGATTCTTTCATACTGACCCAATATCAATAACAAAAAACTGCCCGAAATGCCAGGTAAAATCATGGCACAGATGGCAATGGCACCGGCCACAAATGTAAACCAAAGGGCATCAGGAGAACCTACAGGTGGAAGTCCGGTAATCCAATAAGCAGCCACAGTACCTATAAGTATAGCAATGACTACTCCAATTGTCCAAGTAATGATGTCCCGCAAAATGATGATGGCTGAAATGATGATCAATCCACAAAAAAACGACCACAGGGGAATGGCGTGGTATTCCATCAAGAAAGTGATCAGTTTTGAGAGCGTGAAGATACTCGTCAGGATTCCGATCAACAGCGTCAATAGAAATGTTCCGTTGATATGTTCCCAGAATTTTTTGATCTCAAAACGAAAAAGATAGCCCAGGGCAGTCTGATCGATGGCCTTGATGCTGTCCAGCAGTTTTTCGTATATCCCGGTAATCAGTGCTATTGAGCCTCCCGATACTCCCGGAACAATATCCGCAGCACCCATAGAAATTCCTTTCAGGAAGACCAAAATGTAATCTTTCAGATGGTTCATTGATTGAGATAGATTAGATGCCTTTCCATAATGGCACTTCCGTAAAATTAAAGTTGATGGTCTCCAAGAAAATGGTCAAAGGTATCGCCCCTTAGTCCCAATCTGATAGTTTCCAAAGGGATGACTTCATTTGGGGCTATATTTCCAAGGTTGACATTGGCACCCAAAAGCTTGACAAACCATACCTGTTGCTCTTTTTGGGGGGCTTCCCAGATAATTTTTTCTTCGGGGATTTTGGTGAGGATTTCTTCTACCAATCCTTGTCTTACTTCTCCCGAATCTCTAAAAAGTCCCACAGTTCCGCCTTCTCTTGCTTCTCCGATCACTTTCCAGGAACCTGCTTGAAGTTCACCCTGCATTTGCTCGATCCATTTATAAGGAGGGATGATTTTTGCGGCGTCTTTTGACCCTACTTCCGAAAGGACTGTGACATCTTTTGCAAGGATTTCAATGTATTCACATTTTTTGTCGTGATTGAGACTGATAGAGCCATCAGAAACCTCAGCGAATCTAAGGTTATATTTTTCAAGCACCCTTCTGTAATCCTCAAACTGACCTCTGATTACAAAAGCCTCAAACAATGTGCCTCCCAAATACACGGGGATTCCAGCATCTTGGTAAATATCGATTTTTTGTGCCAGGTTTTTAGTCAGATAGGATGTTGCCCAGCCCAATTTCACAATGTCAACAAAATCGCTGTTTGAATCAACAAAGTATTCGACTTCCCTGATGCTTAGGCCTTTATCCATGACCATGGTTAACCCTGTAGTACGCGGCTTTTGTGAACGTACTGGCAGGTTCTTAAGAACGTAATTCATTCCAACAGATTTCAGGTAATTAGATGTTAAGATTCCGATGACTTTGCGTCATCTTTATATTGGGAGATGATTTTGAAAATAGCCTTTTGATGTTTGATTTCCGGCATCAATTCAAAAAGCATGGTGTGTCTCCCAAAGTCCAAAGTTAATGCATTTTCCAAATATGAAAAGGCTTCCTTGTATTTACCTGTTTTTAGCTGAAATACGACCATACGGTAATACAGTTCGGCTTCCTCAGGGAGTTCCTCAATTCCTTCTTTGAGGACATCAATAGCCTCCTCAAATCGGTCTTGGTCAAAATAAATGATGGCAAGGTTGACGTAGGTTTCGATGATTCCCGGCTCAAGATTAATGGCTTCTTCATAGGCATCGGCGCTTGCTTGGAGGTTGCCAAGGTTGTATTCCGCATCAGCCATACCTACCCAATAATTGGGGTTTTCGGTCGTCAGGTTGATGGCTTTTCGGAAATAATGGATAGCCTCAAAAAACTTTTCTCTTTTGAGCATACACATGCCCAGGCCAAACCAGGCATCATCATATTCCGGGTCAAGTTTGGATGATTTTTTGAAATATTTGAAGGCCATGTCAATCTGATCCAGCTTTTCGTAAGCTGCCGCCAAGTAGCAGCAATTCTCCGCATTCGAACCTTCACAGTTGATCGTGTTTTGATACGCCTCCAATGCCAGATCAAACTGCTGGGTATTCATGTAGGCATTGCCAAGGTTGAAATAGGCAGAGGCAAAGGCATCATCAATGATCAGCGCATAATCATAGGCTTGAATGGCCTCTTCATATCTTCCCAAGCGGTTATAAACCACTCCCAAGTTATACCATGCACCTGCACTGTAAGGATCCTGATCTATGAAATCCTGATAGAATTGAAGGATTTCAGTAAAAGAACCTTCTTCCTCGGTGATCATAGCCAATTGAAAAAGCGCATCCTCATGATTGATGCGCAGTTTGACACATTCCTTGTAATAATGAATGGCTTTTTCATTGTTCTCATCGGCTTTATAAAGATTGCCAAGACAATAATAAACCTCCGCTTTATCATCGGCCAAAGGAATGAAGTCCTCCAACATGGTAATCGCCTCTTTGATACTTCCATTGATCATCAGTCCCTGACTTAAGGCAAGAATGATGTCTTCATTGTTCGGGGAAAGGTTATTGAGGTTTTCAAGAATCTCCAGACCTTCTTCCAGTTCATCATTAAAAATCAAACATTGGGCCTTAAACAGCTTTATTTCAATGCTGTAGGGGAACTTCTCCAAGGCGTGGTCAGAGGCCTTTAGCGCTTTCAGGTATTTTTGTTGGTCAAAATAAAAGCGGATGATATTCTCTAATTCTTCCTCTTCAAAATATAAATCCAAATTGGATTTCAATGAGTTTTCAAATCTCTCTACTAACTCTTTGTCTTCCTCCCATTCGTTTTCAAAATCTCCGGTCATCAGCTTTATTTTAAAATTCTTACTTAAGGTACCAAATTATCAGGAGCCACAAAATCATACTTCAAATATTTTTCTCTAAAATTTGGGTAGGTTATATGACGTGGGTTTACCGGTTAATTGTTATAAGGGTTGTCAACGTACTTCAGAGGCTTTCGTTTGCTTTTGCCCATTTGAAAGTTTGCTCTAAAGGGGTATATCTAAAGTTCAAAAGCGAATTCACTTTTTTGTTCTCAAGATATATTTCTAACTGCGAAATCAAGGCGGTTTGTTTGTTTAATGGACTTTTGGTCAGTTTCAACAGTCTTGCAATACCGACTGCTATCAGCGCCATCCTTAGCTGATAGGATTTCAATTTTTTCGTCGGAGGATTTTTACCAAAGGCTTTTGCCATTTCCTCAAAAAAATCTTTGTAAGGTATTGTCTTATGGTTAAGAATAAAACGCTCATTCCACTGTTCCTTTTGATAGAGTTGAAAGGTGATCTCTACAGCATCCCGGACGTCGATAAAATTGACAGTCCCTTGTGGATAATATTTATTTTCTTCGAGGACATAATGATAGATCCGGGTACTGCTTCTATCATCAGTTATCTTTCCCAGAATCACCGAAGGCATGATTACCATTGCCTGTAGCCCTTCCTGAACACCTCTCCAAACTTCCAATTCGGCCCTGTACTTGGAAATGGCATAAGGTGTATTGAATTTGGATGCTGTCCATTTCGAATTTTCATCATAGGTGAGCGTATCGACTGTCCTCCCCAATGCAGAAACAGAACTCACATGGATGAGTTTTTTCACCCCTTTTTCCAGCATGGCATTGACAACATTGGCCGTTCCGGTTACATTGACCTCCATGAGTTTGTCCTCATCTTTAGGTTCAAATGAAACCAGTCCGGCTACATGAATGACCATGTCAATTCCTTCCATAGCGGTTTCAAGGGATATAGGGTCAAGGATATCCCCTTCTATCCAATTGATCATTGAAGCATCATCGCCTAGTAATTTATCAGAACTGCTTTTTCTTTTTAATGCAAAAATAGACCCTACCTGAGCGAATTTCTTTACAAGGTAGCTGCCAAAAAGTCCCGTGGCACCTGTGATCAATATTTTCATAAGGAAGGGTTGAGCAGTCCCATCTGCTGAATTTTTTCGAAATACTTGGATTTTGGCAAAGTTTCCAACATGTCCAGGTACCTGTGGTTATGGCAATCAGTTCCAAAAAATCTTATTTTACCTTCATCGATAAGCAATTCAGCAAAATTTTTGATGGGCTTGGAGTAAAAGCCTGTAAGCGATAACAGGTTGATCTGGAAAAAAATATCCCTATCGATCAGTTCATATAGAAAATCTTTGTCCTGTATAAGGTATTGATACCGTTCAGGATGTGCCAGAACCGGTTTGTATCCGTGCATTTCCATATCAAAAAATATCTCCTTCAACATCAAAGGCCTGCTCATAAATCCGGTCTCAACAAGAACAAGATTATCTCCGATGGTCAATAATTTTTCTCCGTTTTTGAGTTTTTCCATCAGCATCTCATCAATGAAATATTCCGCTGCGGCTTCGACTTCAATTTCTATGTTTTCCTCTAAAAGAGCTTCTCTCAATTTGGCTAGTCCTGGCAGAATTGTTTCCGAAGAATTTTTGTAATACTCGGACATGACATGCGGCGTGGTGATGAGTTTTCGAAGTCCATAGCTTTTTAGCCTTTTGATCAGGCCTATGCTTTCTTCCATACTCTTCGAACCGTCATCAATCCCCGGTATCAAATGGGAATGCATATCCACTCCCATCCAACTCAAGTCGAGATCCTGAATGGATTTATCCTTTTTGATAAAATTAAAAATATCTAACACTCCCATTAAATTCCTCCTTTGGTCATTTCGGTAAGTTCTTCGAAAGTGGGCAATAACTGATCTTTGTCGGAAAGAATCGGCGTATCCACCTCCCAGTCTATTGCCAATTGCGGGTCATTCCAAATAACGCCACCTTCACTCTCCTTGTTGTAATAACTTGAACACCTATATGCAAACACAGCATCTTCCAATACCGAAAAACCATGGGCAAAACCCTCAGGTACATACAACATGTTGTGCTGGACATCGTCTAAAATTTTAGTGTAAACAGCGCCATAAGTCTTTGAACCTTTTCTCAAGTCCACAGCTACATCAAGCACCTTTCCCTTCAATACCCTGGCCAATTTAGCTTGGGCATGAGGTTCTTTTTGAAAATGGAGCCCTCTTACTGTACCTGCTTTGGAAAAAGATTGATTTTCCTGTATCCACTCACTCTCTATCCCGTAGCGATCCAATTCACTTTTTTTGAATGATTCAAAAAAGTATCCTCGATTGTCTTCAAAAATTGTTGGATAAATCTCAAAAAGACCTTCAATCGGGGTAGTTAAAATTTTCATAAATCTTTATTTGTTAATATTTTGGTGATAGGTATTTACAAACTAAACTGATGATCCGTGAATATCTTTTTGTATCTCACTCGTCGTATTTGTCGGTTTTGGTTGATTTCCGGGAATATTTGGGCAAATATAAGGCTTATTGGGAGTAGGTTGGTAAATTTGTGGTATTGATTAAGATTTGGAACTATTTATGTGCTCTTGATCTTTTCAAAAACAAACAAACTTACATGAGTAAATATTCCCGAAAGCTTCAAAAATTATATGATACCGCTCCGGTTCAGGAGACTGCTGTTTTGGTGGCCTTGATCCGTCAGGGACAGACAGACCATCAGATCACAGAATATCTTGACGAGCTTTCATTTTTGACAGAGACATTAGGTGCCAAGACGGTTTACCGCTTTACCCAAAGGATGGAAAAGCCAGATGTCAGGACATTCGTGGGTTCGGGTAAATTGGAGGAGATTAAATCCTACATAGAGCACTTTGAGGTGGATATGGTGATATTTGATGATGACCTTTCCCCTTCCCAAATGCGAAATCTGGAAAATGAACTTAAGGTAAAGGTCTATGACCGCTCATTGTTGATTTTGGATATTTTTCTCAACAGGGCCCAGACGGCCCAGGCCAAGACCCAAGTGGAACTTGCCCGTTTTCAATATCTTTTACCGAGATTGACCAGAATGTGGACCCACTTGGAAAGACAAAGAGGTGGTACGGGAACCAGGGGCGGTGCCGGTGAAAAGGAAATCGAAACGGATAAAAGAGATATCCGTAGCAAAATCACATTGCTAAAAAGCAAACTCCAGGATATCGATAAGCAAGGCGTGACCCAAAGAAAAGGCCGGAAAGGGATAGTTAGGGTTGCTTTGGTAGGTTATACCAATGTGGGTAAAAGTACTTTGATGAACCTGATGACCAAAACAGATATCCTTGCGGAAAACAAACTTTTTGCAACGGTTGATTCTACTGTCAGGAAAGTGGTACTAGAGAACATTCCCTTTTTGCTTTCTGACACGGTTGGGTTTATTAGAAAACTACCTACCCATTTGATCGAATCTTTTAAATCCACCTTGGACGAAATCAGGGAAGCAGAACTCTTGGTGCATGTGGTGGATATTTCACATCCGGGATTCGAAGATCATATTTCGGTAGTGAACAACACGCTCAATGAAATCGGTGCAGGGGATAAAGCAATGTTGCTGGTCTTCAACAAAATTGACCTTGTGCCCAAAATGCCTTCAGAAGAGGAAATGATGCACATGACGGAGCTTGAGGTGGAGGAAAACAATTACCTGGATTTTGAGAAACTAGCTGAATCCTATACCAAAAAAACCGGTATTGAGCCTGTTTTCATGGCAGCACATGAGGGAACTAACGTGGAGATTTTCAGGGAATCCTTGGTCAAAGAGGTGAAAAAGCAGCATATCAAAATGTATCCGCATTATCTTGAAGATGAGGTGATCGATATGTCTTTATATAAGGATTTAGAGTGATCCTTACCTCATCCTTATCCGCCATTCTTTTGGATAATTATTGTTGATCCTATTCCCCAGATTTTTGATCCAACCCAGAGGGTTGTTTCGATAAGTGACCAAAACCCATCCTTCAGGGATATCTCCTATTTCAATGTCCTCTTTTCTCAGGAAAGAAAGGGCATCAGAAAGACTCAGTTCGTGTGTAGTCATTCCCATTTTGGGTAATATGCTGACCGCAAACTCATGGTTGGGGATAAATTGGTCTTTGTTGAATTTGCCCAACTCAACCCCAAAATACCTGATGTTCAAAAACCTGCTCAGGAATTCAAAATAGGTTTGATATCTGGCATTGGTCCAAAAGAAACTGTCCTGAAGACTATAGAAAGTACTTTCTTCATCCAAGCCCAAATCCGAAATCAATCTTTGGCTTTCCTGCTTGCTTGCCGCCTTGATGTGGGAATGCTTGAAATCCTTTGTTTTTTTGGGTTCCTGAATGTAGTCATCCTCAGGTCTTTTGAAGACTGAAATGAATAGACCTTCGCCTTCTACATGATGTGGGTAAAACCTATACCCATAAAAAATCCCATCCTCGGTTTCGGTGGCACTTTCGGTTATTTTCCAAGCGGGATCTAAGGGGATTCGGACAGGTTCATAGGCATATTCCGAACAGATAAACCGGATCATTTCCTCGTTTTCTTTTTCATTGAATGTACAGGTACTGTAGATGAGATATCCACCACCCTTTACCAATGCACCGGCTTGGTCCATGATTCTTTCCTGTCTTAAAGCACACAGGTTGACATTGTCTTCTGACCATTCATTCCTTGCCTCCGGATCTTTTTTGAACAAACCTTCTCCCGAACATGGCGCATCTACTAGCACCAGATCAAAAAAACCTTCGAGATTTTTAAAGTGCTCCGGATCGTTTTGGGTGACCATGGTATTGCCCAAGCCCCATTTGATGATATTTTCCTTTAAGATATTTGCACGGGTTTTGATCACCTCATTGGCTACCAAAAAACCATCCTTTCCAAGAAAACTGCTCAACAATGTGGATTTCCCACCCGGCGACGCAGCTAAATCTAAAAATATTCCGTCCTTGGGTGACTGAATGTATTTTAATATATGTCCAATAAACATGGAAGAAGATTCCTGAACATAATAACATCCCGCATGAAACAGTGGATCTAAAGTAAATGAAGGTCTTTCGGATAAAAAATAACCTTCATCATTCCAAGCAACGCTTGTCACATCTTCTTTCAGGTCTATTTCCTTGTAAGGATTGATCCTGATAGAAACCCGAGGTTCTTTTTCCAGTGATTTTACAAATGCCGGAAATTCTTTTTCGCCCAGATAGTTTTTCATCCTGAGCACAAAAGCTTCCGGGAGTTTGATTTCAGACATACAAAATGGTTTTGCCAAAAATAACCTTTTCCCTTTTATTGTTCTTGCACAATCTGAGATTCGGTTGAAGAGACCCGCAGAATCTTTTCTTTGAAACCATCTTTTGAGGTGTCAATTTGGATAAGTATATCTACAATGTTTTGATATAAGGTATTTCTGGAAAAGCCATCAATTTTCTTTCCTTTCAACCACAATTGGGTCTGATGTAGGTCATGCCAATTACCGATTTTTTCTGTCAGTCCTCCAAGGTATTCCACATTCACCTCTTTCTTTTGGCTAACCCCATTTCCGGTCAATTCTGATATGTGGAGGATTGATTTCAGGTTTTTTCTGGAATCGTGAAGATGGGGGATATATTTTTTTTTGTTAAAAATGAGTTGAGTGTCAAGGATATAATCTTTGTAGAACCTCTTCGAATGGGAAATGGGAATGGGGGTAAGTTCTTTGTAAAAATCTTCCTCAGCCTTTTGAAGGATTTTCCGATATTTTTTTTCTTTTTGAACAAATTTATCGGTTTCCTTTTGGATCAGATTTTCCAGCCTGTTTTGAAGTTTTCCATTTGCCAAACCAACTATTTCAAAATTGAGCAGGTGTATTTGGGCTTCCCTGATTACGCCGGCATGTTTAAAAATTTCTCTTACCGGTTTGAAAATCCTGACAAGGTCACTGTCCGGAAAAGCATGAGAGTGGAATTTTACAAATGAGTGGATTTTCTTGGTAAAAACCCTCATTTGGTGAATATCAACTGGGTTTTGATGTTGACAAAATTGGTCAAAATGCTGCTGAAGCATTTTCCATCTATCCTCTAAAAATTCTTTTTGTTTGCGCTTGTTCAATCTCTATAATTTTGGTCATGAATATACATTTTATTCAAAAAAGAATTAGCATTTAATTCATTTGGATTTCAATGAGAATCCGATGCCAATATGATATTCGACATTGGAGAAGTCAAACTCCCTCAGGTTGCCTCCAAACCTCAAGTTCAATCCTTTAAAATCCAGAATCATACCGCCTTCAAAGGCAGCCTTGTTTTTGTTGGCCTGAGGATTTTTAGCCCATTCGTTTCTTTTTATTGTCTTGCTCTCTTCAATGATCTCCACTTCCCAAAATTCCCTGCTGTGGTTCAATCCTGCGCCGAAATACATCCAAAGGGGTTTATGAATTTTCCAGGTTATGCCCATGATTCCTTCTACCACGCCATGACGGATGTATCCTGAGGTCTGTGCTTTTTCAAATTCCGCTTCACCATAAACGGTACCCATGTTGTTTGCTGTCAGGTCACCTGTTTTGACCAGAATATCGGAGTTTCCTCTAATGGTCATATAGGTCCCAATTCCACGGTGATTGATGCTGCCGATGGTAAATCCAAACGGGGCGGTTGGATTATAGACATAAGAATAAAAAAATCTGTCCACTTTTCTTATAGGAATAAATCCTTCAGGGAGATTGTCATACTTCTGAGTTGGCTTTTTGCTGTTTGATGAAATGGCTTTTTCCAATTCAAAGATTTTGGGATAGAGATTTTCGCTCCCCAGTTTTTTGGCTTGTTCCAGATAGGGTTTTGCCATTTTGGTGTTACCTGTTTTAAAGAGGGCAAGGGCGGAATAATAATATCCTTCTCCCTGATCAACATCCATATTGATTTGGGCCTTGGCCAATTCCAGCACCTTTAGCCAGTCCTCATGATGGATTGAAAGGTTGATTTCTTTATCTATTTTGAGGAAATCGGTTTGTTGGGAATAAACAGAAGATGAAACCAGGAAAATGATGAATGCGAAAGCCACACGGGTGAAACTTTTCATAGTGAATTAATCCTAAGGCAGCAAAAAGCACTGCGATTGAAGAGATAGATTTGGGTGATTTTGTTTGAAAATCAAGACTATTTACCACGGAAATGAGAATTAAAAAAGGGAAATTCAAAATAAAATTTTGAGGAGGAAATTATCCTTTTCAAAGGTAAAAAAGTGAAGGTGCTGAAGGTGAAAACCAACTATTTAAGATTCACTAAGTTTTATTTTTCATAAAATACTTTTCCAACTCTTTCGATATGTTCTATTAATCCAGGATGTTTGAGCTGGGGAAAGTTTACAAAGTCTACAAAATAGGGTAGAGAACTGTCTTCAAATTCTGATTTTATTTTCATAATAGTTGAATCCGGAACCCCATCATTCATGATTGCCAAATCGATATCACTCCCTGTCTTATGGGTACCTTTTGCCCTGCTGCCAAAGATTTGTACAAGTTTGACCTCCGCATATTTATCAAGGATTTCAAAAATTGTTTTTAAATCCCTTTCTTTTAGTCCAAAATTATCCAAAATGGTTTTCATGCTTTCCGGGATTAAGTTTTGGCTTCTGTTTTAAAGAATTCCCTAAGCCTTTCTAAGGCTGGAAAAATTTCATCCAAAAGTTTTTCCTCAGATTTTCTTCGCCGCCTCCCAATACACATCCATCTCAGCCAAGGTCATATCCTCTATTTTTCTTCCGGCATCTTTCGCAGCATTTTCCAGATACTGAAACCGCTTGATAAATTTTAAATTTGTACGTTCTAGAGCCTCTTCAGGATTGATATCGATAAATCTTGCGTAATTGATCAGAGAAAAAAGCAAATCACCAAATTCACCGGAGGCCTGTTCCTTGTTGATTTCAGCATCTTCGACAGCATTAAAGGCTTCTTTGAATTCCTGCATTTCTTCTTCCAC
>NZ_JBGTCA010000471.1:0-2918 GCF_041749095.1 Aquiflexum sp. | reverse complement strand
CCATGATGAAGTTTCCGCCGCTGGCAGAATTTACCAATCTGGTGGGGTCATATTTTTTTGTCCAAACTGTGATTTCCTTTGTCTTAAACTGACCCCAAGCTTCATTAAAGGGTACCCAAACAACTATGGAAGGAAAATTGTAATTGGCATCGATTATGGCTTTCCACTCTGTTTTGAAAATCCCCTCGGATTCAGCAGTTCTGTCTCTTTCAGTTCCTTTACCAACAATGCCCAAGCGATGTTCCCATGCATTCCCATGGTCACCATTCGGCATATCCTGCCATACCAACATGCCCATTTTATCACAATGGTAATACCACCTTGCCGGCTCGACCTTTACATGCTTTCTGATCATATTAAAGCCCATTTCCCAGGTTTTGACAATATCGAATACCATGGCTTCTTCCGTAGGTGCCGTGTAGAGCCCATCCGGCCACCAACCTTGGTCCAAGGGACCATATTGGAAAACAAATTTGTCGTTGAGCAACATGCGCTGGATTCCGTTGGAATCATATCCCATACTGATTTTTCGGATGGCCGTGTAACTTTTGACTTTGTCCAAAGACTTATTGCCTTTCAACAATTCCACCTCAAGATCATACAGAAAAGGAGATTCCGGTGACCAATGGCGGGCATTGGGAATGGCTAACTCCAGTTCTCTCCCGGCATCCTCAATACTTTCCGCAATTTTATTGCCTTCTGCAAATACACTGACTTTAAGTTTTGTTCCTGTTGCACTTCCGGTAAGTTCGGGTTTTATTTTTATGCTGTTATTATCAAAATCAGGGGTAGTCCTCAATGATGAAATGAAAGTTTCAGGAACGGTTTCTAACCATACTGTCTGCCAGATTCCTGTTACAGGGGTATACCAGATGGCATTAGGTTTTTTCACCTGCTTTCCTCTTGGCTGTGGCCCCTCATCTGTTGGATCCCAAACTCTTACAGTAATCTCCTGTGATCTGCCTCTTTTTAAAGCGCTGGTGATATCAAAATAAAATGGATCATAACCACCTCTATGAATTCCTACAGATTGCCCATTGACAAAAACTTCAGTTTCCCAATCTACCGCTCCGAAATGGATTAAAACTTTACCTTTTCTCTGGCTATTGCTGATTTCAATTTTTCTGAAATACCAAAGCTCATTGTCTTTCCCAACAATCTTGCCTACTCCCGAAAGTTGGGATTCGACGGGGAATGGTACAGTTATTTTTCCTTGAAAATTCTCAGGAATATTGTTGCCTTTGGTCAAAATTGCATAATCCCATTGGCCATTCAGGTTGACCCAACCTTCCCGCTCCATCTGGGGACGGGGGTATTCTGGATGAGGCAAATCAGCATTCACCTTCTCGGACCAGGGACTTGAAATGGCAGGAGTGGAAAGTTTATCCTCCTGTCCGAACACCAACAATTGGGTTAGTAATAAGAAAAAAGTTAAAACGGTGATTTTTTGGTTATGTAATTGCATAGGTTTTTAAGAGTTTAATTAAATTCCAATCATTAAATAATGATTTGTTGGAGGTAATTTGAGAAATGGGAATTCAGTTTACTTTAACCAATAAATTGTAATTTTTCTAAACTTGAATCTTTAAATGAGAGCTATTTTTTAAAATGACTTTCAGAATAGGACAGCGATTTTTTTGCATCTATTTAAGTATTAATTAAAGATCGGAGCAGGTTTGGAACTCACACTTGGCATACTGCCTTCGATTGTGGGCCAATCGTCCTGCCAGATGATTTTGTCCAGCATCAAAGGCCTGCGATTTGCCCCATTTTGCAAATAGGGATTGTTTTTGGGGATTGCGTGGTATAACAGCCAGTCATCTCCTTCATCATCCGTCACGACATGTCCATTGTGTCCAGGTCCTGCAAAACCATAACTGACTTCATTGCCACGAAGTATCAACTCCCCGAAATTACCTTCAGCTATATCGTTGCCTTTTTTATCCAAATAGGGGCCCAAAATATTTTCCGATACAGCAACCTTTAACCGATAATTACTATTGGCACCATCACAACACGAACCTTCCGAACCAAAATAAATAAACTTCCCATTCCTTTTCAGGATATAAGAGGCTTCCAAATGGGTATGCCCAATTTTAACTTTTTCGCCTTGAATTGACTTACCGTCATCAGAAAGGCTTATGGCATAAATCCCATGAAAACTTCCCCAAAAAAGATATTTCTTTCCTGCTTCTTCTATGTAAAAGGCATCAATGGAATTGTCCACTCCGACCTCTTGTGATAGAAATAGTTTTCCCTGATCGAGGAATGGCCCTTCAGGATTTTGGGCAATGGCCAAGCCAATGCCAGGATTGGGGTCTCCCCATGTCGAATAGGAATAGTACATGAAAAATTCCTCACCTACTTTGACTACATCCGGTGCCCAGATTCCACCTGAATCTTTCCAAGTTGGTTTGACCTGAAAAGCATTGTTTACGAATTCCCAATCCACCAAATCTTTGGATTTGATAATAGGCACCAATTTATGTCCTCCCTCAGTTCCCCAATTGTCTTCTGTTCCATAAGCATAAAAATATTCCCCTTCCTGCAATACTGAGGGATCAGCCAAAACAGGAGTAAATACAGGATTGACATATATTTTTACCGGTTTGGGATCATCAACTCCATTGGGCAGTTCGGTTTGATTGTCATTGCATGCCACACATGCGCTCAACCAAAAGCATGATACCCAAAGTGTGATTTTTAGATAATTTTTCATTAAACTGATTTTAGAGAAATATGAGGAAAGAGAGCAGCAAAAATATGCTGCCCCCTATTTCAATTTATGTGAATGATTACCAGCCCGGGTTTTGGCTTAAACTTTTGTTGATATCCAAGTCTCTCTGGGGAATTGGCAAAAACTCATGTCTTCCAACCTGAAAGTTATTGAATCCGGGATCCCTTTGTGCCAAACCTGG
>NZ_JBGTCA010000470.1:0-4316 GCF_041749095.1 Aquiflexum sp. | reverse complement strand
TTAAAAACAAAAAAGACTGCCCTTTAAATAGGACAGCCTAAAATAACCTGTAATTATTTACTTTTTATAATTATTGATTCAATGCCACCAATTTCACTTCCAAACTCACATCATCATAGATCAACTTGTCAGCAAGATTTTCAAAATAATTGCCTGAACGGTATTTGATGTCAAATTTGGTACGGTCAAAAACAATGCTGGCTGTGGCTATGATTTTTTCTCCCTGCACATCTACTTTTGCCGGAAATGTAACCGGGTTGCTGATTCCTTTGATAATCAGATTTCCTGTAATCTGATAATCCTTTCCATTGGATGATTTGGCTTCGGTAATTTTGAAGGATGAATTGTTGAATTTTTCCACTGAAAAGAAATCATCGGATTTCAAATGATTGGTCAATCTTGCATTTGAGTTGGCATCTGTGATATCCTCCACGGTGATAGTGGTCATATCCATTTCGAATGAGCCTCCTCGGATTTTTCCGTTTAGATAATCCAATTGGGCATTAGAAATCTGGACTTTTCCATAATGTTCACCGGTAACCTTTTTGGCGTTCCAGGAAACGGTGCTTTCGGAAATACTGACTATCGCCGGGGAATTGTCTTCATGGCCTGTAAATACAGCGGTAATTAAAATGGTAATCAAGGAATAGATGGTAATCAGTTTCATGGTTGCGATTGTTTTTTTAAATTAAAAGAGGGTAAGGATTTTTGTAAACCTAGGGTTTAGACCTTTTAAAGGAAAAAAGGTTTAAACGCTTTCCACCAATTCCTAAATTCGGTGATGAAGTGATGTTTTTTGGATTTGTACGGATTTACCTTTTTGATTAGCAGATCAAAAAACTGTCAGGTTAATCTGTATTTTTACAGAATGGATATTGAAAATATTACCATTGAGGCCATCAGGGGCAACATTGCCGACCAACCGGATATTACAGCCATTGTCAATGCGGCCAACGCACAGTTGAGAACCGGTGGGGGAGTGGCGGGGGCAATACACCAAGCTGCCGGACCCGATCTGGAGGAAGAAACCGGACAGTGGGCGCCCCTCCGGCCCGGAGAGGCCGTCATTACCGGTGCCCATCATCTTCCCAACCAATACATCATCCATTGCCTGGGGCCTGTCTATGGCGTGGACCGGCCATCCGACCTGTTGCTTGGGGATTGTTACCGGAATGCCATCAGACGGTCAGAAGAATACAAAATCACCTCAATTGCCTTCCCAGCAATATCCACAGGGGCTTTTGGGTATCCGTTTGGGGAGGCTACCGATATTGCATTGAAAGCAATCCGAGATCAGTGTCAAGAGACCCGTTACCTCAGGCTTATCCGATTTGTATTGTACAGTGAAGAAGACCTGAAAATATATACCGAAAAACTTAAAGTGGTGACCTGATAGGAGGTCTATTGCACAACCCGCTAATGATGTTATTGGTAACAATAGGGATGTTTGAATGCGAGGATAATTTTTTTTAAAATGAACCGTACCTCCTTCTAATTTCTTTCATATTTCCCAAAACCGCCTAATTTATATAAATTGCGCTGGATAAACCGCCTAATTTATATAAATTGCGCTGGTTAACCAGCCTAATTAACATAAAATGGAATATAGACGTTATCTTCAAGATAAATTAGAATCCCAAATCGGCAAGCAAAAAGTATTGATGCTATATGGTAGTAGAAGAACAGGAAAAACTACAATCATCGAAAATTTACACGAAAATCATCAAGAGGAGTCTTTAATTTTATTGGGTGAAGACATTCAGGTGGCCGAATTACTTCAAATACGTACTGTAGCAAATTATCGCCAATTGATCGGTGAAAAGAAACTTGTGATCATAGATGAAGCGCAAGCAGTTCCCAACATTGGGAAAATCTTAAAGCTAATGATAGACAATGTGAAAGGTATCACCATTATTGCCACGGGAAGCAGCAGTTTGGATTTGGTCAATGATGCAGGTGAACCGTTGGTCGGCAGGCAAAAAGAATATCAACTTTTCCCATTGGCACAAACCGAATTTGCGAAATCCGAAAATCTTTTAGAAACCGCCAACAGATAATCCGAAAGACTGTTATATGGAAGTTATCCTGAATTGACCTAGGTGGATATTCTGGATGAGAAGGAAGAGTATCTCAAATCCATGGTAAATTCCTACCTCCTAAAGGATCTTCTGGCATTGACCAATGTAAAAGGATCCGATATCCTGATCAAGCTTCTAAAACTGTTAGCTTGGCAGGTAGGAAGTCAGGTCAGTACGGTAGAACTTGGAAACAGTCTTCAGATCAATAAAGAAACAGTGGAAAGATATATGGATTTGCTCTCCAAGGTCTTTATTATTTTTCCCTTGGGGGGATATAGCCAAAATCTAAGAAAAGAAGTCTCAAAAAGTAAAAAATGGTATTTCCATGACAATGGAATCCGAAATGCCCTTATCAATAATTTTAGCCCATTACATCTGAGAAATGATCTTGGTGCTCTTTGGGAACAGTATTTCATCTATGAAAGAATCAAGTTCAATGCCTCACAAAGCCATTATCCACAATACTGTTTTTGGAGAACTTATGACGGACAGGAACTGGATTTATTGGAAATCGACAGCCAGCAACAGATGCAGTCATTTGAATGTAAATGGGGAAAATCCAAAGCAAAAATTCCTGTGGCCTTTGCCAAAGCTTACCCGGAAGCAAAATGGGAATTGATTGAAAAGGGAAATTATCTGGATTGGATACAATAGCATATTTATAAAAAATAAAACATCCCCTGACAGTACATTGAATACTTTAAAATAGTCACTAACCCCTTTCTATTCTATTAGATGGGAAATTCATCTGCACCTCAGACGGATTTCCAATTTTATCACAGCTTTATTTTTTTTGACGGATACAGATTTTAAAACCTCTGCTATCATACGGTTTTTAGACCCAATATTTTTTTTCAAGAGGGGTAAATCCAACAACGATCTCCACTTCGTATATCAAAAAACAAATTACAAAAGTAAAAAAACAGCTTTTAACACAGTATTAAGTAAAGCTTTGAATAATTGGGAATTACCTGGATTTACCGGAATTTCTTCCTTTTGTATCATTTTGAGATTAAATAATTACATGATTTACATATTAATTGGAAGATGGGATTAAGATTATCTATATTTAAAGTAAATCTTTTGTGAATTAACTTTTTCATCTTTTTGATAAGCAGTTAGAGCGTAATAGCTATATATAATTCGTCATTTATGGCGATCCAATTTCTGAATGGGAAGACAGTTTATTGCTGCCTGACTGGTATTACTTAAACTATTTTATTAACCAAAAAAATCTATGATCATGTCAAAACCAATTAAAACAAATGGAGACAGCACCATGGCCTTCCGATCTAAAGGTAATCGGAGGGATTTTCTAAAATTCGGCGGGGCAACATTAGCCGTTTCCGGTCTAGTATTGTCAGGTTGTCAGGAAGTCTTTGAAGCACTTCCCGGGCAAATGAGAAAAGCTGCTGGGGGACCACAGAACAGGGCCGTACCTCTTGGCAAAGGAGATACAGGTATTCTAAATTATGCATTTACATTGGAGCAATTGGAAGCTGCCTTTTATTTGTTAGTAGTAGCAAATCCTTACAATGGGATTTCTGCAGAAGAAATGGTGATTATGGAAGATCTTAAAAACCATGAAGTGGCGCATAGGGATTTTCTGAAGGCAGCGCTTGGTAAAGATGCCATCATCGACCTGACATTTGATTTCAGTTCAGTGGACTTCAGCAGCAGGGACAGCGTATTGGGCACAGCCAAGGTTTTTGAAGATCTGGGTGTAGCCGCTTATAATGGAGCGGGACAATTGTTGGAGAGTGCGGATTTATTGTTGATCGCAGGTAAGATCGTTTCTGTGGAAGCCCGTCATGCGGCTGCCATCAGGAGCATTTTTGACAGTGACCCTAAGTCATTCGCAGGAAGCGATATCATCGATGCCAATGGCCTTGACAGGGCATTTACACCGAATATGGTGTTAGAAGCAGCATCGCCTTTTATCGTCAATAAAATCATTGCAAACCAGTTACCTAAATCTTAAACTTAAGCAGAATTTGTCATGAATATTTTAGAAGTATTAAATATGTATAACATCAAGACAAACGAACTTGATGGATTTACTACCAGAAGAGAGGCTTTCAAAAAGTTGACCAACTTTGGTAAAAATATTGCGATGGCGGCCGTTCCTGTAGGATTGGCTTCTGTTGCCAGCAATAAAGCCTATGCCCAAGGTTCGGTATCGGTATTGGATGTGTTGAACTTTGCCCTGCTCTTGGAGTTTCTGGAAGCAGAATTTTA
>NZ_JBGTCA010000469.1:0-2083 GCF_041749095.1 Aquiflexum sp. | reverse complement strand
TCAGGTTTTTTTCAATGACTGCAAAGTTCCTGTAGAAAACATGCTTTCCGAAAGACAAAACGGATTCAAGATCGCAGTGAATATCCTCAATATAGGAAGGATCAAACTGGGTGCAGGCGTATTGGGAGGTTGCAAAACCGTAGCAACTTATGCCATCAAGTATTCTACAGAAAGAAAACAGTTTGGCGTAGCCATCAATACTTTTGGGGCCATCAAGCAGAAACTCGCTGAGATGGCCGTCAGGACTTATGCCTGCGAATCACTTTGCTACCGTGCCGGTCAGGACATTGAAGACAGGATGGAAGCCATAGCATCGGATGGAATTTCAGATGCAGAGTCCAAATTGAAGGCCTTGGAGCAGTTTGCCATTGAAGCGGCTATCGCCAAAGTACATGGATCTGAAGTGTTGGATTATGTGGTGGATCAAGGTGTTCAAATCTATGGCGGTATGGGCTATTCTGCCGATGCACCTATGGAGCGTGCTTATAGGGATGCCCGGATTTCCAGAATCTATGAAGGTACGAATGAGATCAACCGGATGCTGATGGTGGGCATGTTGCTGAAACGGGCCATGAAGGGAGAAATCAACCTTTTCGAGCCTGCCATGGCAGTATCGCAGGAACTGACTTCCGTACCCAGTTTTGAAACCATTGATACTTCCGAGCTTTTTGCAGCTGAAAAAGATGTCATCAAAAAATTGAAGAAAGTATTTCTGATGGTGGGTGGCAAAGCTGCGATGGCATTGGCAGACAGAATCGAATCCGAACAGGAAGTGATGATGAACCTGGCAGATGTGATGATAGAAATCTATGCTGCTGAATCTGCCATCCTCCGGACAGAAAAACTCATCAGTCTCCGTGGAGAAGAAGCCTGTCAGCCGCAGATTGCAATGACGCAGGTTTACCTGTTTGAAGCAGTGGAAAAAATACAGACCGCAGCCAAAGAGGCCATTGCGACATTTACCAAAGGCGACGAACAGAAAGTCATGCTAATGGGCCTGAAGCGCTGGACCAAAACTGACCTGGTCAATACCAAGGAGTTGAGAAGGCAGATTGCGGATTATATGATTGAGAAGGGGAAATATCCTTTTTCTTGATAGAGATAAGAATGGGGTTTCAACTTAAAGATGATTTCCCGCGAAGGCGCTAAGACGCAAAGGAAAGAAGAGCCTCTAGAGATGGGGGCTTTTTTTTGTGTGCATAGACCTTTATAGACTTGGTAAATTTTTACCCTGATAACAAACGGGGCTGACAGGTTTTTATTTATCCGTTTAACTTCAGCCATTTTCTTTTACATTTTTCTGGTTTGAAGTAATTTACATCATAGCTACCTGCTTTTATACCTGCAAAGAAGATGACCTATTCAAAGGCTGATTTGAAAATCAATTCTTGGAACCTTCGGTCTTCCGACTTCCAACAAAAAGCAATCTGTCCACATCAACCTATTTAATCATGCAACCAAGACCCATAGAAGTAGAAGTAATCGGGCGAAAGATTATTTTGAAAATGCCCAAGAATGAAGCTGATGTAAAGTTTGTCCTGACCCTCAGGTATTCAAAGTGGAAAAGGGAGGGATACTTTTGGGAAATCCCACACTATCCGGGAAATCTTGAAAGGATCCAACAGCATTTTGGGGACAGACTTGGTTCGATCGTCCGACATGAAATCACCACCATAGCATCCACCAATTCCCAACCGAGAAAGGTTGAAAAAAACCAAGTCTTGGTCATCAAAACCCGCTCCGGACGCATAAAGCTGATTTATGGATACAATCCTGCCCTTAACAAAACAATAAAAACCATCCCTTACTACCATAGGGATCAAAATAATAATTGGTGGACTAGTCCCTTTTCAGACCAATTTTTGGAAGAAGTGAAAAGAAAGATTGAAGAGCTTGGTTTGACCTTAATTTTTGAAGAGGAAGAAAAGAATACTCATGTGGTAGCCAAAGTATCTCCTTATGATATTCCGAACTATCGCAAATGTCCTGATGAGTATGTGCATAAGTTGGAGGAAAGGAGGTATAGTGTAGGTACAATCAAGGCCTATGTGCCATTATTTGAAGAGTTTATAAATTATTTTCC
>NZ_JBGTCA010000468.1:0-2073 GCF_041749095.1 Aquiflexum sp. | reverse complement strand
TTGGGTTTCTTCCAGAGAAGTCTTAGTGTCACTGTGTTCTTTTTGGTTCAAAAGAATGCTATCAATCTTCAATTTGATCATGGCCAGCAACCCGCCCAGGTCATCGTGAAGGTCTTTGGCGATACGCTGCCTTTCCTTTTCCTGGGCTTCAATGATACTATGTGCTGTTTTCCTTTCCTGTTCCAGCATTTTGGCGGTCAGCCTGTCCTTATCCCTTCTGATCTGATAGTATCTATAGGAAATACCTATGGTCAGCACAATCACATTGACTATAGAGCCAAAAATCAATCCATTGGGCTTCAGTGGATGCCAATCCGTGAATCCCTGTAGGTTCAGGACATAATTGGAAAAACCGAAAATCAGCAAAGCCAAAGCGGCAAAAATAAAATAGGTAATCTTTCCTTTCTTTTTAAATTGACTGAAGGTCAAAAACAAAACCAACAACATATTGATAAATGAAAGAAAAAGCGCAAAGCCGTTTACATATCGGTTAAAACTATAACTTGTACTAAAAAACAAAGTCAAAAACACCAAAAAAGCATATAGGTAAATGGCATAAAATAAAGGAACAGACTTTCCTGAAATGGAAAATCCATAAGGCCTGATCCCAAAAAAGTAATGGATAAACTGCAACAAAAACACAGACATCAAAACTGAAAACAATGGTATCAGGACCGCAGATAGTTCACCAAAATAATCTCCATAAATCCAGAGAAACAAAAAGCCGTCTTCTTCCAAAATCAAAATCAGACTGGAAATCAAATATCCTGCAAATGCCAGGTACATGGACTCTTTGAAATATACCCAAAAAAACAACCCAAGTCCTGTAGCCATCAACAACACTCCCGTGACTGTCCCATAAATCGATGTCCTTTTTACCTCATATTCCCAATATTCATTGACACCGTCCAGATAAAAAGGAATATAAGTATTAAGCCCCCTGCTGTCCACCTTGAGCAAAAACAACCGTTGGGCCAGGGGAGGAAGAATTATCTGATAGGAATTGATCCGGCTGTTCATATCCCTCCTCTTTCCCGAATACAAAAAGCCTGAATACTGTTCATTCAATAATTTTCCATCCGGATCAAAAGTGTATAGAATGCCTTCTTTGATGGCCGCACCCACCGGACTGAAAATCACCTTATTGTTTTCATCCAAGTTGTTTTCCAACATAAAAGCAAACCACCAAATGGATTCTGTATAACCTTTGTTAAAAAGTTTGGCCTCACCAAATGAAGTAAATTGCCCATCCAAAAACCGCTCTAAAACCTGATAGGGATTACCGGCACCATCTTCCTCCCAATAAAACATACTTGGCCCGATCAACACATCCTTGGGATAGGAAACAGGTATGGGCTGAACTTGGAAACCCTCAGCATAAAGCTCACCTGTCCAAAAAAAGGAGGACAAAACCACCAAAAACCAAATATATTTATTGTAAGGTTTCATTTGTTAAAAATCATCTATTGAAATATAAAAAAAAATACCCCAAAGAGGGTATTTTATAAAATAAAAATCCCCCACCGACCGGAGTCAGAGAGGGATAATTATAATCAGAATCGGTGGTCTAATTCTTGATCAATCGCTTGGTCATCACCTGATGATCGACCTTGACGATAACATGGTACATTCCGTTGGCCAAACCTTTCAGTTGGACGTTTCTGATGAAACTGTTTTCCTGATAAGCTTCTTCATGGTAAACCACGCGTCCTGCGGCATCAAAGATCCTGATGGTAACATCTGAACCACCGTACAATTGTACCTGTATGTTGGCATCTGTTGTAGCCGGGTTTGGATAGACCAGAATTTCACTTGGCCTGATTTCCCTGTAAAGGGTCACTTCCCTGCTGATGGTCTGTCCTGCCCTGTCCGTGCTGCTGATCGTTGCTTTCAACTGATTTCCAGCTTCAATAGAACCTTTCCACATCAGGTTGTTGCCTTCGATATAGAAGTTTGGATGCGCTTCCATGCTGTAGGTATGGATATTGTCAGCAGGATCGATTGTAGTCAGAAGGCTGATTGCCTGTCCTGCCTCTATTTTGGCAGGTAGGATATTAGACTCCAATACGATGT
>NZ_JBGTCA010000467.1:0-1742 GCF_041749095.1 Aquiflexum sp. | reverse complement strand
TACCACGCCTGATGGTGCCGCACTTGTTTTTTCCTTTATCGGTTTCCGGAATCAACGGGTAGTTATTGGAGCCCAAAGCGTAATCAACATTACCATGGAAGAAGATATTGCCGGATTGGACGAAGTTGTAGTTACCGCTTTGGGAATCAAAAGGGAAGCAAAAAGCCTGGGATATGCCACTTCAAGTGTCAGTCAGGACGAGATGACCATAAACCGAACCCCCAATTTCATGAATGCCCTTCAGGGTAAAATGGCTGGAGTAAATATCACTTCTTTGGGTTCAGGTCCTTCCGGGACCAGTAAGATTCGAATCCGGGGTCAGTCTTCTTTTGGAGGCAATAACTCACCACTCATTGTAGTAGATGGCGTACCCATTGACAATACCAATTTTGGGGCAAGGGGCGATTTTTCTGAAAGGGGAAGTAACCGGACCTCAGACAGCGGGGATGGGTTAAACAGTATCAACCCCGATAATATTGAATCCATGACGGTATTAAAGGGTGGAGCGGCTTCTGCCTTATATGGTTCCCGGGCCAAGGATGGGGTGATTATGATTACCACCAAAAACAGGGGAACCGGCCGCGGTGTTAGCCTTGAGATCAATTCCAACTTCACCCATGACACACCTATGGATTTCAGGGATTATCAGTTTGAATATGGGCAGGGAGAAAATGGCCTCAGGCCAACCTCTCCATTTCCAACCTCTGGAGTATGGAGCTTCGGTGAAAAATTTGAACCGGGAATGACCCACATCCTTTTCGATGGATTGGAAGTGCCGTATGAACCTCAACGGAACCAGTTTAAGGAATTTTACCGAAATGGGTATACATGGACAAATTCTGTTTCTCTGGCTTCCTCGGGAGAAAATGGTGGGTTTAACCTGATGATTTCCAATATGGACAATGACCTGATCATGCCCAATTCAGATTATAACCGGAAAACAGTCAATTTCGGATTTACGCAAACCGTGGCCAATAAATTGACCATTTCAGGTAACATCAATTATTCCAAAGAGCAACGGAGAAATCCGCCCAATCTGGCCGAACAGGATTATAGCCCCGTAATTATATATACCTTGGCTAACTCAATGCCTATGGATGTATTGCGGGACAATGCCGAAGATGCAGATGGAAACGAGAATGTCTGGTCGAGGTTTACCAACCGAACCAATCCCTATTTTGCACTCAAACGCTTTGATAACATCGATCGGGACAGGGTATTTGGAAACATCACCGCCAAATACGACCTGACTGACTGGTTGTTTGTCCAGGGACGTGTCGGTCAGGACTTTTTTGCAAGGGAGCAAGACTATAATCTTCCCCATGGCACCCAGCGGCAAGTGCCTGCTCCGCCGGGATTTGTCAATGGACAATATATCCAGGATGCCACCAATGTGAGAGAGGTCAACGCTGATTTTCTTGTGAGTGCAAATAAAACCTTTGGCAATTTTGGGTTCCTTGTGAATGCAGGAGGCAATCAGATGTACAGGAGGTTTAGTAGGCACAATGTGTTTGTACAGGATTTCTTTTCACGGGACCTATATACTATCGGTAATAGCCGGCTAAGAGATCCGATATATCAATTTTCGGAGCGGCAGGTAAACTCATTATACGGTTCGGCTGAGATTTCTTACAAGGAATTTCTTTATGTAAACGGAACAGTCAGAAATGACTGGTTTTCAACACTTTCTCCTGCAAACCGAAGCATCCTTTACCCTTCGATTACGGGTAGCTTTGTGTTTT
>NZ_JBGTCA010000466.1:0-5265 GCF_041749095.1 Aquiflexum sp. | reverse complement strand
TCAGCAAGCTTTATCCTTTCCGATGGAAAAGACATTGAACAAGCTTTTCAATATGCCGATAGGCATCTTAAATTCATCTGGAACAGAGATCCTAAGGATCTGGAAATTGAAGTGGATGGTATGAAGATTATTTTGAAGGCAAACCATCTGCTTTGCTGTACCTACAATCAGGATGTCCGAATTCCAAAGCAGAACAATTACCTGAATCTTCTATTTTTCAACAGGGAATTTTATTGCATACATACCTATGACAAGGAAGTTTCCTGTAATGGTTTATTATTTTTTGGTTCGGATTTTACTCCGGTCATTCAACTTGATGAGGAAGAAGTACAAAGTCTAGGTACTTTGGTGGAGGTATTGAAAAAAGAATTCAAAATTGTGGACAACAATCAGGAAGAAATGCTTAGGATTTTGCTCAAAAGATTTATGATCCGGGTTACCCGACTTGCCAGAAAGCAGCTATTGAAAGTAAATACAAAACCTGAGGAAATAGATATCCTGCGACAATTCAATGCTTTAGTCGAGGAACATTTCAAAACCAAAAAAAATGTAGGGCAATATGCTGACCTGATGAACAAGTCTCCAAAAACCATTGCCAATATTTTTACCAAAATCAGTAAAAAGTCCCCTTTGAATGTCATCCATGAGAGGGTTGTCATGGAAGCCAAAAGATTGCTGTTGTATTCTGACAGCCCCATCAAATCCATTGGATATGAGTTGGGATATGAAGATTATGCGCAGTTCAGCAAGTTTTTCAAAAAAACCACCGGGATCAACCCACAGGAATTCCGGATCAAAAATCCAGGATTGGGAAAGACGCTTTAAACCTTTCCCTAACAGCAGTTTTGGTTGCGTTGCACAGGGGGGCATTTGATTTATCATATAAACAATCACTTTATACATATTCAGCAATTTTGTCCTTTTGCCGACAGGGTCCTGAGCAGTTGTTATCTATTTTTAA
Organism: Aquiflexum sp.; assembly: GCF_041749095.1. Taxonomy (GTDB): domain Bacteria; phylum Bacteroidota; class Bacteroidia; order Cytophagales; family Cyclobacteriaceae; genus Aquiflexum. The sequence goes on along the minus strand of NZ_JBGTCA010000466.1, from coordinate 4,304 downwards.
ATCTTACAATTACCCTAATGAAAATAAGCATTATCCTTCCGGCCCAGCACAACACCGACTACATGGGGAAAATTCTGCCCTTTCTTACGGCAAATGTCTCTGAAGAGCAACTGGAAGAAATCATCATTATCAATGGTTTTGAGGACAGCAATCTGATCAAACTTGCTGAAAAGTCCCATGCCAGGTTGTATGTTTTCAAAAACAGTGACCATAAGTTGAAAGCAGAGGCAGGGGCATTTGAAGCCAAGGGAGAAATACTGTATTTTATCAAACCGGGTTATTTTCCTCCCAAAGACTTTGCTGAGAGAATCATCTGTGCCGTAAAGCTCAAAAATGAATTAGGGAGTCTATACCATCCCTGGATTGCCGGGATCTGTAAGTTCTGTAATCAGACCTGGATGGACAGAATGGTGATTTTCTTTTCGCCTATGACAAATTTCTTTATCAGGAAAAAAGTTTTTTACCGTTCAGGGGGGCTAAAATATGACGGCAAAACTTCCTCTTTCCGGGAATTTATACAAAACAGGGAATTTAAATCTACCTTAATCCAATAAACTGACCAAACATGGCGAGAATTAAAATCATTCAGGAAAATGAAGCCCAAGGAGAGCTTCAGGAGATTTATATTTTAATTTTGTGAACAGGATCATTTTAGGTTTAGGAGTAAACCTGGAGGAAGATGGTGGAAAGGGGTATATATACTACTAAGCAAAAAAACTCCTGCATCTCATAGGTATGATAACTCAAAAAAAGATTTTACTAAAACAGCTTTCAAAGCTATTTAGTTAAGAATTTTTTTGATTGAGAAAACTTTCATTCACGAGTTTGGTGAACTCATTTTTCTTATTTTCTTCTTTCGACAAAATTGATCAGCTTTTATAGTTAGTTAACATTCAAGAGTAATAATTACAGATTAAAAGATTTTTTTTTATTTGACCACTTGATTATAGGCAGGGGAAGAATTGACATATCGGCCCCTGCTCCAAAAGTTGCAGCTGCCCTTTAAATTTAAATTATATCAACTATTGCCAAGTATTGGGGAAAATGACATATTTTTAACAAAAAAGCCGGAAAACTCCGGCTTTTTATCCATCCAATGCTTTCATATCCCTTACAAAAATCCTTCTCCTGTCGTATTTGATGATGCCTTTTTTTTCGAGATCACTGAATACAGTGGTGACTGTCTGTCTACTGGTAGCGGTCAATTTGGAAATATCTTCCTGTGTCAACCTTAATTCAACCACTTTTTGATTATCCTCCCCTAGGATATCCCTGCCCAAATCCAGTACTGTTTCTTTAATGAAACTTTTTACTCTTTGTTCAGATGTTTTGAAAATCACATTTTCCAATCGATTTTGGATTTTCTTCAATCTGAATCCAATCAGCTTGATTACCTGTAGATTAAATTTCGGATTGTGTTCCATCATGGATTCAAAATCATGCACATCCACTTTGCAGATGACTGCATCTTCGGTGACTTCTGCTATTTCCTCCCTTTTATCCTGACCTGTGATGGACAATTCCCCAAAAACCTCTCCCGGTCCCAAAATGGCCAGGATTACCTCCCTTCCATCAGGTGAAACTTTGGAGATTTTAACCTTACCTTTTTTGAGAAGATAGACACAGTTGGCACTGTCTTCTGAAAAATACAGGATCTGGTTTTTGGGGACATCCCGCATAGATGCCATACTGTCCATCATTTTTATTTCTTCAGGAGTCAATACCTGAAGCATACTGAAATTTTCAAGAAACCAAATCTTGGTCTTATCCATATCTGATTAAATTTAAAGATTGAATATCAGGCTATTTTTTCATTTTCTATAAAATAACAATCACATAGATCAAAATATAGGGATTTCCTTAAAAGAATTTTTTAAAAACACAAAAGTCCTGATCAAGACAGTTTAAAAGCATATAAAGTATTTTTTTGCATTTATAGTAAAATTTAACCAGCACTGCACATGACTTCATTTACAAAATCCATCATATCAGAAAAATCACCGGAATTTAAAATAAAAGACTATCTGGGCAATACACTGAGCCTTACGGATTATAAGGGTCAAAAAATCATGCTCAGCTTTTTCAGGGGAGCATCATGCCCATTTTGTAATATGCGGGTCAGGGAATTGATCCAATCCTACGGGAAATTCCAAGAAAGGAAAATCGCCATCATTGCAGTATTTGCTGCGACAGCAGAAGAAATCGCCCAATACGCGGGCAAACAGAAAGCACCTTTTCCTATCGTTCCTGATCCTAAATTGGACCTATATCGGCTATACGGTGTTGAATCCTCCTCTAAGGGCATGTATCGTGTAATGTTGCAGCCGGTAAAAATGATGAAAATGATGTTCAGCGGATTTTTCAATATGAAATCCATTAAGGAAAAGCCCATACTCCCGGCCGATTTCCTTATCGATGAAGGACTTCATGTCAGTAAAATTTATCAGGGGAAGGATTTTGGAGATCATATTCCCCTTGAAGAGGTTTTGAATTGGGATCAAGGGTAAAGTGATTCACATCGTCATGCTACAGGATCCGGACTTTGTATCCATCGTTGGGCGGCATGTAGGTAAGCGCTCGCATCTCCATAGCCGAGCAGATAGGCGATATCCTGTGTTTTCATACGGGGATTTGCGGACAGATAAACCGAAAGTTCCCTACGGATACTATCTGAAATCTTCCGGTATGAAAGGCCCTCTGCATTCAGTTTTCTCTGAATAGTTCTTTGGCTCATAGGAAAATAAGCTGCTGCCTGCTCAAAGTTAGGTGGTTCAGGGCAGGACAGTTTCAGGCATATGGTCCTGAACTGCTGCCCAAAAGTTGGGCGGACAGCTTTCTGCTCATCGAGCATCAAAAGGAGCTTGGGGAGCAGATATTCTATCCCGGTAGTCATTCCTGAATGGATGGGCTGGTTTAGAATCTCCGGATCAAAAACAAAACCAAGTCTGATTCCAGTCCGGCATGTTGTGTTCAATATCAATTCATAGTGCTCCAAATCGTTGTACGGAAGTACAAGTTCAGGAAAATACTGCTCTGGGGTGATAAGCTTTAATTCCCTAAATACAAAGGCAAATATTGCATCGAGCAGGTGTTTGCCTTCCTCAGTACCTATTGGGTCAACATCCAGTGAAATCTCATATTTATCCAACTGCTTTACTTCGATGATTTTGACAATTGAAAAAGAGTGCGCCAGATATTCCTTCAAGATCCGTACAGCCTGATTGATTGTACCTGCATGCTGCGCTACGTGGGTGACAAAACCCAAGGCTTTGACATTGAGGTATGCTCCGTAATGCAGTCCAAAATACGGATCTGAGAGAAATTGGGAAAGACCCGTGAACAACTGAAGAAAAGTCTGGTTATGAATCCTTCCTTCATTGGGGAATGATCCAATAGGAACGCCTTTGTCAGCGAAATACCCATCAGGATAGATATTCCTGTCTGTCAGGTATTCTCGGATATAGCTTAAATGTACCGCTGCAATCATTATAGATTATTGATTTGACGTAAAATATCAATAAAAATATTAAAAAAAAATGAATATTGTGAAAACTGGAAATATTCAGATAGACTAGTAAAATGAATGAATATTTCAATATTTTGGAAAATTAAAGGCAGACATATAATGGGAATTTATGACTATGAATTGGATTATGTTAATGAATTTATAAATATGACTTTAAAAGAGAGATAATAATAACTGTGGTTAACTTTGGCTATGTAGCTTCAGTCAAAGTCCGCTCTTAGTTTTATAAACTGAGTTTGCTAAAATGCAATCCGATTAGTAAAAATTTAACCAATTCAACTTTTAAATATGGTAATACCCACAAAATCTTTTAAAGTAGGTCTTAATGATTAAGTTCAATAAAATGAGAAGAGTATTATCATATGTTTTGGCCATCACATAATCTTTCTATTTTGGATTCACATTTAACGAAATAGTTACCAATCAAACCGATAAACAAGCAGATATGAAACGAGTTACAGGAGTTGGCGGAATATTTTTTAAGAGTGAAGATCCCGTAAAAATTAAACAATGGTATGAGAAGCATTTGGGACTTCAAACTGATCAATGGGGTACAAATTTTGAATGGAGAAAAGCAGAAGACAGCACTAAAAAAGGATTTACTCAATGGAGTCCATTTAGTGAATCCACTTCCTATTTTGAACCTTCACAAAAGGATATCATGATCAATTATAGAGTTCAAGATCTTGAGTGGTTGGTTGATCAACTTAAAAAAGAAGGCGTAAAAGTATTGGATGAAATTGAGACTCATGAGTACGGTAAGTTTGTTCACATATTA
>NZ_JBGTCA010000465.1:0-7363 GCF_041749095.1 Aquiflexum sp. | reverse complement strand
GTCGGTAATTTCATATTCCTTCACAAGTTCGCATATTCTTATGGTACCTGATTCCAATTCCCGGACTTTTTCGATCTTGAAAGACTCACTGAAATTACGGACACGACGCTGAGCAATGCTCATTTTAAACTGATTTCTATTTGCCATCTTTCTACTGGTTTGGTTAAAATTTCTCTATTTTTAACGGTCAGTGTATTTCAGGCACTATCACAGTAGGCAGTGTTCAGTAGGCAGTGTTCAGTATGAAAGTGATCTGTTGGTTAGAAGGCAGTATTCGGTGTTACAGGTATCAGTAGGGAGTTTTAAAGTGTTCAGTTTCCAGTGGTCAGGGTGTGTTCAGTTTGCAACTGTTAACTGAGACCACCTACTCCATCCTGACTGTCAACTGCACACAGCGACTGCCAACTTGTAAGGTAGTGTTCAGTGTTCAGTAGGCAGTGTTCAGTAGGCAGTCTGTCAACTGCAAACTACCCACTGCCCACTGCGACTGCCTACTGAGACTGACCACTGCACACTGCATACTAGAAGGTTTGTAATACAAACTTTATCTACAACAATATAAACTTTCTCAAAAGCAATACCGTTATTTGCTTATCATTTCCCGGAATATGGAAGATATTTTACAGAAAATACGTGTGGATATCAATGAGGATATTTTCCTCAAAGATCCTTTTAGCTCAGATTTGGGGAAGGAAATCATCCAGCAGTCTGTCTATATGATGATTGAACTGGGGTTCGAACATTTCAATTTCAAAAAACTTTCCGGGCGGATTGGATGTACAGAAACAGCTATTTATCGCTATTTTGAAAACAAACATAAATTATTGCTGTTCTTGACTTCATGGTACTGGGGATATCTTGAACAGAATCTGGTTTTCGGTACTGCCAATTTGCCTGATGCAAGAAAAAAACTTGAAATAGCCATCCAAATTTTAGTAAAAGGCCCCATATTTACTAAAAATGATTTTATCGATCCCCTCACATTAAAAAGCTTGTTGACTGATGAGGCGACCAAGGCAATCATGACAAAAGAAGTTGATGCGGAGTATCAAAAAGGATTCTTCAATCATTATCACAAGCTTGGAGAAAGAATATCAAAAATCATTTTAGAAATTAATCCTGCTTTTGAATACCCTAAGACCTTGGTTTCGACTGTTATGGAATCAAGTTTCATGCAGTCTTATTATGCCAAACATCTTCCCGGATTGACAGAACATCAGCCTGGAGATGATAGAAAAATTGACTTTTTCCACAACTTAGTTTTCAAAACCATAGAAAATGAAAATTGATCATACCATAACTCCTCTTAGAAGATTCTTTCGGCTCTTAAAGGAGGAGAAAAATGAAGTTTATGCGATATATTTTTATTCATTGCTCAATGGTGCGGTCTCTCTGGTTTATCCTTTGGGAATTCAGGCCATAGTCAATTTTGTCCTCGGTGGAAGAGTCAGTACTGCATGGCTAATTATGATTTTGGTGGTGGCCGTAGGGATTACATTTGGTGGGTTTCTACAGATTTCCCAATTGTATCTGACAGAAAAACTTGAACAGAGGATTTTCACCAAAGTTGGATTCAGCTTTGCTTATCGACTTCCAAAACTAAAGCTTGATGAACTTCAGGATAAACACCCACCTGAACTGGTAAACCGGTTTTTTGATGCTGTAATGCTTCAGAAAGGGGTTTCTAAAATTCTTATTGAATTTTCGTTTGCCATGGTTCAGATTTTCTTTGGCATGATTTTGCTTGCTGTTTACAATATTTTCTTTTTGATTTTCAGTTTATTGCTGATTTTCTTGGTCATTTTGATTTTCTATTTTACCAGTCCCAAAGGAATGGAAACTAATCTGAAGGTTTCTACAAAAAAATATGAAATAGCATTTTGGTTGGAAGAAATTGGCCGAACTTTGGCAACCTTTAAGCTTGCCGGAAGCTCAAAACTCCCCTTTTATACCATAGATAAGCTTTTGCAATCTTATGTGGATTTTAGAAACAAGCATTTTGCTGTGCTAGTCTTTCAATATAAAGTAATGATTGCTTTCAAAGCTTTGATTGTGACCACACTTTTGGTGGTAGGTAGTTTGTTGTTGATTGATAATCAAATCAGTATAGGCCAGTTTATTGCCGCTGAAGTCATTATTATTTTGATTGTAACTTCAGTCGAGAAGCTTATTCTTTCGCTGAATGAGGTCTATGACACACTTACAGCCACCGAAAAAATTGGTCTTATTATGGATCTTCCATTAGAAAGGCAGCAAGGCACTGAAAAATCCTTGTCTACCAACAATGAGAGTCTCAAATTCGAAGTCCGAAACCTAAGTTTTAGATCTAAAAATTCAACTTTGGAAATATTGGAAAATGTTTCCTTTGAACTTAAACCCGGGGAGAAGGTAATTCTTACCGGGAAAAGCGGAAGTGGTAAAAGTGCATTGATGTATTTGATTTCAGGTTTATTCAGTGAATATAGAGGTCGAATAATCGTAAACGGCTTGCCTATAGATACCATGAACCTTGAAAGACTGAGAGGATATATTGGGGACAGTCTCTCTCACCAATCAATCTTTCATGGAAGTTTTTATGATAATATCACTTTGCACAAAGAAGTTGAGGATTCCCATGTGCGGGAAATTATAGATTTGGTCGGTTTAAAAGAATATATCTATTTACTTCCCGAGGATTGGGACACCATTCTGCTCCCTGAAGGAAAAAATCTCAGCAAAGCAATCATCAGTAAAATAGTTTTGGCAAGATGTCTTGTTAGCTTTCCCAAGGCACTGTTACTTGAAAACTTGGTGACATATTTGGATCCTGAGGAAAAAGAAAGGGTATTGGATTATATCCTCAAAGGAGAATGGACCGTTTTGATGATGGCGGAAGATAAAGATATCATAAATATGTTTCCCAGAGTTCTAAAATTGGACAATGGAAAACTTGTGTTTGACGGTAGCAGTGAAGATTTTCTAAACAATGACATAAATTAATCCCTCAATTAGATGATTGGTATTTCAAAAAACAAGATAGGGGCCGATTTCTCTTTTGATGGTTTCAAAAGTTTAGGGATGACAATTCCCAAAGATGAAAGTAAAAAGAGGATTAGGATATTGCTATGGTTTTTGATTGGGACTTTTCTGTTCCTTTTCCTACCATGGACTCAAAATGTAAGAACAAAAGGATTTGTAACCGCTCTTAGACCCGACCAAAGACCGCAGACTGTACATTCTATTATTGCCGGAAGGATAGAAAAGTGGTATGTTGCTGAAGGTGAATATGTTCAGAAAGGAGATACTGTTCTGATGGTTTCAGAAATAAAGGACGATTATTTTGATCCTTTACTTTTGGACAGGACAAGATTGCAGGTAGATGCCAAAAACCTTTCTGCAAAATCTTATTTCGAAAAAGTAAAGTCCTTGGAAATTCAGATTCAGGCTTTGAGAGAAAACAATGTGCTCAGAATAGAGCAAGCAGAAAACAGGCTGAAAATGGCAGAGCTGCAGGTGACTTCGGACAGCATCAGGTATGAACAATCCAAAGTCAACTTCAAAGTCGGTGTCGATCAGCTAAAACGTGCCGAAAATCTCTATAAAGAAGGATTGAGATCGCTAACCGACTTTGAACAGAGGGAACTTCGTTTTCAGGAGGTTCAGGCAGGTATGGTTTCGGCCGAAAACAGCCTTCTGCAAAGTATCAATGCAAGGATAGCCGCCCAAATAGAGCTAAACGCCATAGACAATGATTTCAGGGATAAAATGGCCAAGGCGAGTGCTGATATGTATCAAGCCTTGTCATCACAATATGATGCAGAAGCTTCGGCTACAAAATTGGAAAATCAATATGCCAATTATGAAGTCAGAACCGGATTCCGTCATATATTGGCCCCACAAGAAGGTTACATTACCCGTGCCATCCAGGTCGGTATAGGAGAAACCATCAAAGAAGGAGCCGAAATAATCAGTATTCTCCCTGGAAATGCACAGTTGGCAGTAGAAATGTACGTTCCACCGGTGGATTTTCCTTTGTTGAGAATTGGCAATAAAGTCCGGTTTATTTTTGATGGTTGGCCTGCGATTGTGTTTTCAGGATGGCCGCAGATTACAAATGGTACTTTTGGAGGAGTGGTTCATGCCATAGATAATTTTTCAGGCCCGGATGGCAATTATAGGATCTTGGTGGTAGAAGATCCCGAAGAACAACCGTGGCCCTATGCGCTACGGATAGGTTCCGGGGCTGACGGAATCTCCCTGCTCAATGATGTTCCTTTATGGTACGAAATATGGCGTCAGCTCAATGGTTTTCCACCGGATTATTATACTTCCAGGGAAAAGGCCATAAACAGAAAAGAAAATCAATGATGCGTTCACTGTTTATTTTGATTGCAATAGGGTTGAGCCTCCAATCCTATGGCCAACAAATACTTACTTATTCGGAATATATGGAATGGGTGAGAGATTTTCATCCTGTTGCTAAACAGGCTGAGGTTACCTTGCGCTTCGGTGAACAGGAACTCCGTGCTTCCCGCGGAGGGTTTGATCCTTATGTTTATGCAGATTATGACAAAAAGCGATTTAAGGATACCAATTACTTTGATAAAAGGGAAGCAGGTGTGGTAGTTCCAACTATGGCAGGTGTGGAACTGAAAGGATTGATCGAACAGAATACAGGAACCTTTTTGAATTCCGAGAAAGAAGTGCCAAGTGATGGTCTCATTGCTGTTGGAGCTTCAGTCAATGTTGCACAGGGCTTGTTGATCGATAGGAGAAGAGCAGCGCTGAGACAGGCTCAGATTTATATGGAATCCACCAAAGCAGAAAGACAGATGATTCTTAACGATCTGTACCTTGATGCTACCCAGACATACTGGGATTGGGCTGCTGAATACAGGAATGTAATTATTTTGCAGGAAGGGGTGAAACTGGCTGAGCAACGGTTCGAAATGGTCAAGGAAAGTTATATACAAGGTGATTTCCCTGCAATAGATACAGTGGAGGCTTATACACAGGTTATGGACCGGATTTACAGGTTGCAATCAGCACAGATCCAGTTTTTCCGAACCACACAGTTTGTCAACACTTTTCTTTGGGATCAAAATGACGAACCTGTGGAATTGTTGGAGTCAACTTTCCCTGAAGATGTACTCAATGAAATGGTCTTTGATTACAGTAAGGAATCATTGAGGGACTATGTGCAACTACATCCCGATTTGAGATTGACAGATTTTGATATTGAGTCTTTGATGGTCGAACGGAGGTTGAGGGCCAATATGTTATTGCCTGTGTTGAAATTCAATTACAACTTTCTGACAGAAAGTTTTAATCAATTAAACACTTCACCGTTTTTGGAAAATAATTATAAAATGGGGGTAACTTTTGGTATGCCGTTGTTTTTGAGAAGAGAAAGGGGAGAACTGGGACTGACCAAGGCCAGGATTGATTTTCAAAACTATCAAAGGGACTTGAAATTGATCCAACTTCAAACCAAACTTGAAAGTGAGATCTATAATTTTGAAACTGTCGAGCAACAGTTAATTGTTTTTTTCAATAATGTAAATGGCTTACAAAAATTACTGGACGGTGAAATGATCCGCTTTGATATCGGGGAAAGTTCACTGTTCCTTGTCAATGCCCGTGAGGTCAGCTTGATCAACGCCCAAATTACCCTAAATGATTTGGCGGGAAGAAGAAAGGCAGCCTATGCCAGGTTGTTGAATGCAGCGGGTTTGGGATTTGAGGAACCTTAGGAAGGAAGGATGAAGGATGAGGGATGAGGGATGAAGGAGGAATCCGAGAAAAAAGGCGAGAAACAAGAACTAAGATGCGAGAGCCGAGAGGAAAGATAAATCCCACCCTTAATACAGTATGGGAGTGTTAGCTAAACTCTACCTTCAAACCTTCCTCCATCATCCTTTCTCCTTCCTCCATCATCCTTTCTCCTTCATCCTTCCTCTCTACCTTTTCAACACCTGTTCAAGACTTTCCCTCAAAATCTGACCCATATTGATGCAGGTAAGAAATTTCCCGTTTTTATAATGTTTAGCCAGTTCTTTTTTGAGGGATTCGATATTTTCCTTGGTTGAAATCGTGTCGTTTTCCATGGTACTGAGTACATCTTCGATTTCTATTGTTGAAGTCTTGAGTCTGGTGGCTATCAATGCCCTTTCCTCTCTCTGGTATTGGGTCATGGATTCTTGGGTAATATGTTTGATTCCAAGCTGAATTAGGGCATTGTTCTGTTTGAAATATTGGGGAAGATAAATTGATTTTTTTCCTTCAAAGGACTGCTGGTCAAAATCAATTGCACGGATTCTATAATGGGTTTCTTCAAAATCCGGAGTAACATCAACCACAAAATTCGATGAATGCATGTCTCCTAATAGCCTGACAAAACATCTTTCATTGAACTTGACAAACTCCTTGGCCAATCTAATGGGGTTGAGTAGTGGGTCATTGATCTGTTGCCTCATGAACTGCTCACCGGGTATACCTGCAATATGCTCTTCTATCAGGGTGTTTTTGTGGACCAGGTAACTTATTCGGTTCGGAGAAAGTAAATGCTCTATTTCAAGGCCATAAACTCTGGAAGCATCCGCATGTTTGACATAGAAATAATCAAAATTATCATTGATTCTGTTTACAATCCTGACTCTAAACGGTTGGGTATTGCCATAAACACAAAGATCAATCCGGTCAATATATAGGTGTTCCATGACCGACATGTCTCCCTCCGCTTTCAGAAGAGAATAGATTTTTTTGACATTGTAATGAATTTCTTCCCTGTCAGATTGAGCGTAAAAAACTGTTTCCCAAAGGGTGTCATTTCCCTTGAAATCATATAAAGGAATTGAACCACTATATCGCAATAGGTCATTGTAATGAATGGGAAAATCGACTTCCCGGCCATATTTCTGAAGAAATAACCTTAATGCATCACTGATAGGATAAATGATTTTCTTTTTACTGATCAGTGCCATTAGGATGTCGGTTTTAAGATTTGGCCATCTCTTTTTCCTCTTTGGTCATGTACCTGTCAAAAATAAATGGTCCAAAAGGCAAAACAGATGCAATCAAAGCAAAAAATGTTTTGCTGAAATTCCAGGTCATTCTTCTGGCAGTTGGGAAAACCACATATATGTAAATGATAAAGAGTATTCCATGTGCCCAGCCAACGTAGGTTACCGCCAGGGGTAAATCCATCATATACTTCAAAGGCATGGCCACGAATAAAAGTATCAGGAATGATGTGCCTTCCACAATACTGATCAATCTGAATCTTTTCAGCCACTTTATTTTAATTTCGTCTGCGCTCATTTTTGTTTTTGGGTAATGTTGAAAAGTACCTGAAGTTCACTCCAGAGTAATTTCTTTAAATTAA
>NZ_JBGTCA010000464.1:0-3334 GCF_041749095.1 Aquiflexum sp. | reverse complement strand
GCACCGGCATGTGCCCCTTCCCGTGCAGCAATGCTTACCGGGAAGAATTTTTGGGAATTGGACGAAGCCGCAATCCATTTTAGTTTTTTCCCTTCACAACATACGACCGTGGCAGATATTTTATCTCAAAATAACTATGCTGTAGGTTATACAGGAAAAGGTTGGGCACCTGGAAATTGGAAAGGATATAGGCCTACCGATCCGGCAGGAAAATCCTATCAGGATGTAAAATATGATCATGTACCGCAGGGTATCAATAAAAACTACTACGCTGCAAATTTTGAACAGTTCTATCATGAAAAAGGAGAAAAGCCCTTTCTCTTCATTTTGGGCACCACCGAACCTCATAGGGACTTGGCCAAAGGAATGGGCCTGGATTCAGGTAAAAAATTAGAAGATGTCGATGTCCCGGGATTTTTGCCTGATCATGAAATCACTAGAAGTGATATTTTGGATTATTACTACGAAATAGAATGGTTTGACAATCAGATATCAGAAGTGATTGCATTTTTGGAAAGTAATAGAGAATTGGATAACACCGTTTTGATAGCAACCTCCGACAATGGCATGGCTTTCCCACGGGCAAAGTCAAATTTGTATGATTATGGATCAAGACTGCCTTTGGCCATTTCTTGGTCCAAGATGGAATCCAAAGGAAGGCAGGTCAGTGATTTTGTCAATTTGAAAGATTTTGCACCAACTATTCTGGAACTTTGCGGAATCGAAATCCCAAGTGAGATGAACGGGAAAAGTTTGGTTTCTTTGATGATGTCGCACAAATATGGCCGGATAGAACCGGAAAGAGACCATGTGGTCATGGGTAAAGAGCTTCATGGCTGGTGCCATCCCATTGGTGAAATCAATCCTGTAAGGGCAATCAGGACAGATGATTATCTTTATATCCAAAACCTAAAACCGGACCTATGGCCTGCAGGTCATCCTGATCCCCAATATGCATGGGACCTTATGCCCTTTGGGGATGTGGATGGAGGACCTACCAAAGACCTGATCCTACAATTGGAAAATGATCCTCAGAAGAAACATTATTTTCAATGGTCTTTTGGAAAGAGACCCGCTGAAGAACTGTACGATATTAAGGAAGATCCCTTCCAATTGAACAATTTGGCCTTTAAACCAGGGTTTCAAGATGTTCGGGATGAACTTTCCAAAAAACTTCTACAATACCTAAAGGAAACGAATGATCCCAGGATTTTGGGAAATACGGACGTTTTTGACAATGCCCCTTATTTCTGGAGTCATGGGCTTGAAACTGCCGGGTTGCCTTTATATCTCTGGAATGAATTGTCAGAAAATCAACAAAGGATAAAAGTCGATTCAGTGAAACTGGTTTTGAAAAACCGAATTAATTAAGAGGATAATGATACAATTTAATTTCAGAAACAGTTTTTTTCTCAATTATTTTTGGATCATATTATTATTAATCAGCCAACAATCGTGCGAAATCGAGGAAAATTCCATAGAAAAATATGGGGGTATCGGAGATGGAATTACTGACAATACGCTTGCCATTCAAAAGGCCATTGATGTGCAGCATTCAAATGGTGGGGGAGAGGTAAGGTTGGTGTCAGGAGTATATTTATCAGGAACAATTCACCTGAAAAGTAACGTCACACTTATTATTGAACAAAACGCCACTTTAAAAGCAATTCCTGACGCTTCTGCTTTTCCGTTGATACAAAGTCAGGTTCCCAGCAGAATGGATAAGGTTCCCTGGAAATCGTTTATCCGTGCCGAATCCCAAGAAAACATTACCATCAAAGGAGGTGGAGCTATTGATGGTTCGGGAGATGCAGCATGCTTTCAGGATAATAAACCCGATAGCCCAAACAGACCCTATGGTCTTCTTTTTATAGACTGTCAAAATGTAGTCGTGGAAGATTTAAGGTTAAAATCCTCTGCATTTTGGATGCAAAGGTATTTTCAATGTAAATATGTGAGGATTTTTAATTTGAACGTCTTCAACCATGTCAACAAAAACAATGATGGCCTGGATATCGATTCATCGGAAAATGTCATCGTCAGAAATTGTATCATTGATTCCAGTGATGATGCCTTGGTGATCAAGTCAGAGAGTGACGTGCCCGCAAAAAACATACAGGTCTATGATTGCGAACTGGCCACACACGCATCGGCCATCAAATTGGGCACGGCCTCTATTGGTGGATTTGAGGACATTATATTTTCAGATATTATGATCAGAAAATCCAAAGCAGATACAGTCCATCATCCCTTGAATTTTGAAAATGGAATGACAGGGATCGATCTGGCAGCAGTAGATGGAGGAGAGATGAAAAGAATATCCATATCAAATATAAAAATGGAAGGTTTGGAAAATCCCATCCATATCAAGTTGGGAAACCGATTATCCAAAGATATCCACTCAAGCGGAAACAAGACAAAAAATGAATTACCTAGTCAACCCAAAGTTTCTAAAATTGCTGATATTATGATTTCAAGTGTTGAGGCTCAAAATGGAGGGCCGTATCCGATAGTGATTGCAGGGTTTGAGGGTAATCCCATCAAAAATGTAACTTTAAAGGATATCACAATAAAACCAAATGTTGCTGGAAATGAGGAGTCTCAGGATTCAGAGATTAACTGGAATCACCGTGGCTATCCATTTATTCTATCATTCAAAAGCCAAATGCCCGCCTACGGGATTGTAAGCTATTATACTGAAGGATTACGGATAGAAAACTTAAATGCTATTCCCGCATATGGTGAAAAGAGACCAAAGGAGAAGCATTTTTTTAGATATGAATAATATTTAATTCATTGCATTCCTTCAGATGTTCAATCTTCCCCTTTATCCGGATTTTCCTTTCCTTTTCAAATGGTCAAACCGGGTAATTTTGGTTTATCTATTCTCAAATCAATCTTTCTTAATATGCGGATTATTCAAAGAATTCTTGTCCTGAGCTTTTTATCAATCCCAATAATTTTTTGTTCCTGTAAATCCGGGTCAAAAGTAAACGATTCAGTTTTGGATAATGAAAGACCCAATATCCTTTGGATCAATGCGGAGGACATCGGACCGGCTTTTGGATTTTATGGTGATCCACATGCCATCACTCCTGTATTGGACTCTCTGGCATTGAAATCCATGATTTATGAAAATGCCTTTGCAGTCTCACCGATTTGTTCGCCTTCAAGATCGACTTTGGTCACAGGACTATATGCCACATCTACCGGAACACAACATTTGAGATCGGAAACTCCCTATCCTAAGGAACTTAAAACCCTACCTACACTTTTTTCAGAGGCAGGTTATTTTACGAGTCTTTATGGAAAAACCGATTATAATTTTGATCCC
>NZ_JBGTCA010000463.1:0-33459 GCF_041749095.1 Aquiflexum sp. | reverse complement strand
GATCACCTGACTTCAATATCGTTCGTCCCTATGGGACTTTAAGGATGGTGATCCTTTTTTGATCCACTGGTTGAAACCAGTGGATATTATATCGTCCATGCCTGAAGGCATTTAAAAATGTAATCTATCCAACACTGTGGATTAAAACGAATTTTCCAAAATTATTTCTATACCTGTTTTTTTTATCTCGTTTGTAAATGGATCTGATGAATTAAAATCCTGGACCTTTATTGGATGGGGTTCTATTCTAAGATCGATCTGTCTCCTTAATTTCATCAACTGTCTCTGGGTAGAGAAAAAATCAGTCATGTTTTCAACGACTAAGGCGATATCTATATCACTTGCCTCCTTTTCATTACCTTTTGCAAAAGATCCAAAAAGATATGCCTTTTTCAGCCCCATGTCCTTGGGAATAATCCTGATATATTTTTTTGCAGTTTCTAAAATTCCTTGATTAACCATAGTCTTAATTTTTCAATGCGTTGTAACCACAGATTTGCGAATTCTTTGGTACAAAGTTTGTAAAAATCTTGCTTGTAACTGGCATATCTTGCATTAATGTTAAAGGTGGAAATTTCATCAAGCCATTCCTCGTTTTCTTTGTTAATTTCAAGTCCTGTTTTGGTTGCAAGTCTCAATAAATCATGGGTAAATATCGCATGTGTTTTATTCAATTTAACATAGTGGGCTTTTAATAATTTTTCCAGGACTAAGTGTCCCAAAAACAAAGCCCAACTATAATCTCCCGATTTCATTAAGTTTTGCATGGTTTGATAGTCCTTTTCTGAGGTATCTATCCAATGCTGAATAATTTTTTCAAAATTTTCTAATTACCCATCCATTTAAATCCAAGATACAAGTTTTTTTAAATTTATAGGAAAAAATCTCTTAAAGCTAAATCTGTTTTACCTTAACAAAATTATTGGGTTAGGCATTGGCTGAGAACATGATATGGTCATTTAGTTAAAAATCATACTTCTTTTGAAAAATTTCCCAACCCACATAGGGGTAAAATAACTTTCGCTTGTCATGGATTTGAAACCAAATCAAAACCATGAATACAATAAGCAAAATCTTCGCAGTTGCCGCTTGTTTAAGTTTCTATTCGATAGAGACAAGTGCATCCCAACCCCTACTTGAAAAAGACAGCTTGGAAAAAGAACCAACCCGAGTTTCTTTCCTCAAACAAAGAAATCCAAATTTTCATCCTTTCAAACTGGAGGACTCCGATACCACATCGGTTGCTATTCAATTTTCCTTTGTGCCCTTTGTAGGCACCAATGGCATTTACTCAGGGAATACGGTCAATGATGTCTCCTTCAACCTTTTAGGTGGATACTCAGCAGGCACAAGGGCTTTTGAAATGGCAGGACTGTTCAACATCAACAGGGGTGATATGACCGGTGTACAATTAGCCGGGTGGTTCAACCAAGTCGGTGGCAGAGTTGAAGGGGTACAGCTTGCAGGGCTGTTCAATTCCAATCTCCAAGATGTAAAAGGGGTGCAATTGGCCGGATTGACCAACTTTACTACAGGAACTGTGGATGGGGTACAATTGGCCGGTCTGATGAATTTTTCACCTAAAAAAGTGAAAGGTGTCCAACTCGCAGGTTTGCTGAACTTCACGGCGGATGAACTCGATGGCACCCAACTATCAGGGTTGGCCAACTTTGCAGCAAAAAATGTAAAAGGTACCCAAATCTCCCCTTTCAACTATGCCTCAAAAATCCATGGATTCCAACTCGGTCTGATCAACTATGCAGATAGCATGAGCGGAGTTCCTGTGGGTTTGATCAGCTTTGTACGCACCGGATACCATACCGTGGAGCTCAGCTTCAATGAAGTCCTTCCCTTAAATCTGGCCCTCCGGACAGGAAAGCGGGAATTTTACAATATCCTGTTTGCAGGAATGAGACCGGAAATCAGTGATAATGTTACCTGGGCATTTGGATATGGCGTGGGAACCTCTCCCCGATTGGGAAAAAATCTTTTCCTCAACATCGAAGCAAGCTCTGAACAGTTGAACAACGGCAATGTGGAAGCACTCAACTTGGTCAACAGGTTATTTGTAGGGGCTGATTTTCAGGTGGCCAAGAAAATGTCCCTATTTGCCGGACCTACCTTGAATTTCAGGGTTTATGACACCTCATTTTCAGGTCATCCTGATCTGTTTACTTTTTATCAACCCCAAATCCAACGTGAAAAATCCCATCCCGAAGATGTTGCCAGTCAGCTTTGGTGGGGATTCAGGGCAGGATTCCGGTTTTTCTGATCAATACTTCATCTCCCAAATCCATATCAAAAAACCTCCCTTTTTATAAACCAAAACCAACATTATGAAACCACAAGTTAAACTTTTGGCCTTGGTATTCTTTTTTGGAATAATCCAGGCATCAGCCCAAACTTTGACCCAGACCGTCAGGGGAAAAGTTATCGACCAAATCTCCAAATCCCCCTTGCCAGGCGCAACGGTCATGCTTTTGGGAACAGATCCACTTTTGGGAAGTACTACTGACATCAACGGAGACTTCAGGATTACCCAAGTACCCATTGGGACTTACACTATGAGGATTGGCTTTGTGGGCTACCGGGATGTCATTCTATCTCAGGTACAAGTCAATTCCGGAAAGGAAACTGTCCTGTCTGTTTCCATTGAGGAGGACTTTAACCAAATGGACGAGGTGGTCGTCCTAGCCAATGAAAAAGACCGGACTGTCAATGATATGATTGCAGTGAGCGGCAGAACTTTCTCGGTGGAAGAAACCCGGAAGTTTGCCGCTGCGGTCAATGACCCTGCAAGAATGGCGGCTTCCTTTTCAGGTGTTGTTGCCACAGATGATGGCAACAACAATATTTCGATCAGGGGCAACAGTCCCAATGGGCTGCTTTGGAGAATGGAAGGTATTGACATCCCCAACCCAAACCATTTTGCAGCTCCGGGAACTGCCGGAGGGGGGATTTCTATTCTCAGTGCCCAGTTGCTGACCAATTCCGACTTTATCACCGGTGCATTTCCGGCGGAATACGGCAATGCCCTTTCGGGTGTTTTTGACCTCAGTCTGAGAAAAGGCAATAATGAAAAGCAGGAGTTTACCATTCAAGCAGGATTTCTGGGAACCGATATTGCAGCAGAAGGTCCGATTTCCAAAAATTACAAAGGCTCCTATCTGATTAACTATCGGTATTCAACCCTATCAATGCTTTCCAAAATGGGAGTTCCTTTGGGTGATTTTGTGACCAACTTCCAGGACCTTTCTTTTAATTTCTTCCTTCCCACAGGTGACAAAAGCAGCATTTCTGTTTTTGGCTTTGGAGGATTGAGCGACCAAAACAGGAATGCACAAAAGGACTCCTTGAGTTGGACGGCCGATTTTGACAGGTACAGTTCTACCTTTTTCTCCAACACCGGGGCGGTAGGTATCAAGCATTCCTATATCCTCAACAAATCCAATTTCCTTCAATCCACGGTTCTGGCTTCGGGAAGTGGATTGGGAGAAAAATATGGCAGGCTTAACAATGAATACCAGAATGACGAGAAGTTCTATTCTAATTTTGGACAATCAAAAATCACCTTCAGTTCAGTGCTGAACACCAAAATCTCTCCAAAATACAACCTGAGAAGCGGTGTTTTCCTCAACCAACTGTACTACAATGTCCGTGAAAATGCCTTTGATGAGGACTCGGGCCAAATGCAGGCCCAGATTAATGCCAAGGGAAGCACCCAAAGTTTACAGGCTTTTTCCCAACTGAACATCAGGGCAAACCAAAGGCTGACCCTAAATATGGGCCTGCATTACCTGCAATTGATGCTGAACAATTCCAATTCGATCGAACCAAGGTTGAGTGCTACTTATGAATTGGATGAAAAACAAAGAATCAGTTTGGGATATGGCCTGCACAGTCAGGTACAGCCCTTGGGGACATATTTCGCCGCCAAGGAAGAAAATGGGGAAATCCTGTTACCAAATAAGGACTTAGGTCTGAGCAAATCCCATCATATCGTGATGGGTTATGACCGGTCCTTGAATCCTTATCTGAGGATGAAAGTCGAAACCTATTACCAGCACCTGTTCCAGATCCCCATCAAACCCGGTGAAGATCAGACCTATTCGATCATCAATCAGGAATGGACCTTTATGACTGATCCTTTAGTGAACAGGGGTTTGGGCAAAAACTATGGGGCTGAATTCACTTTGGAACAATTTACTCATAACAACCTATACTTCCTGCTGTCGGCTTCAATTTACAATTCCCTTTACAAAACCGATGAAGACAAATGGCGGAACACCCGATTCAACGGTCGGGCCAATCTCGTCCTGACTGCAGGCAAGGAATATCACTGGAAGAAAAACCGGACTTTTGGCATCAATCTGAGATCCGTTTATGGAGGAGGGCTGCGAAACACCCCCATCAATTTGGAGGAATCCATTGAGAAAGGAGAAACAGTATGGGTGGAATCGAGGGCTTTTGAAGAACAAAGTCCCGCCTATTTCAGGACTGACATTCGGGTCAGTCTAAAACGGAACCGACTGAAATCCACCCAAACCCTCGCTTTGGACATCCAAAATGTCACCAATAGGAAAAATGTTTTCGGGAGCTATTTCGAACCTATGGAGGGCAACTTGAAAACTATTTATCTTACTCCAATGATTCCAATATTGAGTTATAGGGTGGAGTTTTAGGATTAGCAAATCACTTTCATCAATTTTTAGGGGAAAGTAATTAATCTGAATATTTAAGTAACAAAAAAGTTACTTAGGTATTCTTTTTAGTAACGTTTTTGCTACTTTTATAGAATGAATTCCAGAGAGCTACTCAAGGTATTATACAAAGATGGATGGATTAAGAAGGACCAGAAAGGGAGTCATCTTCAATTGATCCATCCCCAGAAGACCGGAAAGGTAACAGTCCCTATTCATGGAGGAGATATACCCATTGGAACATTAAATTCCATTCTTAAGCAGGCAGGTCTTAAATAACCGTCTATGGACTTTGGAAAGACATTTAAATAAAGAAATCGTAAAAGCAAATTGTAAAATGGAAAAGGTAAAATTGACGCTCACAATCGAAAAACAAGAAGGAAAAGAGCTTTGGGGAAGGGTAAATTATAATGGAAATCTGATTACGGATTTTGCAGATGAAGTGCCGGAGTTGGAGGCTAAAATGAAATCCTTATTATATGATTTTGAAAATCTGAATCCTGAAATTGTGGAATTTGTCCATGAATATGATATCTATGCTCTATTTCAAGGGTTTGACTTTCTTAAAATATCCAGTGTGGCTAAACATGCAGGCATGAATCCAGGACTGCTCAGACAATATGTATCAGGAAACAAAAACCCTTCACGAGAGCAGGCAAATAGAATTGAGCGAACACTTCATCAATTGGCTTTAAAGCTAAAGGAGGTAAAGATTATTACGGCTTAAATAGAATCCCATGAATATTGTAGAATTGACTATTGTCCAGCATTTAATGCTTGATATGAGCGAAGATGATATCCAAAATGGAAAGTTGATTTCCCCAGAAGCTAAGATCAAACGGAATCTTGAATGGCTAAACGATTCGTAATATGGACGAAAACCGATAACCAATTGTAATATGCAACTTGAAGAAATCATCAAAAAAATCAGGTTTATCAAAAATGAATTTTTAAAACCAATATGCCCATATTCAAATCCCCTTCTAACGTATCCACAACCTTCTTGATTTTTCCTATTTTCCCAGCACTCCTATTAGGAACATACCTCATGGCATATTTTGAGGTTCCGAAAAGTCTTTGGATGATGAATCTTGGATTCGGATTGATTGGGATCGCTTTGCAATGGATGTTTCTCAGGTCTAGACCAGTTTTCAATAAGGTGAACCCCAACCCCATTATCTTGATATCAATGCTTTTGTTGATGTTGACTTTTTGGGATGATGGTTTACAGAATGTCCATCGATGGCTCAGTATTGGAAATTTTAAGTTGAATATTGGTCTGATAGTAAGCCCATTGATTTTGATTCATATCCACAGATTGGAAAATCAAATCAATGAAATTTTGGCTTCTTTACTTGTAGTTATCATTTTCCTCTTTCAGCCCGATGCTTCTTTGGTAACCGCTTTTTATGCATCGGCAGGTATCCTACTTTTCAGAAAAAACATTTCCAGCACGACCAAGGGCCTGATTTTGATTTCTGCAATTGGTGCTTCAGTTTTGGCTTGGTACAGATTAGACAGTTTGCCACCTGTCAATTACGTGGAAGGCATCCTGACACTTGCTCTGGAAATCAGCGGTTTCTTTGCCATCTGTTCGGTTCTTTCCCTGGTTTTATTGCCACTTCCATTTTTTGTTTTGGCAAGCAAAAAAAATAGGACTATGGCTTACAGTTTGGGTATATATTACTCTCTGATTTTGTTGGCTACCCTTTTCGGAAACTTCCCTGTGATGGTGATGGGTTATGGAATTTCGCCGATTATAGGATATTTCATTGGGTTGGTATGGCTGGGGGAAAGTGTTTCAAAATTGTAGGCACCTGAGGACAAATGAAAAAAAGAAAATGAAATTTTTATTCACAAACAAATTACAATTCGATCCTTTGGATTTAATTTCGGATATTAGAATACTAAAAAGACCACAAATGGAAACAGTTGACAAATTAAGGAGTGGATTGATTGATAAAATCCTTACCATCGAGAACAAAGATATTCTCGAGGCACTTGACGATCTGATTTCTTCTAGTTCATCCAATAAGGATAATATAGAATTGATTAAAGAACAACAGGAAATGCTTGAAATGAGTGAAGATGATATTCAAAATGGAAAGTTGATTTCCCAAGAAGCAATGATCAAACGGAATCTTGAATGGCTAAACGAATTGTAGTCTGGACGAAAACAGCCGACCTTCAATTAGTAGGAATTTTAGAATATTGGGTCAATAGAAACAAGTCAAATTCTTACTCAAAAAAATTGCTCAGATTAGTTGGAGAAAAGACGAATCAAATTGCTAAAACACCTTTCCTTTATAAATCGACAGATTTTAAGGACATAAGAGTCGCTTCAATGGGAAACTTTAATATTTTTTATAAGGTGACGGATGGACAAATAATCATCACAGCTTTTTGGGATAACCGTCAAGACCCTGGGAAATTGTTGAAAATTTTAAAGGTCAATAATTAATTGAACCGCCTTAACCTGGGAAAATCATTGTATTCACTATCATTTATCATCAATTGTCCTCTTAACCACAATATACTGTGATTTATCTTGATATTAAGATAAACTCTACCTACTTTGCATACAAAATCACACTATAATGTTATCTGCACAACTTGGAGAAATCATCAAATGGAGAAGAAAGGAATTGGGCATCACGCAACCGCACTTGGCTGAATTGGCAGGTATCAGCACCAATACACTTTATAAACTGGAACGTGGGCAAAGCAATCCTTCATTGGAGGTATTGAATAAGTTGACAGAAGTATTGGGAATGGAAATCAAAATGGAGGTCATAAAGAAATTTTGATTGAATGAGAAAGGCAGAGGTTTACCGCAATGGATTATTGGCAGGAATTCTCAAAGAAGAAAACCGTCAGCATTTTATATTTAGGTATGAAGACGATTATTTTAATGCTCCGGACAAACCTGCCATCAGCTTGACGCTGCCTAAGACCCAACAGGAATACCATAGCGAAAACATTTTCCCTTTTTTTAGCAATATGATAGCAGAAGGAAGCAACCTAGCCATTCAATGTAGTTATTTGAAAATTGACGAAAGAGACGTTCTGGCGATTTTGGGCGCCACGGCTGAAATCGATAGCATCGGGGCAGTGACTGTAAAATTGATAGAAACGGCATGAACCTCGATGACCTTAAATATTGCCCATGCACCTTGGCAGAAGGATTTGATACTTTCAGTCCTGCAGGATTGCGGTGGCTGTTCAACCGTAAAAAGGTTAGCCATGTCCTGGAATTCAATGCCCCCCACGTGGATGAAGAAGTCGCTGAGAAATTACGGCAAAACAGCAAAACCATTTCCATCAGTGGCGCACAATTCAAACAATCTCTTGTTTTAGATCACAACAAACTCAGACTTACCGAACCGGGAGAGCCAGGCCATTATATCCTGAAGCCCATTCCAATCAGACCTCCTTTTGGAAAGGAAGAAGAACTTCCTGCAAACGAGCACCTCACCATGCAAATTGCCAAACAGATTTATGGTATCCGTGCTGCTGAATGCGCGCTGGTTTTTTTCCAAAATGGAGAACCCGCATACATTACCAGGCGGTTTGACTACCATAAAGATGGAACGAAAATCGCCCAAGAAGACTTTGCATCCCTCACAGGACGATCTAAGGAAAAAGATGGGGAAAGCTACAGGTATAGTGGCAGTTATGAAGATATCGCTCCGCTACTGAAAAAATACGTGTCAGCCTACGCCGTAGAAATTGAAAAATATTTTGAATTGGTTGTTTTCAATTACCTGTTTTCCAACGGGGATGCGCACTTGAAGAACTTTTCCCTGCAGCAAAGCCAAAGTGGGGATTATGTACTAAGTCCAGCCTATGATTTGATCAACACTTCGATTCATATTTCTTTCGACAGTTTTTTGGCATTGAAGGATGGATTGTTTGCCGATGATTACGAGACAGAAAGTTTCAGAGTATTGGGATTCTATGCCTATGATGACTTTTATGAGTTCGGATTAAAAATCGGTATGCTGGAAAACCGTGTCAGAACGATTTTGGATAAATACAGAAGCAAGAACAATCAAGTCATTGTTTTAACCCTATGTTCATTTTTGACAGAACCCATAAAGGAACTATATATCAATCATTATTTAGATCGTTTGAAAATGTTGAATAATTCATTCTCTAAAAAGATATAAGTTCCCATCTGGGGGGTTGGCCTTGATAAAACTTTAAATAATTAAATAAAAACCTATGACCGAAGAAATCAATCAACCCATCCCAAAATCATATTCCGACATTGTCAGGGAAACAGAAAAAAGTGGCTTCACCATGGCATCTGATATGTTGGCCTGCTCGCTTCTAAGGACTTTGGCAGCATCCAAACCCAATGGGAAGTTTTTGGAACTGGGGACGGGTACAGGTTTGTCAACCTCTTGGATCTTGGATGGCATGGACAAGCAGTCATCCCTTATTTCATTTGACTTTGACGAAAAGTTCTTGGCTATTGCAGAAACTCACTTGGGAAATGATAGCCGTTTAAATTTGGTACTTTCGGATGGTGAAGATTGGATCAATCAAAACGCTGGGTTGAAATTCGATTATATTTTTGCAGACACTTGGCATGGGAAGTATTTGATGCTGGACGAGGTATTGGACATGCTCAATATCGGAGGACTGTATATTGTGGATGACATGCTTCCACAACCAAATTGGCCGGAAGGACACAATGAAAAAGCCATCAACTTTATAAAGTATTTGGAATCCAGAGAAGATCTGACACTGACCAAAATGAATTGGGCGACTGGGATTATCGTTAAAGTGAAGAAATAAATATTATGCTAAAAAGTCTATTGATGGATTTTTATGAAAGGGATATCCGCAAGTTGATATAAGAAATTAAATTTTAATTAAGATCTGTGGCAGGTGAATTATTTCCGGAGGATGTTGGAGTAAAAATAAATTCTTTATTGCTCAAAACACAAACAATTTTTCAGGTTTATATGTATCTAATTAGGTACATTTGAAAAAAAACAATCAATGCCAAGAATTGAAAGTTTCATCCTGAATTAAAATGAGAAAGAATTTAAAAATACCGAGGATATTAAAGATCAATTGGGTTAAGGATGCATCCATTTCTGTGGTTTTCAATAATGGGGAATCAAGAATCATTGATATTTATGGCTTATTGAAAAATTTAAACTTGATAAATTCTCCAGCTAAGATTTTAATGAATCCTGAAGAGTTATCTGAAGTTGAATTGGTGGATCATACACTATCTTGGGAAAACATCGATCAATATATCACGATGAGAGGTGGAGAAAAAAAGAAAGTTCCCTTCGAAATTGGCGCCGATGTTTTATTTCGGTATAGCAAACCGGAGAAATCAGAAATTTTAATGAAAATTGGTAGGTTAATTAAGGAAACCCGTTTGAAATCCGGTTTGACCCAGCAGGAACTGGCTTTAAAAAGTGGAACAACAAGGACTTATATTTCAAGGATTGAAAATGAAAGATCAGATATCGAATTAGGTACCCTAAAAAAAATAATTGAAGCAGGATTAGGGAAAAAGATAGAGATTTATATTAAGTAAATAACTTTTACTTTTAGAAAAATGGGAACTTCAAAATTTGACATAGCAGACTATTTGGACAACAAAGAAATGATTGCGGAATATCTCAATACAGTTCTGGAGGAGGGAGATAACACAGTTATAATCAATGCCATCGGACATATTGCCAAGGCGATTGGAATGACCAAAATATCTGAGGAAACAGGATTGAGCAGACCGAGCTTGCACAAAGCTTTGTCCGATGGGTCAAAACCTCAATTTGCTACGATTATGAAAGTTTTAAAAGCAATTGGCGGGCAAATTCAGGTAAATCCAATTTCTGGCTAAAAATATCAACTGAAGTACCTATTTTAGAATATGGTAAATCACAGGTTCATTTGACCATTGATTTTTGATGTTGCAAAGTTTTTTTGATTGGTAGTTATAAAGAAATAGCATTTTTGTTTTCAACGATTTCTTCTTTGCGTCTTAGCGCCTTTGCGGGAATTCTCTATCTTTGCACCTTCAAAAATTCCAAGCAATCAATGATTTCAGTAGATAATCTCTCATTAAAATTCGGCAAAAGAACCTTATTCGAAGAGGTAAACCTTAAATTCACACCGGGCAACTGCTACGGTGTCATCGGTGCCAACGGTGCCGGAAAATCCACTTTTTTGAAAATCCTATCAGGAGATATGGACAGTACCTCAGGAATGATAAACATCACTCCCGGTCAGAGAATGGCTGTTCTGAAGCAGAACCACTTTGAATTTGATGAGATTGAGGTGTTGAAAACAGTGATCATGGGGCATAAGAAACTCTATGCCATCATGGCGGAAAAAGATGCCATATACCTCAAAGAGGATTTTTCGGAAGCAGACGGCATCAAAGCCTCAGAACTCGAAGCTGAATTCGCCGAAATGGATGGATGGAATGCGGAATCAGATGCAGCTTCCATGCTTTCAGGTCTGGGGATATCAGAAGATCTTCATTACCTGAAAATGAAAGAATTGGCCGGTAACCAAAAAGTCAGGGTGTTATTGGCGCAGGCACTTTTTGGCAATCCTGATATCCTGATTCTCGATGAACCTACCAATGACCTGGATTCTGAGACCATTAACTGGCTGGAGGATTTCCTGGTCAATTTCAAAAATCTTGTGATCGTGGTTTCCCACGATAGACACTTTTTGGATGCGGTTTCCACTCATATAGTGGACATTGATTTTGGCAAAATAAAAAACTACTCGGGTAACTATACCTTCTGGTACGAATCTTCCCAATTGGCTGCCAAGCAAAAAACCGATCAGAACAAAAAAACAGAGGAAAAGAGAAAAGAACTGCAGGAGTTTATCCTAAGGTTCTCCGCCAACGTAGCCAAATCCAAGCAGGCGACAGCAAGGAAGAAAATGTTGGAAAAACTCAATGTGGACGATATTCAGCCATCTACCCGAAAATACCCCGGCATCATCTTCAAACCTGAAAGAGAAGCCGGAGATCAGGTTTTTATGACCGAAGGTCTGGAGTTGAAAGATGAAAATGCGGTCTATTTTACAGACGTCAACCTGATGGTGGACAAAGGGGATAAAATTGCCTTCATTTCCAAAACCAAGCAGGCAGTCACCAAATTCTTCCAGACCATCATGGAAGAAATCCCTGTTCAAAAAGGGAGTTTCAAATGGGGAGTCACCATCAACAAAGCCTATTTGCCAAACGACAATTCCAAACACTTTCAGTCTGACCTAAACTTAATTGACTGGCTTAGACAATATTCCGGAAATCAGGAAGAAGCACATGTAAGGACTTTCTTGGGGAGGATGCTATTTACCGGGGAAGAATCATTGAAAAAATGCTCTGTATTGTCAGGAGGAGAAAAAGTCCGTTGTATGGTTTCCAAAATGATGTTACAGAATCCAAACTTGTTGGTCATGGACGAACCAACCAACCACCTCGATCTGGAATCCATCACCGCTTTCAACAATGCCATCATTGATTTTAACGGTACGGTATTGATGACTTCCTATGACCATGCTTTTGTTTCCACCACCGCCAACCGCATCATCGAATTCACCCCAAAAGGCACCATAGACAGAAGAATGCCCTATGATGATTATTTGGAATCAGAGGAGGTTAAGGCTTTGAGGGAGAGGATGTATTCCTAAGTAATATGGTTGAGGCTAATTATGATGGAAATATGCTAAAGCGAAATATGCCTGTGGCGAAATATAATTGAAATATGCATCTGCGAAATATGCATATATTGATATTTATGTGGCATATGCTATATGGAATATATTAACAGGACTGTGTAGGATTTATTTCAATTGTATTTCTACCATATTTCAACTGTATTTCTACAATACTTCAACTGTATTTCAACTCTATTTCTATTATATTTCAACCTTATTTCAACCTTATTTCAATAGAATTTCTAAAGTTCAATAAGCTTGCTTCTCACAGCAATCATCATCTACATAGCCATCACCGTAGCGATAGGTGCCTGGTCTTCGAAGCTGGTCAAAAACTCCAGCGACTTTGTGTTGGCCGGGAGGCAGTTACCGCTATTTTTATCTGCGTCGGCATTGTTCGCTACTTGGTTTGGTTCTGAGACGATCTTTGGGGCATCTTCGGAATACCTTGAACACGGACTTCAGGGTGTGATGGAAGATCCTTTTGGTGGGGCATTGTGTCTGGTATTGTTCGGGATGTTTTACCTGAGACCCATGTATAAGATGAATGTCCTGACAATTGGTGATGTGTATAAACGGGTTTTTGGAAAGCGGGTGGAGTTCTTTGCTTCCGTCTTTATGATTCCCCCATATTTCGGATATGTGGCTGCACAATTGGTTGCTTTATCTTTGATTTTCTCCATTGTGTCAGATATCAGCATTTCGCAGGGAATAGTCATCAGTGCGGGCATTGTGGTCTTCTATACCTTTCTGGGAGGGATGTGGGCTATCTCTATCACGGATTTCATTCAGACAACTTTGATTGTGATAGGATTGATCTGGGTGACGGTTTTGGTTGCGGACAAAGCAGGTGGCGTGATGCCAATCCTGGAATCAGCACCTGAAGGCAGTTTTCAGTTTTTCCCCGATGCCAACCCGATTTCATGGATGAATTATCTGGGGGCATGGATGATTTTGGGCTTGGGAAGTATTCCAAGTCAGGACATTTACCAAAGGGTGATGTCCGCAAAATCAGAAAAAGTCGCCATCCGTTCCACTTACCTTGCAGGAGGTTTTTATGTAACCATAGGCTTATTGCCCTTATTTATTGCTCTTGGAGCCAAATACCTCTATCCTGAGATTTACCTTGAAAACAAACAATTGCTTCTTCCGGAAATGGTCCTCAGGCACAGTGGCATGCATGTGCAGATTTTGTTCTTTGGGGCATTGATATCAGCTATCATGAGTACTACGAGTTCGGGATTATTGGCACCATCAGCCATCATTTCAGAAAACCTGATCAGGCCATATTTTGGGAAAAAACTTCAGGAGAAACATTTCTTATGGATTTTGAGGGTAAATATCATTGCTGTTGCCGTGGTAGCAGTTCTGATGGCCCAATGGAAAACCAATATTTATGAACTTGTCGCAGGGGCATCTATATTGATGTTGGTTTCATTGTTTGTACCGCTTACAGCAGGATTATATTGGAGAAAAGCTTCAGAAATGGGTGCTTTAATGTCCATTGTTTTTGGGATGATTGCCTATTTGGGATTTTCTCTGATGGATTTACCATTTTATCCGCATTTGCCGGCATTGGGTGTCAGTGCAATTTCCATGGTTTTGGGATCTTTTGCTTTTCCGGTCAAAAACAAAACTATCATGCAAGACAAAACAAGAAAAAAAGGCCATTCACTTTGAGAATAGCCTTTAATTACAAATAATTCGAAATCCAGTTTACAATTGACCTCTTAATTCACCTTCGGGAAATTTGTCAGTAAGGACATTTACATAAGCATTTCCCGTGCGGAACGCCTCCCCCAAAATCAGTAAATCCCCTCCCAACATTTTTCCAACCAAATCTTTAGCACGTAAGTTCCCTAACGCATATCCAAAAAAAATTGCAATTTTTGTCAAACTTAAATTCAATTATGTATCATACTTTAAGGAGAAACAACTCCTTTACCAAAATTCCCAAGAAAAGTAAAATCGGGCTGCCCTATATATAAGACCAGCCCGACATAAAAATTAATTTTAAAGCTGACCTCTCAATTCACCGCCGGGAAATTTATCAGTATGAACATTTACATAAGCATTACCCGTCCTGAAGGCTTCCCTCAAAATCAGTAAATCCCCTCCCAACATTTTTCCTATTAGATCTTCAGCACATATGGTTCCTTTTGCATAAACCCCGTTTACAGGTCCTTCGACTTTATCAGCCTTCAAAAATGCAACAGGTGGCCCGTTAAACCCTTTTTTTCCTATATGGATATGGGCAAATCTCACGTTTTCCAATTGTGCTACATTTACCTGGAAGTTCAGTGCGGAGATCTTGGAATCGAATTTAAAAATACCAGTTCCAACTGCCTTGGTATCCGCAGGAGGGACTTCCTCATTTCCTGACAATTGGGTTGTAAAATTCCGGTTGTTACCGGGTTGCACACCACTGATCTGACCTCTGATTTCTCCACCTGGGAATTTAACAGTATGAATATTTACATAAGCCATCCCATCGTTTAGCGCATCAATCAAAACATCAAGGGTCATTCCGAGAAAAGGACCTCTAAGCTGGGATTCAGTAATAGTACCTTCTGCTATTACCCCATTCACTAAAGGGGATGCTGGCTGATTGGGAAAAAGGAAGGCCACCACAGGACCATTTCCCCCAAAAGCGGCTGTATGAATATGGCCTGCAACAATACCTTCCATATTTGCGACCCTGATCTGATATTTAATGCCCATGCCTCCATCTACGAGTTCAAAGAAAGCTGCACCTGTTCCCATGGCATCTACCGGCCCTACTTCTTCGGTACCAGTCAAAAACGCTCCATAATTCGTAAAAGAAGCTTTTTTCTTTGCGGTAAGATCATTCAGATTCTCCTCCGCAATTATTTCCTTAACAGGATTTTCCTGCTTAAAGGCTTCACAGGCGAATAGCATCATCGCTATCGCAAAACACAGATACGATTGATAATAATTTTTCATAATGGTGAGATTTAGGTTAAAATGATATTTGATAAAATTCCCTTAAAACGATTAAGGATTCAATAATTGGTTAACTGTATTAAAGTTACTGAAAACGAGTCAATTACAATAACCTATTGCAAAATAAAATTTGTAATTTATCCCAATATGAAATTCAGGCATATAACAAACTTTTAGGAGTTATATTTACCCTAAAATAAATCAGAATCTTATACCAAATTAAAAGCTTTCAAGCAATAATTATGCTTTCCTATCCAATCATCAAGCTTCACAAGAACAAAGAAATCTCCCTGCACAGAAAACACCATTGGGTTTTTTCGGGAGCCATAGACACCAAAAGCGATGACCTAAAAAATGGGGATCTGGTACAGATTTTCAGTTCCAAGGATAAATTTTTGGGAGTAGGTCATTTCCAATATGGATCCATCATGGTAAGGGTGGTGAGTTTTGAAGAGGAACTGATTGATGTAGATTTTTGGGATAAAAAACTTCGTGCTGCTTATCTGATTCGAGAAAGCATTGGTTTAACAAATAATCCCGAAACCAACGTTTACAGGTTGATTCATGGTGAAGGAGATGGGCTACCTGGTCTGATTATCGATTTCTACAACGGCACGGCAGTGATTCAGACCCACCATGTCGGTATGTACAAGCAGGTCAAGGATATCAGTATTGCCCTGCAAAAAATATATGGCCATTCACTAAAGGCAGTTTATGAGAAAAGCTCAGAGACCCTGCCAAGAGATATAGGAGTAGAAAACAGGATGCTGTTTGGAAATCCTGAAACCAATTTGGTTTTAGAATATGGCTGTCAATATAAAATAGACTGGGAAAAAGGCCAGAAAACAGGATTTTTCGTCGATCAAAGGGAAAACAGAAAACTCTTTGGCCAATACAGTAAAGGAAAAAAGGTTTTGAATACATTTTGCTACTCAGGGAGTTTTTCAGTTGCCGCTTTGAAGGAAGGAGCAACAGAAGTTCATTCTGTGGATATATCAGCTAAAGCCATAGAACTTACCGATAAAAACGTGGCTTTGAATTTGGGTTTTCAAGGAGTACATCAATCCATTGTAGCAGATGTGGTGAAATATATCAGAGAAATTGAAACTGATTATGACATCATTGTGCTCGACCCACCGGCATTTGCAAAAAACATCAAATCTAAACACAATGCAGTACAGGCCTACAAGAGGCTGAATGCAGAAGCTTTAAAAAGAATCAAATCAGGTGGAGTATTATTCACTTTTTCCTGTTCCCAGGTTGTGGATAAGCAGCTCTTTGCCAATACGGTAACAGCTTCTGCCATGGAGGCAGGCAGGAATGTCCGTATCCTTCACTACCTCTCCCAACCCGCCGACCATCCTGTTAATATCTTCCATACTGAAAGTGAGTATTTGAAAGGGTTGGTTTTGTATGTGGATTAGAGCGTATGGTAGATTTTAGATTTTAGATTTGGATTCCGTTATTCGAAGTCTGTGGCTTCGGATCATTGGGTATTGAGTCTCTGGCTCAATTGAATGGAGTTGGAAACTCCAATCTCAGCAGTCCGAATGAACAACCTTCGGACAACCCAATCTAGACTCTCGGTTCTCGGTTCTCGCTTCTAATCTCATCTTACAATCTGAAAAAGCATTTCACTAGTTGATATACAAATAACATAAATATCTTTGCGCCTTGGTAACTTTGCGGGAATTAACCTTAATTTTAAATCAAAAAACTTAAAACATGTACACAGGATTAAAACATCTACATTCCGGACTTGCTTATCTGGCTTTGGCAGCTTTGGCAATTATATTTATTTATGCCTTAATCGGGGCTTTGTCCAACAAAGTTTTTACTGAAAAAGACAGGAAGATCGCCCTGATCGGATTTATTTTGGCCCATGTCCAATTGTTGGTAGGACTGATTCTTTATTTTGTAAGTCCACTGGGTTTTGCATTGCTGAAAGGTGGCGGGGCGATGTCAGACAGTGCTGCAAGATTGACAGCAGTAGAACATCCATTGATCAACATAGTAGCAATAGTTCTCATTACCATTGGATATTCCCGTGCCAAAAAACTGACTGAAAGCAGGGCTAAATTCAGGTCTATTTATATGATGTATGCAGTGGGCTTACTTCTGATTTTGTCAAGAATCCCCTGGACAAGTTGGTTGGGGTAATAAAGTTTAAAAAAATTATAAGAGGCAGGTAAAATCCTGCCTCTTTTTATTTCAATAAAACTCTTATCAAATTTTTATCCTCATTCCCATTCCTCACAATCCCAAATCCTCCTTTGTAGTCCCATGTTGCCCAGGCTATTGGGAAAGCCAGTGACTGATATTGGTTCCTCTTTTTATTTCAAATTGATCATTGATTTCTGTTTCAGAGAGGCCAGTTCCGTTTGAATCCGGGACATGGGAGAATAGAAGTAAAAGGCTTAAGAAATAAATTCCGGTTTTCATAATCGGTTTTTAGGGTTGCTTTACAAATACTGTAATACCTTAAATGTACAAAACTGAAACAGGAATTAAGTTATAAATGGAAAAATTCAAACTTCGGATACTCTCAAAAAAATATCCAACAATATCAAATATCAAATAATTATGAACCAACATTTCATTCTAAAAATAAACCAATTCAAATAATCAGAATAACTTTTTATTCTCCTTATGCCTATCCTTATCCCTGATGTTTTTTTTCTCAAAATTCTTCTGTAAAGCATCGGTTAAATCTACTCCGGTTTGATTGGCCAGACACATCAGCACCCAAAGCACATCTGCCATTTCATCGGCCATATTGACTTCGTTGTCTGATTCTTTGAAGGATTGCTCCCCGTACTTTCTGGCCATAATGCGAGCCAACTCCCCCACTTCCTCCATCAGGATAGCTGTATTGGTCAATTCATTGAAGTACCTGACTCCAACAGTTTTGATCCACTCATCAACCAGTTTTTGGGCTTCAGAAATTGTGATTTCTTTAGACATATATACGGTTAAAATACAGGGGTATCCCAAAATCTCTTATATGTTTCAAACATAATCTTCTCCTTTCTTTTTGGCTTCACTTACAAATTCCCTGAATTTTTTCTCACCGTTCAATTTGCATATCAATAAAACATTTTCAGATTCGGTTACCAGGAA
Organism: Aquiflexum sp.; assembly: GCF_041749095.1. Classification (GTDB taxonomy): domain Bacteria; phylum Bacteroidota; class Bacteroidia; order Cytophagales; family Cyclobacteriaceae; genus Aquiflexum. The sequence goes on along the minus strand of NZ_JBGTCA010000463.1, from coordinate 14,968 downwards.
ATTTTCCAAACCTTCAATTACAACAAGTTTTTCCGGGCTGACTTTAACATAGCAATTTTTGGTTTCATAAAGTACCGCATTGGCATCTACCACATTGCCCAGATCATCTTTTTCTTTGGTCTCATGTAAACTTAACCATGACCCTAAGTCTGACCAACCAAAATCTCCAAGTACAGTATAAACCTCGTCCGCTTTTTCCATAATCCCATAGTCAATGGAAATATTTTTAACCAAGGAATAGGCTTTTCGTGTAAACTCCTCCTCGTCAGGTTTGCCAAAATGTGTTAATCCCTCCTCAAAGGCCTCTGCCACATCAGGCATGTATTTTTCAAAAGCTTTGATAATACTATTTGCTTTCCAGACAAACATTCCTGAATTCCAGACAAAGTCTCCGCTTTCTACAAAAGTCTTTGCCAATTTGATATTGGGCTTTTCGGTGAATGTTTTTACTTTTTTGACAGGATTACCATGATTGCTAATGTATTGGATATACCCATAGCCTGTTTCGGGTCTGTTGGGTCTAATTCCCAGCGTAATTAGCCTATCGTCAAGCTCTGCAGCCTGAAGCGCAATTTCCATGGTACTGTAAAAACTCTTTTCCTGAATAATAAGGTGGTCTGCAGGGGTTACAATTAACTTGGCTTCAGGGTCTTTTTGGAAAATTCTATAACTCGCATAAGCCACACAAGTGGCAGTATTTCTTCTTAATGGTTCAGTGAGTATTTGCTCCGCGGGAACATCCGGAAGCTGATCCTGAACGATATTGAGATATTCTTTAAAAGTAACCACGTAAAACATGTACTTGTCAGATAATTTGATAAACCTGTCATAAGTCATCTGAAGTAAGGTCCTGCCTGTGCCGAGTATATCCAAAAATTGCTTCGGTCTGCCGTTTCTACTATATGGCCAAAAACGGGAACCTATTCCTCCCGCCATGATTACAATATATGGTTTTTTTTGCATGTTCGTAAATTAAACAATTCCTTCTTTCATAAGATCGTGAATATGAATGAAACCAGCAACTTTCTCACCCTCCATTGCTACAAGTTGGGTAATATTAAACTCCTTCATGCGGTTCAAAGCACGGATAGCATACTCTTCCACTGCAATTGACTTTGGATTAACAGTCATGATATCCTCGGCTTTGACCTTGGTGATGTCCTGCATTTTTTGAAGCATCCTCCTCAGGTCCCCGTCAGTGATAATCCCAATAAGCCTGTCATTGGAATCCATTACAGCAGTAGCGCCCAAACGTTTACTGCTGATTTCCACGATAATTTCAGGTAGCTTGGCATCTTCTCTTACTTTGGGAACCATATTTTTTGGAACTACATCCCCGACAGTTAAATACAATTGCTTTCCAAGCGCTCCTCCCGGATGATATTTGGCAAAATCCTCACTGCTGAATCCTTTTGCTTCCAATAGGCAAACTGCCAAAGCATCTCCCAGTGCCAATTGTGCTGTAGTACTCGTAGTCGGTGCAAGGTTATTGGGACATGCTTCTTCAGAAATAGTAGCATTGAGTACAAAATCAGCATGTTCGGCAAGATAGCTGCCTGTATTACAGACCAAAGCAATAAGTTTTGAACCAAGCCTTTTGAGCAAAGGAACAAGAACTTTTATTTCAGGAGTGTTTCCGCTTTTTGAAATACAGATTACAAAATCATCTTTCTGAACCATCCCAAGATCACCATGGATGGCATCGGCAGCATGCATAAAAATCGCCGGAGTACCAGTCGAATTCATCGTAGCCACAATCTTATTGGCAATAATGGCGCTTTTGCCAACACCTGTGATTACAACCCTGCCTTTGGAATTCAAAATAGCCTCTACACAGGCTTCAAACTCATCATCGATGTAATTGATTAAATTTTGAATAGCATCTGCCTCCGATTGAAGTACTTTTATGGCGCTACTTTTAATATTTTTTGTTAACTTCAAAATTGCTGTCGTTAATCCTTAAATTTGTACCAAAGGTATAAAAGAATTCCTTTAAAATTTAATGGATACCGATGAAGGTAACATTGTAATATCATGCAGACTGTGGATCAAAGCGTAAAAGAAAAACTCAAAAAAATTTTTGGTTTCAACCAGTTCCGAGGAACTCAAGAAGCCATTGTGGATAATGTGCTGAATGGCAGAAACACTTTTGTCATCATGCCAACGGGGGCCGGGAAATCCCTTTGCTATCAATTTCCTGCTGTAGTCAATGAAGGTACTGCCATTGTAATCTCTCCTTTGATTGCCTTGATGAAAAATCAGGTGGATCAATTGAATGCTTTTGGTGTAAATGCTTATTTTCTCAATTCCACACTCAATAAATCTGAAACTACCAAAGTCAAGAAGGAAGTATTGTCCGGTAAAACCAAATTGCTCTATGTAGCACCGGAATCCCTTACTAAAGAAGAAAATGTACAGTTTCTGAAGGAGGCGAATATTAGTTTTGTCGCCATTGATGAAGCACATTGTATTTCGGAATGGGGGCATGATTTCAGGCCGGAATATCGAAAAATAAAATCCATCATCGGCCAGATAGGAGCTACCCTTCCCATCATTGCACTTACTGCTACAGCCACACCCAAAGTACAGCAGGACATTCAGCGTAATCTTCAGATGGAAGAAGCCGACCTTTTCAAATCCTCTTTCAATAGAACCAATCTTTATTACGAGGTCAGGCCAAAACATAAGAACGAAACCAAAAAGCAGATCATCAAATACATCAAAACCCATAAGGGAAAATCAGGCATCATATACTGTCTGAGCCGAAAAAAGGTGGAAGAAATTGCTGAACTGCTCAAGGTAAACGGGATTAATGCTGCACCTTACCATGCAGGATTGGATCAAAGTGTACGGGTCAAAAACCAGGATGATTTTCTAAATGAGGAACTTGATGTCATTGTGGCTACCATTGCTTTTGGTATGGGTATTGACAAACCGGATGTCCGTTATGTGATCCATTATGACGTGCCAAAATCCCTTGAAGGATATTACCAGGAAACCGGACGTGCAGGGAGAGATGGATTGGATGGACACTGCCTAATGTTCTATCGGTATGAAGACATCGTCAAATTGGAAAAATTCAACAAGGATAAGCCTGTCACCGAGAGAGAGAATTCCAAAATCCTATTGGAAGAAATGGCCGCTTATTCAGAAAGTTCTGTTTGTAGAAGAAAAGTGTTGCTGCATTATTTTGGTGAGTACCTGGAAACGGATTGTGGATTTTGTGATAATTGCAAAAAACCCAAAGACCAGTTTGAAGGTATGGATCATCTCCTTTCGGCGATATCAGCTGTCAAGGAAACAAACAACAGGTTTAACCTTACCCATATTGTCAATGTCATTAGAGGGGAAAGCAATGATTATATCAAAAGCTATGGCCATGACAAAATATCGGTCTTTGGAAAAGGCAAGGATGAGGATGAAAAATTATGGACTACCGTTGTCAGGCAGGCTTTGATCCTGAATTTTCTGGAAAAGGATATTGAAAACTATGGTATCATCAAAATCTCTGAAAGAGGTGAGAAATTCCTGAAGGATCCATATTCCGTCTCTCTAAGCAAGGACCATAACTTTGAAGAAGTAGATGAAAGCACTTCCGGAGATGATATACATGGTGGAGGAAAAGCTTACGATGAAAAACTCTTTGAACTTCTCAAGGCTGAAAGAAAAAAAGTAGCCAAATCCAAGAACCTTCCCCCTTATGTCATTTTCCAAGATCCTTCTTTGGAAGAAATGGCTACGGTATATCCCACGACAAATGATGAATTGGCACAGGTCAATGGAGTCGGAATGGGAAAAGTCACTAAATTCGGTGCACCCTTTCTGAAGTTGATTGAAAACTATGTGGAAGAAAATGACATCATCACCGCCTCAGATGTCGTTGTAAAAACCGCAGGAAGTAGATCCAAGGTCAAAATATCCATCATACAGCAAGTAGATAGAAAAGTCAACCTTGATGAAATAGCCGACAATCTCAATCTTTCTATGTCAGAACTCATTGGGGAAATTGAACAGATAATCTACAGTGGTACCAAACTCAATATCAACTATTATATTGAGAATATCATGGATGATGAAAGGGAGGATATGCTGCATGACTATTTTATGACTGCAGAATCAGACAATATTAAAGTGGCATTGGATGAACTTGAAGATGAAGACTTTGCGGAAGAGGAAGTCAGAGTCTATAGAATCAAGTTTATCTCAGAACATGCCAACTAAAAAAAAGAATCTAATTGATGAATATATTATTATTAGGCAGCGGAGGCAGAGAACATGCTTTCGCATGGAAGATTGTTAACAGCCAGAATTGTAAGCAATTATTTGTCGCCCCAGGTAATGCAGGTACAGCTACTATTGCCAAAAACGTTTTGATTTCACCCACCGATTTCCACTCCTTGGCAGAATTTATTTTGCTCAATAATATTGAGATGTTGGTTGTGGGTCCCGAGGAACCATTGGTAAAGGGAATTGTGGATTTTTTCCAAAACCACCCCAAATTGTCATCAATTCCCGTAATCGGGCCATGTGAAATCGGTGCCAGGCTTGAGGGATCGAAGGATTTTTCCAAACGCTTTATGCAAAGACATAGCATTCCTACGGCTGCCTATGAAACTTTTACCAAAGAAACAATCGGAGAAGGTCTGGAATATTTGAAAAAACAATCCCTCCCAATAGTATTGAAAGCGGATGGTCTTGCCGCCGGAAAGGGTGTGCTGATCTGCCAAACCCACAAGGAAGCAGAATTGAATCTCAAAGAGATGCTTTTGGAAAGCAAATTTGGTCAGGCCTCTTCTAAAGTTGTCATTGAGCAATTTCTGGATGGCATCGAACTCTCAGTCTTTGTAGCGACTGATGGCAAAAGTTACAAAATCCTACCGGAGGCCAAAGACTACAAAAGGATTGGTGAAAAAGACACTGGCTTAAATACCGGAGGTATGGGAGCAGTCAGTCCCGTTCCCTTTGCTGACAGTGCATTCCTTGACAAAGTAGAGGAGCGAATTGTCCAACCTACCATCAAAGGTCTGGAAGAAGACGGTATATTTTACACAGGTTTTCTTTTCATTGGCTTGATGAATATTGGGGGTGAACCTTATGTGATAGAATATAATGTACGCATGGGAGACCCCGAAACCGAAGCTGTCCTTCCCAGAATCAAAAGTGATTTTGTGGATCTACTTCATGCCATGGGCACGAGAAACCTTTCCGATTATCAAATGGAAATACACGAATTCACCAGTACCACCGTTGTGATGGTCGCAGGTGGATATCCCGGAGATTACAAAAAAGGACATGAAATCATTGGACTAGACAAGGCCAATAAAGGAAATAAATCCATCATATTCCATGCAGGAACAAAACTTGGTGATTCGGGGGAGGTCCTTACCAATGGTGGAAGAGTAATGGCAGTAACAGGAATAGGACAAAATTTGGATCTCGCACTTCAAAACGCCTATCTGACTGTATCGGAAATTTGCTGGGAAGATTTGTATTTCCGGAAAGATATCGGTCAGGATATTCTCAATTTAATAAATAAACCCATTTAAAGAGGAGATAAGATCTCCCTTAGTATATATAATTATGGCAGGATGTAGTAGCTGCTCGACGACCACCGGAACAAGTGGCGGCTGTAACAACAACGGCACATGTGGTACGAGCGATTGTAATAAAATGAATGCATTTGATTGGTTGTCCCATATGGGAATTCCAACCGTTGATAAGTTTGATATTGTTGAAGTAAAATTCAAAGGTGGCAGAAAAGAGTACTACCGAAATGTGGATTTCATTCCACTGACAACCGGGGATCCAATAGTAGTGGATGTGCCAAACGGACACCATATCGGGTATGTTTCCTTACAGGGGGAATTGGTACGACTTCAGATGCAAAAGAGAAAAATCAAAGATGATGACAATATCCTCCGCATCTATAGGGTAGCCAATCAGAAAGACCTTGAAAAATGGGAGGAAGCAAGAAACAGGGAAATCCCAACCTTATACAGAACCAAACAGATCATAGATGAACTGAAGCTTGAAATGAAGCCTTCGGATGTGGAGTTTCAGGCAGACAATTCCAAAGCAACCTTTTACTATTCCGCTGAAGACCGGGTAGATTTCAGGGAACTGATCAAACTTTTGGCCTCGGAATTCAAAATCCGGGTTGAAATGAGACAGATCAGTCTCAGGCAGGAAGCAGGGAGATTGGGTGGAATAGGAGTCTGTGGCAGGGAATTATGTTGCTCCACTTGGATATATGAATTCAAAAGCGTCAACACTTCCGCAGCAAGATATCAGAACCTTTCTCTCAATCCCTCCAAACTATCGGGACAATGCGGTAGATTGAAATGCTGTCTAAATTATGAGCTTGATACTTACATGTCTGCTCTCAGTGATATTCCTGAGGTAGATAAACCGCTTTTGACAGAAGCCGGTCCGGCCAAACTACAAAAGACAGATATCTTCAGAAAATTGATGTGGTTCAGTTACAATAATGATAACGACTGGCATTCCATCACCTGTGATAGGGTAAAAGAGATTCAGGAACTTAACGCCAAAGGCACCAAACCGACAAATCTGAAAAACAACCATACAAAGGACATAGAAGAACAGATTTCAAAATCAAACCTTGAATTGGAAATTCTGGACAAAAAATTCAGCGGTAATAAAAGAACCAAAAAGAAAAAGAAACCCCGTGGAGACGGAAGCAACCCTGCATTTAAAAAAGAGGCAGGAAATCCAGAACAGCAACAACAAAAAAACAATCCCAACCAAAACCCCAAAAGGAAAAACAATCCAAGCGGTCGCACACCAAGAAGTAACGCCCCGCAACAGAACGCCACTTCCAAACCTGCCCAACCTCAATCCCAAGAAGGTGGATCTGAGCAGAAACCAAGGAATAAAAGGAACAACAAAAGAAGGTTTAACCCAAAGAATAAAGGAGACCAAAATCCAGGACAATCATAAATTTAAAATATGACATTAAAATCCAAGGTTATTCTCCTGCTGCTATGTGTTTTGATGCTTGGCTGTGACAAGAGCCGACTATTTGAAAAATACCAGGGAATGGAAACAGGTTCATGGAATATTGCTGATACAGTTTCATTTGATCTGCCTAAGATTTCTGATTCTCACAAAACAATCGTAGGTATCAAATACAACGATGACTATGAATTCAGAAATCTTTACCTCACTTATCTTTTAAAAGACAGTCTTGGCCAAATCATCGAAACCCAATTATTGGAAATCCCGCTTTTTGATAATAAATCAGGCAAGCCATTGGGTTCAGGATTTGGGATTACATTTACCAAATATGACACCCTTCCCCTATTGACAAATAATTCTTATTCAAAGATTCAGTTATTGCAATATATGAGAATGGATGAAATAGTTGGCATTGAGGCTGTGGGGGTTAAGATTGTGAAGTAGGTTTTTTCAAACCCCCAAAAGAGGTTTTCCCATCCAATATTGTCTGCTGAAATAAAACCTGTAAGGCCAGCCCTTTTCCTTTAATTGTAAAGGGTGATAGACAAATGCTTCCTTGGATCCCTGGGCATCGTAAAGTCTTTGGTCATCTGTAAGTATTGCCTCAGCATAAACACCCTTTTTTCTCAATGCCAGATCAAGTAAGCTTGACGATGGATATCTTTCTAGTTCATAACCACCATGCGAACCTTGGATTTTGTCCCTTAGAGACCACGTGTTGTCAAATCTGTAGGTTGGCGATGCAGGAATATCCAAACTTTCACCCTTGCTGACATTTTTGACATAGTCAATATAATTCCTCAACATACCAATACCCTCATTCTTCAACTGGTCCTGATTAAAATCCTTTGATTTCAGGCTGGTGACTACGGTAATTTTATTTTTGGCCCTGGTAATGGCTACATTCAAGCGATTGATTCCTCCCTTTTTGGAAAGCATCCCGAAATTTGCAATTAACTTCCCTTTTTTGTTTTTGGCATATCCAATGCAAAGAATCACCCAGTCAAATTCATCACCCTGCGCATTTTCAATATTCTTTATAGAAAGATTTTCATTTTTGATATCCTCTTCTAAGTTTACCAGTTCCTGGATCAATTCCATTTGGAAAAAATTGAAAGTAATCACTCCAATTGAAAATGATGGCTTGTTTATTTGGATCCATTTTATTTCCTCAATCACAGCCTCCGCCTCTACTCTATTGGTCTGTTTGTCCCAAATCCCATCTACACTTATTAATTTGAAAGGGGATTCATTGACATTTACTAGATCCATCTTTGCGAGCATTTTCAGTCTGTTTTCATAAAAATTTCTGTTAGAGAAATGTATCAGCCCAAGCTGGGCACTTCGGTAATGTCCTTGAAGCCAGAATTTCTGAAAAAATCCTGATGCAAGCTCCAAAAGGGATTCTGTCTCTGTTTCAATCCCATCATCTTCCGTTTCCATTCTGACCTGATACAGGTCAAATGGACGCAATTGATGGGAATCTCCTGCTATGACAGTTTGCTTTCCCCTCAACATGGCGGGAAGCCCCCGTTCTACATAACACTGCGAAGACTCATCAAAAATCACGAGGTCAAACGACTGTTTCAAAGGGAAAAGTGCGGATACAGTTTCAGGTGATGCCAGCCAACAAGGTATCAGTTTAAAAATCTCATCCTCAAATGCTTCAACAAGCTTTTTGATACTCCAAATCTTTTTTTGCTTGCTCACCTGATGACTGAGTTCCCTATAGGTCAAAAGATTATTGAGTCGGTTAAATTCAAGGTTTTTATAAGTGAATTCTCTGACCCTAATGTCTGCAATATACTTTGAAAGTTTCCATTTTTCTACGACTGCATCTAACAGTTCCTCCTGCATTTTAAGTGTTTTGTTGGAAACAACATCTGTCAGTATCGGATACTTGGTTTCTATATGGCCTATCCAGCTCATTTTAAGCCCCGAAAGAAAAAGTGCTTTTAGTTCCTCAAAACTCCTATCAGGATAAGTGGTGAGCAATTTATCCATTACGGAGATATCCTGGGACTTCAACCTTTTTCTCAATCTATCGAAGTGAACCATCCCATCAAAAATCTGTGGTACCTGTTCTTGGATAGTTATTATCCCGTCTTCCGAACTCTGGGATATCAAATGTTGGATCTGGATTTTGCTCAGATATAATGACCAATAGGGCATCTTCTTTTCCAACACCTGCAAATGTATGAGTACATTATTTAACCTTTTTAGGAAAGCTTCACCCGATGATGCGTTTAATTTTAAAAAACTGTTCAATCCGCCAAGATCATTGATTACAGATTTAGCCTTTACAGCTTCTTTGTAAATGGTGGAAATATGATTGAATGTTGTATAATCAAAAGGCTTACCGGGAAGTTCAATCCATGGCTTGCCATTTAACAGGGTGTACTGATGATTGAGATTCATCCTGTTTTCCAGTTTTTTGATCAGGATATTTACCCCATAAGTACTGTTTTCCAATTCATTTAAAATCAAAAGTCTATAAATGGGCAGAAATCTTTTTGTTTTCCAGATAAGCGGAAAATGTTTTCTCCAACCTTTTTTCCTGGCCAAAAACTCAATGGCCAATTTCATAAGTCCCTCTGACTCCCTGTCGAGGCTGTTCCATTCTACGCCTTCATCGGACAGCAGTGATTTGATAGCGTCAAGTTTATGTTCCAGCCAAAGAATATCAATTTCTGTCCTTGGTATATCCTTCAAGGACCAAAAACGATCCAAACTCTCCTTATGGTGCAATAAATGGATAAGTTCTTCCAACTTTGGTTTTTGCTCATAAAAATAAAATAAAAATGATGGATCATATTCTTCCAATTTCGAAAAATCATATTCAAAATTCTCCTTGACCTCTCTAATTTCAGCAACCACTTCCTGTATCCGTTTTGAAACTGCCGGATCAAATCCGCTAAAATCCACCCTATGCAACCAAAATGATTCAGGGTTTTGGTAGTTCCTGTAGTATTGCTCATAATCATTGAAATCCCTCAAAAAATCCTTTACCCTTCCTGCATGGAACTTCCTGTAAAATTGGTTCATGTCAAAGGACTCATCTGATAGCTTCGAACCCAAATAAAGTTCTTTGATCGGAACGCCGCATTCCTCGGTATTGTACAGAGCCTTTTTCAGTGTGTTGAAATAATCCGAATTATAATCTACCAACCTTGATATTTGTGCGAAATTCCTTTCAAGCTGAATGGCATCTATTCCACGGTTCAGTTCCTGATAGTTATCAATTGACCTTATCTGACTGAGAATTTTTTTATAAAGCTCCTTTCTGTCTGACCTGAAATCATGTACAAGGGCCAAAAATGCTCCGAATCCTTCGCTGGCCAGTCTGTTGAACACCACGTCCAAAGCGGCTCTTTTTTGTGAAACAACAAGTACCTTTTTTCCCCTTGCAATGTAATCAATGACCAAGTTGCTGATCAATTGTGATTTTCCGGTTCCGGGTGGGCCTTCTACTACACAAGATCTACCTTCTCTAACGGCTTTGATGACCTCTTCCTGACTCGAATCAACAGGAAATACCGTGTATAGCTGATCCTCTCTGATGGGATTAGGCTGTAATTCTTTCGGAGCAAACCATTGGTGAAATAGGCTCTCAAGATCCGGAAGATCATGCTGAACCATCAACTGCTCATAATCCTGAATCAGAAAGCTGGTTTTTTGTGTAAACTGTCCCAACACTGCGTAAGGTTTAAGTTGTAGTTTTCCAATCTTCATTTGTTCCTCATCCAGACTTCTGGAGGAATCAGGGAATGTTTCCAACCTATTTTCATACAGCTCTCTGGAAAAGTTAAGTGAAAATTCCTGATCCAGAAAAACATAAAGTTCATTTCTAAATACCACTAAATCCGAAGAGAAATTTTCGAGTGGATTTTCTTCGCCAAATATGTTAGGGTCCTTGCCGTATGCATGGGAGTAGGCCAATAAAAAAGCTTTATTCAAAAAAGGATGGTCTCCATTACTTCTTATCCAGTTCCATTGGTTCTCCTCTGATTTGATTTCGACTGGAAAAAACATTAACGGACACCTGATAACCTGGCCATTAAGCATTTTTCCTTCCACAAAAGGCCAACCCACGTATAGACTTTTTTCTCCCGTTTCGGCTTCTGCCAACTTTACCGAGTGCTGCAGTTTTTTAATTCGGGATGAGAGTATATTGACGTTCTTATCTCTTGGGTCTGATAAGGGTAATATTGGAAGTCTGTTATTTTTACCGATAAGTTCTTCTATATAATTAAAAGCAGGAAGATGGTTTGCAAAATCAAAATCCTTCAGATCAATCATTTGACCGGATATCAGCCTTGAAAGATAGATGGACCTGTTCCTGCTGGAAAGATCCACCAATCTATTTAGATATACCTGAAGAACATCTTTGAGCATAGGTGATTATTTGAAAGGAGAATCTTTTTCCTTTGCCATATGGTTGTAAACTACTCCATCCATAATTCCGGGAATCCATTTATTTAAAAATACAGCTAATTTTCCTTGTCTCGTCAATATAATATCTCTTTTTCTGGCAAGGGTAGCTTTTAAAATTTCATTTGCCACTTCCTCTGATGTCATCATTTTATTTTCCTCCCGCGGTGATTCACCCTGAACTGTTCCATCAGCTGTCAGGGCATTGTTACGGATATTGGAAGCTGTAAATCCCGGGCAAGCCACTAACACGTGCACGCCTTTCTTCATCACTTCAGTTCTTAAAGATTCAAAAAATCCATTCATCGCATATTTGCTTGCCGTGTAGGCAGTGCGGGCGGGAGTTCCCCGATAGCCATTGATGGAAGATACACCAACAATACTGCCCTTACTTTTCAATATATAAGGAAGGCAAAATTTAGTGGCATAAACCGTCCCCCAAAAATTGGTATCCATCACTTTATGGAACACCTCAAGGTCCAAGTCCTCAAATAATGCCCGCATCGAAATCCCTGCATTATTGACCAGGATGTCAATTTTTCCGAACCTTCTGATAGCTTCATCAGCCATCTTTTGGTTTTCTTCCAATGATGCCGCATCAGCCAAAACTCCCACTGCTTCTATCCCCTGATTCTGTAAATTGTGCAGCACATTATCAAGCTTGACCTGTGAACGGCCTGTGATAAGAATTTTTGCTCCCTGAGCTCCAAAAACAAATGCGCAAGCCTCACCTATTCCGGAGGTTGCGCCTGTTATAATAACCACTTTGTCCTTTAATTTCATTTCTATTCAGTGATTTCACCCTAAAGATAAAAATTTAGGAAAAAGTCCTTCTCTTATTGAAATGTTTTTCAGTTTTTTTGACATGAATGAAAAGTAAATTCCTACCGGTTAAAGCAAAAAAGTAATCTCATTTATTCTCCTTTTTTTCAAAATCAAAAAATAAATAAGCCCAAAAACGGATTTTTTAAATAAATTGGATTTTCGATTGGACATCATTCAAACAATCTTTCAAACAATAGACCTGATGAAAAAAGAATTACTAAAAGAAAATGACAATTCCAGAAGGGGTTTTATCAAAGCTTCCGCAACTGCCCTGGCAGGATTTTATTTTGTTCCAAGGCACGTATTGGGTGGTCCTGGCTTTATAGCTCCATCAGATCGATTGAGAGTGGCGGGAATTGGTGTCGGGGGAATGGGAAGTGGGGATGTGAGAGGTGTCTTCAATAGTGGAAAGGCAGATTTTATTGCATTGTGCGATGTGGATGACACTAGGGCAAAAGGAAGTGTGGAAGCACATCCAAAAGCGAAATATTACAGGGATTTTAGAACCATGCTTGACAAAGAGCATAAGAACATTGATGCAGTCACCGTCTCTACTCCCGACCATATGCATGCCATTCAGGCATTGGCAGCCATGCAATTGGGGAAACATGTCTATGTGCAGAAGCCACTTACACATGATATTTATGAAGCCAGGATGTTGACTGAAGCTGCTGAAAAATATAAAGTGGTCACCCAAATGGGGAACCAAGGTTCCTCAGGTGAAGGTGTAAGGAAAATGGTGGAGTGGTACAATGCCGGATTGATCGGTGAAGCTACCAGAGTTTGGAGTTGGACTGACAGACCTGTATGGCCACAGGGTATTCCCTGGCCAAAAACCCAAGCCACACCTCCTGCTGACCTGGATTGGGATTTGTGGTTGGGCACCGCCCCATACAAAGAATATGTCCCCAATTTAATCCCTTTTAATTGGAGAGGTTGGTGGGATTACGGAACAGGAGCCTTGGGAGATATGGCTTGTCATATTATGGAGCCGCCATTCAGGGTTTTGGGATTAGGTTATCCTGAGTCCGCCGAGTGCAGTGTAGGCTCTGTTTATGTAGGAGAATTCCAGAGAGGATATTTCCCAGATAGTTGCCCTCCTTCTTCCCATATTACATTGAGATTTAAAAGAGAAGGAAAAGAAGATCTTAGCTTCCATTGGATGGACGGTGGCATTCAGCCATCAAGACCCGAAGAGTTAGGCCCCAATGAGGTCATGGGAGATGGCGGAAATGGCGTCATCATCGAAGGTACCAAAGGAAAAATGATGTGCGGCACCTATGGTAGAGATCCAAAACTGCTGCCGACATCTTTAACGGAAGAAATCCACGTTCCTCAAACTTTATATAGGGTTCCCGAGGGAGATAGAGGGCATTATAACAACTGGGTAGAGGCTTGTATCAGTGGTTTCGATAGTAAAGAATTCAATCAGTTGAGTTCACCATTTTCTATCGCCGGACCCTTGACAGAATCAGTTTTGATGGGGAATCTTGCTATCAGAAGTAATGATTATAGAGTGCCAAGATCTGATGGTTCCAATAGATTTGACTATCCTGGCCGGGGAATCAAATTGGTTTGGGACGGTCCCAACATGAAAATCACTAATTTTGAACCCGCCAATCAGTTTGTAAAAAGGGTGTATAGGGAGGGGTGGAAGCTGGAAGGATGAAGGAGAAAGGATAAGGGATGAAGGAAAAAATTTAGATTTTAGAGGGTAGATTTTAGATTTGGGGATTGTGAACGAAGGAAGAGGGATGAAGGTAGAGGATGATGAAGGGTAAATTTTATGTGTTTATCCTCTTCCTTAGAATTTACTCTTGTATCTTGATTCTTGGCTTCCCGATACTCGGGACAGGCTTTGGTTCTAGGTTCTAAAATCTCGCTTCTCTCCTCTCTCGCTCACCTTCTCCTCAATGCCCTTTTCCACCAGGGCAACTCGATTTCGTCATGGTAACCATAATGACTGGAATATCCATAGCCGTAGCCGTATCCGTAACCAAAACCATATCCTTTGTCAATATGCACATCATTGAGCAGGGCATAGACTTTATTGACCCCTCCTTTTTCGATAAGGTTATTAAGAACCTGAATGTGGCTTTTGTGTGAAAATCCCTGCCGGAAAATATAAAAATTGACATCAGAAAAATTAAATAGCTCCTTGGTCTCGGAAACAAGGCCTGCCGGTGGACAATCCAAAATCACTACATCATACTCCTTTTTTATTTCCGACATGATCTGTGAAAACTTGTCCTGCAAGAGTAATTCAGCCGGATTAGGCGGAACAGGCCCTGAGAGAATGACGTCAAGGTTATCATACTGAGTCGGTTTGACAACCTCTCTCCAAGGAATCCCCTTACTCAGACAGGTACTCATACCGATGTCATTATTGAATCCAAACTCTTCTGCAATCTTGGGCTTTCGGAGATCAAGCCCTATCAACATTGTCTTTTTTCCCAAAAGAGAATAAACGGAGGCCATATTGATAGAAGCAAAAGTCTTACCCTCACCCGAAATACTTGAGGTAAACAATATGGTCAAATGATCCTTGTTTGGGCACAAATAGGACATATCAGCCCTAATATTCCTGAAAGATTCTGTTACCGAAGACCTTGGATTATGTAATACAGGCTTAGGGTCACTTCCAAGATTTCTGCCGATCATACCTATCAGAGGTGTTTTAATCTGTTTTTCAAGTTCCTTAGGATCTTCAATCTTGGTGTTCAAAAAATCCCTG
>NZ_JBGTCA010000462.1:0-6729 GCF_041749095.1 Aquiflexum sp. | reverse complement strand
TTCTCCTGTCCTACCGCCCCCCATTTGTTTTTCACCTATATGGATGATTCCATTTAAGAAAGTACCATTGGTTAGCACAACGCTTTTACTTTGTATTTCGAGGCCTATTCCTGTCCTGACACCACAAACGATATTGTTTTTCACAATTAAGCCACTGATCATTTCTTGCCAAAAATCCACATTGGGAGTATGTTCTAAAGCCATTCTCCATTCTTCTGCAAATCTCATCCTGTCATTTTGTGATCTTGGAGACCACATTGCCGGACCTTTTGACCTGTTCAGCATTCTGAATTGTATCATAGATTTGTCAGAAATAATTCCGGAAATTCCTCCTAACGCATCAATTTCCCTTACAATCTGTCCCTTTGCTACTCCACCCATTGCAGGGTTACATGACATTTGGGCAATCGTATTCATGTTCATTGTACACAGAAGTACTTTTGAACCCATCTTTGCGGCAGCATGTGCAGCTTCGCAGCCCGCATGACCCGCCCCTACCACGATCACATCGTATATTGGAAACATATTAATTTTAATGTTTGTGTTTCACGTGAAACATCTATTTTTTTAAGTTAGTGTACTACCTGTTCCACGTGAAACAATTTATTAATGAAAGAGTGAAATTGACTTGTCTTCCAATTTACTCATCTGTTTTTTGTCTTCTTTGCTCTTGTCTTTGTAACCCATCAAATGCAATAACCCATGGCTCATCACTCTGAGAATTTCTGTTTCTGTTTGATTTTTTGTTTTTTCAGCATTTTCTTTAATTCTTTCAATACTGATGAAGATGTCACCTTCGATGAAATTTTTTTCCTCAGAATTATCAAATGTAATAATGTCTGTATATGTATTGTGATTGAGATAATCAAAATTGATTTTATATAGGTATTCATCTGAACAGAAAATGTAATTGAGATCTGTTATTATAAAACCTTCATTTTCTGCAATGGTTTTGAGCCATTTTTTATGTTTATTTTTTTCTTTAAGAGAAAACTTGATGTCTTCTTCAAAAAATTGAATTGCCATTTACATGTAAAAGGTTAAAATGGTTTTTCTTCCCATATCTTCAAATTTTACTTCATCCGACAAATGTTTCATAATGAATATTCCCCTTCCTCCTGTTTTCTCCAGATTATCGGGAGAGGTTGGATCTTCTAAATGTTCATAATCAAATCCTGTTCCCTCGTCTTTAATGACAAACTGGACCTGATTTTCGTCCAAATGTAATTCAAGATCTACTTTTTTAGAACCATCCAAGCCATTGCCATGTACAATAGCGTTGGTGACGCATTCTGTTACAGAAATCATGATGTTTCCATAAATATCTTCATTAATAGAGAATTTGTCTCTTGCATTGTCAATGAAGCTTTCTATAATTTTTATATTCTCTATAAGAGAAGGTATTGAAATTTTTATAGATTTCATGAATCTTTTGTGGCTATTTTGTTTAATACTTATATTCTTCAATTATCAATCTCCATTAAAATTGGACAGTGATCTGAATGGTATGCTTCCGGTAAAATCACTGACCTTTTAATCCGGTCTTTCATGGGCAAGGTAGTCATATGATAGTCAATTCTCCAACCTAGGTTCTTGCCCCTTGATCCTGCCCTATAACTCCACCAGGTATAATTATGCGGCTCCTGATTGAATAACCTAAAGGTATCCTCAAATCCTGATGTGGTAAACTTATCCATCCAAGCCCTTTCGTCTGGAAGAAATCCCGATGAGTTTTTGTTTGAGATAGGATTATGTATGTCTATTGGTTTATGGCAAATATTATAATCTCCACTCAGAATCAAATTAGGAAATTTTTGTATCAAATCCTGAGAATATCCATATATATCGTCCAAGAATTGATATTTGAAGTCTTGTCTGATGTCGCCTGTAGTGCCGGAGGGGAAATATGCCGATACAAATGAAAATGAATCAAAGTCCGCTCTCAGTATTCGGCCCTCATTATCGTAATCAGATAAACCTATTCCATATTCTACATGCCTTGGTTTTATTTTGCTCAGAATGGCCACACCACTGTAGCCTTTCTTTACAGCTGGATACCAATAAATATGATAGCCAAGATCCTCAAATATTGCACACTCGATTTGGTTTTGCTCAGCTTTGACTTCCTGCAATCCTATGATATCCGGATCCGTGGCAGTCATCCAATCCAAAAACCCTTTGTTTAACGCAGCTCTGATTCCATTAACATTATAGGATACGATTTTCATTGATCTTAGATGCTTCTTTAATTTGGGTGATACGGTTTATTTGATGTCAATTTGGAATTCCTGCTCGAAATATTCCAAAACCTGGATTTTCAAGAGTTTCTCCTGTTCCAATATATCAAAATGTGGTAGTTTTTTTATCAATTTCCAATGTGGCCATCCATCTTGGTCAACATAATCCAATTCATAGAATCCGGCCAGACTTAAAACCTTACAAATCGCAATATGCATGAGATCCTGCTTTTGTTCTTTTGAAAAGTTTTTATTTCCCTGACCTAGTTCCTGTACACCGATAAGAAACAAAACCCCATTGAGGTCAGAAGGTTTTTTGCCTAAAAGCTCATGAATTCCCAGGAGAAGTTTGCCCCATCGTTTTTCCAGGTCAAGATCTTTTTTAAACATTTGTGTCTTGTTCGGCTTCCAATAATTCCCAATATTCTACTGCCCTTCTAAGATGGGGTATCACAATAGATCCACCTATTATCGTTGCAATAGAAAATACCTCAAAAATTTCTTCTTTGCTCAATCCGGCTTCAAAAGATTTACCCAAATGATATTTGATGCAGTCGTCACATCGCAAAACCATTGAACAGGCCAGTCCAATCATTTCTTTTGTTTTGACATCCACAGCACCATCTGCATAGGTGTTGGTATCCAAATTAAAGAAACGTTTGATGACCTTGTTGTCAGCGGCCATGATCTTTTCGTTCATTTGGCTCCTATAGCTATTGAATTCTTCTATTAAATTCATTAAATTTTATGGAGGTTTTAGTTAACCTGCAAATATAACAGGTATTTATTCCCAATCAGTTCTAACAAGCCATTTTGAAAATGCGTTTCCCGATTTTTGAAGATTTTTTGGCATTGGTTTTCCCTAAGACCTGTTGCCTCTGCAAAAGATGTCTATTTGACTTTGAAAATCAGCTGTGTAAAATATGTATTGCCAACTTACCTATTACCAATTATCACCTTCGCCCGCAGAATAATGAGCTTGTCACAAAAATTATGGGTTTGACACATCCAAATCTTGTGATGTCATTTTTGCGGTTTACCAAAAAAGGAGTCAGTCAAAGCCTGCTCCATCAGTTGAAATATAAAAATAGACCTGAGGTTGGTGTCGAATTGGGAAGAATCTATGGATCAATATTGCTATCAAATAATTTTCAGGAAAATTGGGATCAGATTACGCCTGTACCCTTGCATCCTTTAAAACAAAAGAGAAGAGGGTATAACCAAAGCGAGCAATTTGCCAATGGACTTTCTGAAACACTTGAAATCCCGGTTATTTCTTCCCTGGTAAGAGTTCAGTTCACCGAAACCCAAACCAAAAAATCCCGGATTGAGCGAATTGAAAATGTATCACAGGTTTTTGGAATCAGGAAAGAGAGTCAATTG
Source organism: Aquiflexum sp. (assembly GCF_041749095.1). Lineage (GTDB taxonomy): Bacteria > Bacteroidota > Bacteroidia > Cytophagales > Cyclobacteriaceae > Aquiflexum. The sequence goes on along the minus strand of NZ_JBGTCA010000462.1, from coordinate 3,109 downwards.
GAAGGAAAGAGGATTCTTTTGGTGGATGATGTGATGACAACAGGTGCAACTTTGGTATCCTGCGCCAATATGCTATATGATCAAAAAGCCATTACAGTTGATTTAGCGGTGATTGCTGCAGGAAAAATGTGATTATAATTTCCATCAAATTTTTTGTGTCAAATTTAAATGTCCACTATTTATTGGACAATGGTCCTTTCATTTTTTTTACCGCTGATGTAAACAGGTTTTCATATACGTTTAATTTTTTTCTATTTAAGTTTTTAACAATCAGCTCTATGAAAAATATAGAAATTAATGACAGAAGAGACTTTCTAAAGAAATCCGGAGTGATTGCTGCTGCGGTAAGCCTTGGGGTAACATCGAGTTTAACCGCTGCAGACAATAAAATCAAAAATAAACTGCCTAAATGGAGAGGTTTCAATGTACTTGATTTTTTCAATCCTGATCCGGACAAGGGAAGAAAAAACCCTGAAAAATATTTTCAATGGATGGCTGATTGGGGTTTTGATTTTGTTAGGGTACCCATGTCATATCCTTCTTATCTAAAATTTGATAGGTCTAAGCCTATACTGCCCGAAGAAGTGCTGAATTTTGATGAAAATAGACTACAGGAAATAGACAAATTGGTGGACATGGCACATAAGTATGGACTTCATGTCAGCTTGAATTTGCACAGGGCACCTGGCTTTTGTATCAATGCGGGGTTCATTGAACCATATAATTTATGGAAAGACCAGGAAGCATTGGATGCTTTTTGTGCGCATTGGGAAATGTGGTCAAAGCGTTACAAAAATGTATCTCCAAAAAAATTGAGCTTTGATTTGGTAAATGAACCCTTTATGAGGGCAGATCCCAATGATCAGCATTCTCCGGGAGGTCCTGTTCCTGTCGAAGATTACTATAGGGTGGCAAAGGCTGCCGTGGAAACCATCAAATCTGTGAAAAAGAGACGCCTTGTCATTGCTGATGGCAATAGTGGTGGAGGAGTTGCTGTGCCGGAATTGGCTGATCTTGACCTTCATCAAAGTTGCCGTGGTTATTTTCCACATTTGATCTCCCACTTCAAGGCTTCTTGGTCTTATAAAGATGTGGATAGCCTTCCTACTCCTTCCTGGCCGGGAGAAATCAATGGCGTAATGCACAACAAACAAACCTTGGAAAAATACTACGAACCTTGGGTGGATTTACTCAGAAAAGGAGTAGGCGTTCATTGTGGGGAATGTGGCGCCTATAATAAAACACCTCATGATGTTTTCTTGGCGTGGTTTGAGGATGTGCTTGATATCCTTGATGAGAATGGAATCGGTTTTGGGATCTGGGAATTTTCAGGAAATTTCGGAATCCTGAATTCAGGACGGGAGGATGTGGATTATGAAAACTGGTATGGCGAAAAACTGGACCGGAAGTTCCTCAATCTATTGATGAAGTACGCATAAATTTACCAGCTTCCTCCTGCGCCACCACCCCCGAAAGATCCACCTCCAAAACCACCAAATCCGCCGCCTCCGCCAAATCCACCCCTACCGGAAGAAAAACTCCCAAATTTTCCTCTACTGCCTCCTTTAAGCATATTGGCAAGCATAATGGTGGTGAATAAATCTATTCCGCCTCCTTTACCTCCCATATGATTATTATTATCCTTTCTATTTCTTATAAGCGGAAGGATGAAAAATAAAAAGATGATGATCAAAAAGAATATCAGTGCACCACCATGTTCCCCAGAGGAAGTCATTTTTTCAGCTTCATATTCGCCTGAAGCCAATTTAAAGATCATATCGGTTGCTTTGTCCAAGCCAGTATAGTAGGACTCCATTCTAAAATTGGGGACGATCAATTGGTCCACAATTCTTTTGGCCAAAGCATCAGGAATTGATCCTTCCATTCCATAGCCTGTGGCTATGAACACTTTTCGATCATTCATTGCCGCTAGAATCAATATGCCATTATCAAGGTCTTTTTGCCCTATTCCCCATTTATCTCCTAATTGAAAAGCATAATCGCTGATGTCATAAGGCCCTAATGAGCGGACCATGACAATAGTTACCTGAGTTGAGGTACTGTCATTATAGGCTACCAATTTGCGCTCCAACTTCAGAACTTCCTCAGATGAAAGCGTATTGGAAAAATCGTTGACAAGCTTTGGCGGGCTTGGAGGAGAAGGAAAGTCTCCCTGACCAAAAAGTGGAAGAACCAGTAATTGAAGAAAAAGGAAAGTAATTAGTAATAGTGATTTATTGACCATTGTGATTTTATCCAAAAGAGATTTCATCGGGGAGTTCATTGACATCACCTTTTTGTTCGAATGGAAAATGGGCTTTTAACTGCAATCCACACATTTCTATCCCTATCCTCAAACCTTCTGTGAATCGTCTTTTTTTGAATTCACCAAGCATTATATCCTTGATATTTTCCCAAAAATCCGAAGGAACCACATGATTGATGCCCCCGTCTCCAAGGATGGCAAACCTGTGGTCTTCGACTGCCAAATAGAACAATACGGCATTTCTATACTTTGTTTGGTGCATCTTAAGGGTTTCAAAAACCTCTGCTGCACGATCCATTACATCCTCAGAGCAATGATTTTCAATATGTACCTGTATTTCTCCTGATGTTTCCCGTTCAGCTGCTTGTATAGCAGCAATGATGATATTCCGGTCTTCCTGAGAAAATAATTTTTCAGCCATAATTGTTAAAATTGAACCGATGGAGCAGTTTCTGCACCTTGGATTGCTTCAAAATATCCCTTTCTTTCAAAGCCATACCATCCTGCAAAGATATTGTTGGGGAATGTCCTTAAATTGGAATTATAAGATTGTACTGATTGGTTAAAATTTCTTCTTGCTACAGCAATACGGTTTTCTGTACCTTCCAGTTGAGCTTGAAGTTCCAAAAAGTTTTGGTTGGCTTTCAGGTCAGGGTATCTTTCTACAGTTACCAATAGACGGCTTAGCGCTCCGCTCAGCTGATCTTGGGCCTGTTGGAATTGAGCAATATTTTCAGGTGTTAGGTTATCTGCATTAAGATTGATGGATGTTGCTTTGGCCCGGGCTTCAATTACGCCAGTTAAGGTTTCCTGCTCAAAATCCGCATATCCCTTTACTGTATT
>NZ_JBGTCA010000461.1:0-1980 GCF_041749095.1 Aquiflexum sp. | reverse complement strand
ACCTCAAATTTTTTATCAATAGCACTTTGTCCCTCCATTCTAAACAATCCCTCACCACTGCCCAACCATACTGTACCATCACCTTCAGGGAAAATGGTAATGATATCTTCTCCGGGATAAGCGCTAAAGAGATTATCCTCTAAAGTATAGCTTCCATCTGGTTGAGGGTTCGCAACCCGGATTTTATTGTTGGTACTTATCCAGACCTTTCCGGTCTTGTCCTCAGTTAATGAAAAATTATCTGTTGATGAAAAATCAATCTTGATTTCACCGAAAACATCTGTTTTTTCAAATTTTTCGGTGGCAGAATTATACATGACCAAACCCTCTTCTGTAATTGAGTAGATATTGCCATTAACCCCATATATTGAACCAGGTCCATTTTCCAGACCTTGCTCAGCACCAAAAACCTCTAATTCAGAATTCAAAAGGTCAAGTTCACCACTTTGAAGCCATTTTGGGGTTATTTTATAGACTATTCCTAAAGAAGTGCCGGCCCAAATATCCCCATCCCCGCTTTCTGCCATAAAATAAACCCCAAGCTTGAGTTCTAAAAGGTTTCCTTCCTGAATCCAGGAAAATTCATTGGGCTGAGTGTTTCTTTTAAATACAGAAATTCCAGAAGCACTACCAATCCAAAGCCTGTCTTCTTTATTTTTGGTAATTGTATAGGTAACAGCTCTAAATTCCGGATTAGATATTTTATTCATTCCGGATAACCTTGGTCTTATTTCCCCTAACCCAAAAGGTGTAGGAATTATAAGGTTTTCACCATCATTGATCAATGTAAATACTTGAGAACCTTCAGTTTCAGGGACAATTTCAAATAGACGCTTTATAGGGTCTAGGACATATACTCCTGAGGTTGTACCTGCATATAGTAAATTATTTGACCTGGTGATTGAAAGTACGGCTGATTTGATTCCTGATTCTCTGGCAAATCGGGTAAGCAATGAATTAAATTCAATTTTTGCAATGCCATTGTCCATTCCTAGCCAAAGCAGACCGGAAGAATCAAGGTATATGGCATAGATTGAATCATCTTGAATACCTATATCGGAATTTAGTTCTTGGATCAATTTTCCCTCAGCCGAAATTACAAAAGCCCCTCTTCCATTAATGGTCAACATATAATTACCGTTTGGAAGCAAAATTCCTCTGTATAATAGTCCGGAGGTTAATTGATCATCGATTTGTGTCTTAAATCTACTGAATTTACTACCGTCGTATAAAAAAAGGCCATTACTTACAGTTGGAAGTAAAAATTGGACTTTACTATTTTGATCTTTGGAATAGGGCAATAAAACCAGTGCCCTGTTATTGATCAAAAATTCTCCACCTTCAATGAGCTCTAATTCATCACCTACTAATTTAAACATGCCTTCGTCTCTCTGAATCACATAAATCTCATCATGAAGATTAAAAATAGATAAAAATGCTGTCTCTGATTTCCAAATTTTCACTACTTTTTCGGGATTGGTGATATCGTTCTTAATTCTGAACATATATTCAGATGATAAGAAATACACATCATCACCTGAGTTTTGAATTGATGAGATAACCGAAAAATCTTTAGTTTCTTCCGGTATCAAATGTGTTAAAGAAACGGCAATTGTATTTCCGAATTCATTTTCAGATAAAAATCCAAACTCATTGACCGTTCCATAATAAATGACTCCGTTTTTGTCTTTTCCCATTGTTCTGACAATGGCATTTCCACTAACTCCGGGTAATTTAATCTGTTTCCAATTTACCCCATCAAACTCTGTAATCCCGGAGGTAGTACCAAAATACATGATACCACTGTCATCTTGTATTACACTCCAAACCTGAGAGTGCCCTTTATAAATTTTAGAGGTGTAATTTGAAATCAGCGGTAAACCAAGTTCAGGATTGGTTTGGGCAAACGCATCCATTGGCACCAAGAATGGTGTGAGTAAAGCAATTATAAAAAAGTAAAATCTATGTATCAAAACTATC
>NZ_JBGTCA010000460.1:0-1591 GCF_041749095.1 Aquiflexum sp. | reverse complement strand
GGGGTTCATTTTTGACCAAAAAGGAGTATTCCAGCAATTTGACCAAAATAAAAAATTTGTCTTTTTTGGAAATATCATCCTTTAAGCAGAGAAGGGCATTTTCTGTGAATCCCATGGCCACTTCAAAGGAAGCTGCCTGTGCAGCGATTTGACCTGCCTCCAACAGGATCTTTCCGATTTGGAATTTGTCCTTGGATGTGGTCACATAATGGAATCCAATCGAAAAATGTCTTGCTACATCTATCACCCTGAATTCTTCACCACTTTCAGATTTTTTTCTCAAATAAATGATGCCAAGATTATAATGGTATTCGCCTTTTTCATTTTCATTCAAAAGGTCATAGATGGCCTGCTGTATCCGGGGATGGGCAAATTTAAACCGGATATCTTTATGGCTTTCCTCATAATATTCCGGAAGGTAGTGATAATCATTGCCTGCAGGAAGTATGGACAAATCCTTGATCAGAGGCCAAAAGTCTCGGTGAATCGCAGCAACACTTTTACCACCAATCAACGAAACCTGCTCCAAGGAAAACTCCAATCCCAGAACGGAAGCGATCTTGGCCATCTTAAGACCTTCTTCATCCAGTTCTTTGATGGTAAGCAGAAGCAAATCGATGATATTGTCACTGATATTATGTTTGGCAATTTTGGCAAGGTCCCATTTCCACAATTTCTCTTGGTAATCAAACTGGAGTAGGTTCTGCCTATAAAGAGATTCCAAAAGCTTGGTCAATGCAAATGCGTTTCCCTTGGTTTTACTGAATACCAATTCAGATAAAGATGAAACTTCAATACTCTTCATCCTCAACGTATCACAGAGCAATTCCGAAACATGTTCCTGCTTAAGCGGACTTAGAATGATCTCCTTGATCCGCAGGTTATTTTCACTATGGCTTGACCTGATGTTGTTGATTGTCCTGGTAAAAGGATGAAATTCAGGGGTTTCATTATCCCGATAGTTAATCAGAATGAGCAGATTGGAAAGAGAGTAATTATTGAAAATACTTTTGAGCAAATCATAGGATGCCTCATCGGCCCATTGAAAATCATCTAAAAGAAATACCAAAGGGCTTTCAGTAGAAGAAAGGCACTTGATAAAAGCATTGAAGGTATATTGTACCCGCTGTTGGTTTTCAAATCCACTGAGATCCACCAATTCCGGCTGCTGAGGAAGTATATATTCAAGTTTGGGTACCAGGTCAATAATGATATTTCCCAAACCTTTTAATTCTTTTTGAAATTTATCTCCCCATTGTTTCTGCAGTTTTTCGGGCTGCACGATCAACCAATCTGAAAACTGCCTGAAAGCCTTGATCCATGCCAAATAGGGCGTTTGCTTGTCAAGAATGTCAAAATTACCGCTGAGAAAAAATCCGTTTTTGGGACTTACATAGCGATGAAGTTCATAGCTAAGCCGGCTTTTTCCGGTACCACTATAACCGCCTATGGTAACCAGGACTTTGTTATCTGCAGCAGCAAGGTCAAAACTTTCCTTTAAAATCTCCACTTCTTTTTCCCTTCCGTAAAGTTTTTGGGAAATGGTCAGTTTGGAAGCAATATCAGTAGAACCAACCTCAAAATCATGAAT
>NZ_JBGTCA010000459.1:0-1693 GCF_041749095.1 Aquiflexum sp. | reverse complement strand
AACCCGGCAAAAATCCATAAAAATGCAAAGTGTAGATTGTAGATGAATGAATCTGTATAACTTCTTCAGCACTCAATTTGTGCAATCGTGCAAGTTTCTCGAGATCTTTCCCAAAGGTAAGATCATAGCAAACAGGGATTTTCCAGGTTTTGAATGAGTTCTTTTTTGAAGGTTTGGGCAGTTGTCTGATTTCTTCCAGAAGGTCATTGCAATCTGTCTCTGTGATTTCCAATTTGAGTTTCAGTGAAAGGGAGTTAAACCCCATCCTGATTTCCCTGATTCCTTCTCCATATTCTTTCCACAAAAAATCCTTGACCAAAAGCTGCTCTGACAGAATAGTTGCAGAGATATCCTTTGGCCATGTTATCTCTATCAGTTTGCTATGGATCCTAAAAACTCTTAGCTGCATCGCTACAAGTTAAAGTATTTATTGATGTTTTTCAATATCCCGACTGCGTTTGGATTATCACCATGTATGCAGATTGTGTCGGCCTGAACAGGAATGGTATTCCCATTGAGGGTTCTGATTTTAGACTCTTCTACCATAATTTTGATATGGTCAATGACTTCATCTGGGTCGATGATGACAGCATTGGATTCAGACCTGCTGACCAAGCTTCCATCTCCATTGTAATTCCTGTCTGCAAAAACCTCTCTTTTGATGGGTATGCCTCTTTCATTTGCCAATTGTGCCATCAAAGAGTTGGGAGGACAATAGAGATAGCATCCCTGAAACTGATCTTCAAGAATATCCAGAATCATTGACGCGGTGGACTTGTCAATTGCTGAAAAGTTATACAGTGCCCCATGCGGTTTGATATGGTGTATCTTAATATTTTCTTCTACTGATATATCCTGAAAAACCGACAATTGCGAAATCAGACTTTTTTGAAGGAATTCCAATGACATCTCCAATTTAAGCCTTCCAAAATTCAGGGGATCAGGATAGGAGGGATGGGCACCGATTTTTACCTGATGCTCCTTGGCGAGCCGGATTGTTTCTTTGATCGTCTGTTCATTTCCGGCATGTCCACCACAGGCAATATTGCAACTCCCCAAATATGGCATCAACAGTGCATCATTGGAAAGTCCCTCACCCAAATCACAATTAATATCAAAAGGAAAATTTTGTTGGTTCATTATGGTAAATTTAGGGATTAATTCCTCAATTTTAATTTGATGGTTTTATCAAATAAGTCTAATAAATCATTATTCCTATGTTCGAATTCAATCCCGAGAAACATTATCCCAAAGAAACCGAAAGCAGGGTGGTCATCCGATTTCAGGACTGCGACCCGCTAAGACATCTGAATAATGCCAAATATTTTGACTATTTCTTCAATGCCCGGGAAGATCAGGTACCTAAGCTGTATGGAGTAGAGATGTTTGAAATGATTCAAAAGTACAAAGCTGCTTGGGTGGTATATAACCATAATATATCCTATGTCAGGCCTGCGCAGGTAGGAGAGTGGGTCAGGATCATGAGCCGCTTGCTGTGGTACAATGACAATACGGTAGTGCTCGAATACTACATGACCGATGATACCAAAAAAGAACTCAAAACTGTTCTTTGGACTACCATGCGCTATGTCACCATCAAGGAAGGAAAGTCAACCGACCATCAGGGGAGTATCCTGGAGTTTCTCAAAGCGACCTCAGAAAACCTGGATATTTCAAATATGACGATCAAAGA
>NZ_JBGTCA010000458.1:0-1573 GCF_041749095.1 Aquiflexum sp. | reverse complement strand
GCTTCATCAAGAGCAGCATTGAATGCTACATCTTTACTATTTCCGGAAAGTCCTTTGACAATTTCCACGGGAGAAACTTCCAAGGTAACATGCATGCCACCCTGCAAATCAAGCCCAAGTCCCAATTCTGTTTCTTTGATTTCCTTGTAAGTGAATTTGGCACCTAAGAAATTATAAACCGGCTCCCTGTATATGGAATCCAGGTAAGCCTGTTTTTTGGCAAACTCAACGTTGCCTGATTCATCTGTGGCATACTCCACAGCATTTTGCTGAATATTGTTTGATACAAATGTGAATGACAGGTAATACAGACACAATGCTGTGACCACTACTGTCAAAAACACGATAACGCCTTGGTTACGCATATGATTAATTGTTTTGTTTGATTAAGAATGATTATTATAAGCCCTATAGAGCTTTGGGGAATGGAGAATTGTAAAAAATCAGGGAGCATTGGGAGAAATGATCCTTTCCAGTAAAATTTCCCAATAGGGAAAATTAACAGGAATAGATACTCCTAGGTCTGAAACTGATGGTTTTTCAAAAACAAGATTTTCATAAATAAGGTAGAAGACTTGTTGGGAAAGAACGGTGACAAATGGAACTACCGCATCTATTGCAATATTTAAAAAAGTCTGATTGTCCGAAGATTGGTCAGTTTTGTTGGACTGTTCCTTTTTTACGGGAGAATTTTCCGGTGCATGTTGCGGCAAATATTCGGTGCCAGCTACAAGCATGCAAAACAACATCGTCAACATCAAGGTGACGCGTTGTTTCCAGAGGTTCATATCTTTTGCTTTTTTTCTCACGGGCAGCAAATATAGAAATAATTGCAAAGACAAACGACTTATGTCAAAAAAAACTCGTTTTCATAAAAATATGATTGCATTCAATGTTAAAGTTATTGTATAACCCATTGGATTTGATAGTCAAAAGACTCTTCGACCCATGATATATTAGAATAAGCTCCAACCTTCCCTGCTCCATCATCGGTCATCGGACATCTGACATTAAACTTTTCATCTTCCAATTCTAACTTTCTAAAAAAATCTCATACCTTAATTTTCGACCTCAAATATGTCCTTATCAGATCCAATGCCCTGTCAAAATTACTGTTGTTGGGCACGATGACGTCAGCGTCGTGTTTGAAAGGCTCAATGTATTTTTCATAAGTAGGCATCACATGCATTTCATACCGATAAAGTACATCATCCAAATCATAGCCTCTTTCTACCTTATCACGGACTATTCTGCGCTTTAATTTGATGTATTCTTTGGCATCTATGAAAACCTTCAAGTCCAGCAAGTCTGCCAATTCGGGATAGTACAACACAAAAATTCCTTCTACCACCACTACAGGTGACGGAGCAAACTCCAGCATTTTGGGCTTTTTATTGGGATTGTTGAAAGTGTATTCCTGACGGTAAACTGTTTCGCCGCTTTGGATCTTTTTGATGTCCTCTGCATATTGGGAGAAGTCTATGGAATTGGGTGTGTCAAAATTATGGACTCCTTTTTCATCCATGGGCTGTTGATGACGGGGCCTGTAATAATTGTCCTGGGAAATCAAGCA
>NZ_JBGTCA010000457.1:0-8772 GCF_041749095.1 Aquiflexum sp. | reverse complement strand
GTATTCATTATAAAATCAAAATAAAAGTTACTCAGCAACCGATTTCATAAAAATAGTTTTGAAACAGTAGAAAAATCATATAGTTTTGAATTACTTTAAAATGGTTATACGCTTCTTTGCCAGTAACCCAATATTCTACTTCAAACAGTTTGGAATCCCGATAGCTATCGGGACGATGTCGGAAGTCCGATGTACGGGACATTTAAGTTTCCTGGCGAGAATTATATTGAATTACCATTTTACTGGCATCATTGCGTACCAAGGATTCTTACTCTCCCCTAAAGAAACAAATCCAAATTGGATTTTGAGTAATTTCAGAAAAGTCCTAAAAAACCTGTCTTTAAAATATTCATGGAGAAAGAAATCACCATTTATGATATAGCCAAGGATGTTGGAGTTTCACCTACGACAGTCAGCAGAGCACTCAATAACCATCCTGCTGTAAAGGAAAAAACGAAAAAGAAAATCTTTGATGCTGTGCATAAAATGGGATATCAGTCCAATGTTTTTGCGACCAATCTCAGAACAAGAAGAACAAATAATATAGGTGTAATTGTCCCAAGACTGAATTCCAGCTTCCAATCCTCAGTCATAGCGGGGATGGAAAAAGCAGCCAACGAAGGCGGGCTCAACCTGATTATCAGCCAATCTCTTGAATCATTTGAAAAAGAAAAGGCAAATGCCAACACCATGTTCAATAGCCGGGTGGACGGGCTTTTGGTATCTTTGGCAAGCGGTACTGAAAATATTGATCACTACACTCCATTTCTAAAAAAAGGAATTCCATTGCTGTTTTATGATAGGATTGCCGAGAATTCCGGCTGTACCGGGATAGTAATTGACAATATTCAGGCAGCTCAAAAGGCCACAGACCATTTATTGGAACAAGGGTGTAAAAGGATTGTCCATGTCTTGGGCAACATCAATATCAATGTCTATGCCGACAGATTAAAAGGTTATAAATATGCTCTTTTAGAAAATGACATCACTTTTGACCCTTCTCTGATAATCCATTCAGATCTAAATGAAGAGGCCGGTGAAGAAATTGTCAGGAAAATTATGAAAATGAACCCCTTGCCTGATGGCCTTTTTGTTTCCAACGATGTCTGTGCGGCAAGTTGCATCAGGCATCTGAAATTGGAAGGAATCCGGATACCTGAGGACATGGCCGTGGTCGGATTTAACAATGAAGTGATTTCCCGTTTGGTTGAACCTAACATCACTACAGTCGATTATCCCGGCTATGAAATGGGTGAATTAGCCATGAAAAACCTGATCAAATATCTGGAAAACCCGAAAGAGGGGATGTTGGAAAAAACCAATAAGATCACCTTAAGGTCAGACCTGATCATCAGGGATTCTTCCAAAAGGAAATAAGTCAGTAAATCCAAAACAATGAAAATTACATCTCTCAGCCTATTGTTCCTATTTGTCACCTGTATAGCCACCGCTAATGATGGGTATAAACTTTGGCTACAATATTTTCCATTTGAAAATCAAGCAGTTTCTGATTATTACAGAGACTATCTGGAAAACATCAATATTGTCGGCACATCACCTACCATCGATGTCATTCAAAAAGAACTGGAAATAGCTGCATCGGGTTTTTTGAACAATAACGTCAAACCATCATTCAAACATTCGGGAGATTCCAACATTTGCTGGATCGGAAAGGCTGATGATTTGCCTGCAGATCTCAAAAGTAACTTTGGTCAAAAACTGAATGAAATTGGAAAGGAAGGATATTGGTTGAAATATCATCTTGGTAGGGTCATTATTACAGCCAATTCCGATATCGGATTGCTTTATGGGACATTTGCCTTTCTGAAATCCATTCAGGCAAGGGAACAACTGGAGCGTCTCGATGTATTGGACAATCCCAAAATAGAAAGAAGAATATTAAACCATTGGGACAACCTAAACAGAACGGTAGAAAGAGGATATGCAGGATTCAGTATCTGGAACTGGCACAGGCTTCCCCGTCATATCGATCAGCAATACCATGATTATGCCCGTGCCAATGCCTCCATTGGGATCAATGGCACAGCAGTCACCAATGTAAATGCCAATGCCCTTGTTCTGACACCGGAATACCTTGCCAAAGCCCGGGCATTGGCGGATGTTTTTCGTCCTTATGGTATCAAACTGTATCTGACGGCAAGGTTTTCTTCACCAATGGAAATCGGTGGATTAAGGACCGCGGATCCATTAGACCCGGAAGTTCAGGAATGGTGGAAAGAAAAGACGAAAGAGATTTACAGCTACATTCCGGATTTTGGAGGGTATTTGGTCAAGGCCGATTCAGAAGGACAACCGGGACCGCACAATTATGGCAGGACCCAGGCCGAAGGCGCCAATGTTTTGGCCGATGCGGTCGCTCCTTTTGGAGGTATTGTGATGTGGAGGGCATTTGTGTACAGTGAAAAAACCCCTGACGACAGGCACAAACAAGCATACAACGAATTCAAACCTATTGATGGTAAATTCAGGGACAATGTCATTGTTCAGGTAAAAAACGGAGCCATTGATTTTCAGCCGAGGGAGCCTTTTCATCCTTTGTTTGGAGCCATGCCCGAAACCCCATTGATGATGGAATTCCAGATCACCCAGGAATATCTTGGACATGATACCCATTTGGCTTTTTTGGCCCCGATGTATGAAGAGGTTCTTCAATCGGATACCTATGCAAAGGGTAAAGGATCAACCGTAAGTAAGGTCATTGACGGCAGTCTGCATAACTATTCCCTGACAGCTATGGCCGGAGTGGCCAATATTGGTACAGACAGGAATTGGACAGGACATCATTTTCATCAGGCCAACTGGTTTGCATTCTGCAAATTTGCCTGGAATCCAAATGCCAGATCGGAAGATATTGCTGAGGAGTGGTTGAAGCTGACTTTTACTACTGACAAGGCTTTTACAGAACCGATCAAAAAGATGATGCTTTCATCCCATGAAATGGTGGTCAATTATATGACTCCTCTTGGACTTCACCATATCATGGCCAGAAGCCATCACTACGGGCCAGGGCCTTGGGTAACGGGAGGAGGCAGAGATGACTGGACGGCAACTTATTATCATAAAGCCTCGGAAAAAGGCGTTGGGTTTGACAGGACTGCAACAGGCAGCAATGCCTTGGGGCAATATGCCCCGGAAATCCAAAAACAATGGGGAAATTTAAAGTCCGTTCCTGAAAAATACTTGCTTTGGTTCCACCATCTTCCTTGGAATTATAAGCTGTCTTCAGGCAATACCTTATGGAACGGGATTGCACTCCATTATCAGAAAGGCGTAGAAGAGTCCAGGGAAAATATTGAGACCTGGACAAAAATGTCTGACTATGTGGATGAAGAGCGCTTCAAACATGTCCTTTCTTTCTTACAAATACAGTCCGAAGAGGCTGTTTGGTGGCGGGATGCCTGCCTATTGTATTTTGGTCAGTTTTCCAAGATGCCTTTACCGGCAGGAGTAGAAAAGCCTGCCTATGACCTGGGCTATTATATGAAGTTGAATCCGAAGTTTGTACCGGGGATTTGAAGGGAGACGGAAGTTGATTTGCCAGATGACCGATGACCGATGTTAGGGTCTTTTGAGGGAAAAGGTTAGAGAAAAGAAAGGAAGGGCCTGACGACAGGGAAGATGGGTAAAGTAGTGCTCCATCCTTCTGAGTCCCTAATTTTTTTTTCAAAAACATCCAGAAAAGAAACGACATATTGGATTATTCATTATCAATAGGAATCAGCCCATTCACAAGTTAATGCTAAGGAGTATTGGGCTTTAGCCAAAATAGAAAGCTAGGATTTAAGGAAAGGTATTTAGTTCGGCTAAATCCAGGGGAGATTAGGATTCTTATTTCCCTCCAGCTAAAGCAGGAGGGAATTGATTCTAAAAGGTAACTTTTGTTGCTACAGGGATTAAGGTCACGGCTACTTCTTCGATTATGCATGGATAACGAGCTTTAAAAATATCTGAAATTGAAAACAAACCTGAAAAATATAACCATGAATAAAAACCTATTAACACTTGTAACGATAGCCTTTGCGACACTGTGTTTCATCAGTTGCACTCCGGCTCCGGAAGAACCCAAAACATTAAAAGAAGCCTATAAAGACGCTTTCCTTATCGGTGCTGCACTCAATAATAGACAGGTCAATGGTCGGGATTCTTTGGCTTTGCCAGTTTTAGAAAAACACTTCAACAGTATCACCGGGGAAAACCTGTTGAAATGGGGACCGATCCATCCTGAACCGGACAAGTATAATTTTGAACCTGCTGATCAATTTGTGGAGATCGGGGAAAAGATCGGGGCATTCATTGTCGGTCATACCCTGGTTTGGCATAACCAAACTCCAAATTGGGTATTTGAAGATGAAGAAGGTAATCTCCTTGAAAAAGATGATCTTTTAAAACGAATGGAAGACCATATCCAAACAGTAGCCGGAAGATACAAAGGACGGGTACATGGTTGGGATGTTGTCAATGAGGCGATTATGGATAACGGTGAATACAGGGCTTCAAAATGGTATAATGCTTCTGGAAAGGACTTTCTTAAGAGGGCTTTTATCAAAGCCAATGAAGTAGATCCTGATGCGGAATTGTATTACAATGACTACAATATGTGGAAGCCTGCTAAAAGGAATACTGCCATAGAATTAGCAAAGGAACTAAAAGCAGAAGGAATTCGAATTGACGGCATTGGCATGCAAGGGCATTATGGCCTTGAGTCACCTACTTTGGATCAAATTGAAGCTTCGATTGTGGCAATAGCGGATGCAGGATTTAAAGTAATGTTTACAGAATTGGACATTGATGTATTGCCCAACCCGGTCAACAGATTCGGTGCAGACATTGATTCAACTTTTGTATTTGAAGAAAAATACAATCCATATAAAGATGGGCTTCCTACTGACATTCAGGATAAATTAGCAAAGCGATATGGTGAACTGTTCGGCCTGTTTCACAAGCATAAGGATCATATCACCCGAGTCACATTCTGGGGTATCCATGACGGGGGCAGTTGGTTGAACAATTGGCCTATGCGTGGTAGAACAGCATATCCTTTCCCTTTTGACAGAAATTACGGTGAAAAATCCGATGTACTAATGGAGATTATCAAAGTGGTGGATTAACCTAGGAATCAATTTCCTATATGACAAAAACTCCTCCAATATCAAATCCCTCAATATCGTCCGTTCCTCTGGAACTAACCTTACCTCACTATCTCTCCGACAACGGGTTGAAACCCGTTGCTAAAACATAGACCGCTCCTACGGAGCTTTAGAGTAAAATCTACCTCATGATCAACTGCAAACTTACAAATGCCGTAGGCATGAACCATATCTTAGCCCCCTGTTTCAACAGGGGGTTACACGAATGCGATTGTAACCCAAATGCCGTAGGCATGGCCGATATATTTGGTTAAGGGAATAAAGTGTAAGTATGTATTTCTCATATGTCTGGTTTTTTTATTAGAAAGTAGTGAAAGTATCTTATTCGTCTACATTTAAAATGGTAATCCATGGATAGCCTGGCCCTAAAGTTCTACATAGGCGCAATTCTCCATCTTTGGTCTTTCTTGCGGTAACCTTTAAAATCTTTCCAGGTTGATTGTATTTCATATCGAGATTATAAGCATAAAATCTCAGCCATTCTGATGTTCCTGCTATGGCATTAATTCGGCTTTGGTCATCCTGTTCAAAATCAATAACCAGTAGTGACCCGCAGTCGATCCCTTTGCCTACTACAGTTACCTCAAAAACTCCGATGTTGTTAGGTTCTTCGTCACGTGTACATCCTATTCCTGCCATCATTAAACATAATAGGATCAATAGAATTGATATTTTCATAATTTCAGGATTTTTGGTTAATGGAAATAGATCATAGTTTTGAATGAATTATTGATGAAAAGGTTATGAATAAAATTACTTCCTGTGATTTTTTGGCTAAAGCTTATAGTCGCAGCCTGTATATTCTTAATGAAACCGTACTATATTTCTATAGACGTAAAAAGACATAAAGAATGTCCTTTTTAGTATATACATTTTTTGCTGAATTTCTCCCTTTCAATTTATCGCAATACACCTTTGATATTCTTTAGCATATATACAATAGGATTAAAAAGGATTATCTTTACAACTAAAGTAATAAAAATATTAAAAATTATCCAAATAAAATCAGATTAAATATTTAGACAACTTCAATCCTAGATATAGGACAATCATATAAGAAGTATTTTATAAGGGTTATTTGAAATAAAGAAGTTTTGGCATTTTACTATTGGACTGATTATTACAACTTATTTTATGAACCACAAAAGGAACAAAAGGATACAAAAGATTCAAGAATTGGAATGTTTTCTTTTGTGTTCTTTTGTCTCTTTTGTGGTTCATTCAAATTTGGTTTTTGGATTCAAATCTGACCATCCAATCACCGTGGCTTTACTTCTATTGTCGCTTTTCTTGCTTCCGTTCTCCACGATTGGCACGAAGACACTTTTTCTTTCCCCATTAATCACAATAGAAATTGGGATATCTTTTTCAAGGTCAACTTTTAGAATAATATCCGACTGCCGATAGGATGATGGCGAAAAATTTAAAAATGCATCAAGAACCGAGGCTTCGAAATTTTCAGGTACAAAAGGTTCAATATCGGAGTTGATTGGATGACCAAACTTAAACATGTTTTTCATAAAATAGTAAGCCTCAGCTCTATCTCCATCCTCGAACTGGGCCACAATGATTTTGATCTCTTTTTTAGGTATGATGTATTTTCTGTGGTATTCCTCAGGGGTAGTCAATTTGACAATGTACGAAGGCTTTTTCAGGAATTTTTTGGGTGATGTTTCCCTTACCTCATGCAATACAAAATCCTTAGGGGTGTAACTGTCCAAAACAGAAATATCCTGCATTTCACCATCGATTTCCAATTCTACATTTTTGGTCTTTCTCCAATTTTCCCATATCTCTATTTTAATCTGCATAGTTGGAGGAGGGTTGTTGTATTGCATGGCCACTTGTACTTTGTCGGGAATCTTCTGTAATGCCAGCAACCTCGAGAAAGCGGCTTCCTCAAAGAAAGGGAATTCTGTCACCTCACCCCTTTCTTCTTCTGAAAGACCTTCATAAGCTTTTTGAAGGGCTTTTAAATTCAGTTTGGTTAGGTTCAACATGTAAGCTTGGTTCTCGTCAAATGCTGCTGCAATGATGGTTTCATATTCTTCCGGACCTGAATCCATAAATGGAATAGAAATGGCCAGGGAATTTTTAATGGGTGAAAGGGCAAAAATAATTCCTACAAACAAAACAAAACTAAGACTTTTCAACAAAGCGGATTTTAAAGGATCGGTTTTACTTCCCATTATTTTCAACCTTTTGGCAGTTACCGAGTAATTGAATGGACTGCATAGGGGGAAGTTGGGGTTGAAGTTTTGGACTTTCGAATACAGCAGCCATTGGTATGCAGTAATATCCCTGAAAGTCGTATTGACAGCTTCATCTGCCAAAAACTCATGGTTAAGTTGAATGGCTTTTCTGTACAGCAAAAGAATCGGATTGAACCAAAATATACACCTGAGAACTTCTACAGCCAGGATGTCCCAACTGTGTTTTTGTCGGATATGGGCCATTTCGTGGGCAATGATTTCATTTTCAATACCACTATTTTTATAGGTTGATTTGGACACAAAAAGATAATTCAGGAAAGTAAAGGGCAATGACTCCCCCTTCATAAGCACTATGGTATGGGTTGAAGTGAGGATTTGGGAATTCTCTTTTATCAATTTCCAAAAACCTCCCAATTGAAAACCAAATCGGAGTGTAAAAAACAAAAATCCCCCAACGTAAATAATTGCTATAGTCATTTTCCAATAATCAGGAGATGGAACCGGATCTTTTGCAACACCATATTCAAGTGTTGAACTTTTTGGTTCCTCAATAGCCGTGAGGGTTGAGGTTACAACAATTGATTGAGCTGATTCAAAATTATTCCAAATCTTAACTGAGTTGTCCTGAACGGTAGGGATGACTTTAGGAATGGAAATAAAAGGAACCAAAAAAGAAAAAACCAAAGCAAACAACAGGTAAAACCTATTGAACCTAAACGTGCTTTCTTTTGATAGCACAACGTGGTAAAGGGCCAATAACAAGACCAAGGAGAGCGTGGATTTGAGCAGAAACAATATCATGGCTTTTTGGATTTAATCTGGTTTTCGATTATTGATTTGAGGGATTCCAATTCCTTTTGAGAGAGATCTGTCTCTTGCGTGAAAAATGAAGCAAATTGAGCAGGTGAATCATTAAAAAAATTCTTGATCAGTCCATTCACTTTGTTGGAGAAATATTGGCATTTCTGAACTTCAGGATAATACTCCCGAGAATTTCCAAACACCTTATAGCTGACAGCGCCTTTGTCCGTCAACCTTTTCAACAATGTAGCAACAGTGGTTGGAGCTGGTTTTGGTTCGGGATAGGCCTCAAGCAGATCCTTCATAAATGCCGATCCTTTTTCCCATAAATAGTTCATCAGCTGCTCTTCTCCATTTGAAAGGTTCATGTTCTATATGATTAGATTCTATTCTACAAATATAGAAATGAAATATAATTTTCAAAACAAAAACAAAAAAATTTTAATCCCTTTGAATTTAACCTATTCAACGAAGAGCAGATCAAATTGGAAAAGCCTGACTATCTTTTCATTACCCGATAAATTATTCTTTAAATTCTTGGATTAATTGAATAAAATATTGATAATTAGATAAAATTGGAACTAATGAGA
>NZ_JBGTCA010000456.1:0-5751 GCF_041749095.1 Aquiflexum sp. | reverse complement strand
TGAGGATGAAGAGTATTGAAGTTTCATCTTTATCTGAATTGGTATTCAGTAAAACCAAGGGAAACGCATTTGCATTGACCAAGCTTTTGGAATCTCTTTATAGGCAGAATCTTCTCCAGTTTGATTACCAGGAGAAATTGTGGAAATGGGACCTTGCCAAAATTGCCAAACATAATATCAGTGACAATATCATCGATTTGCTTCTGCTTACCATCAAAGAGCTGGATGAAGAAGGTCTTAAGATGGCCAAGATCGCTTCCGTTCTGGGATTGGAGTTTTCCTTGGAGCAGGTTTCATTGATTGTTGGCAAAAGTGTTGCTGCGATTCACCGGGACTTTTGGCCCTTGATTAAGGATCTGTCCATACTTCCTGTAGGCAATGATTACCATTACCTTCCGGAATATTATGAGCAAAGCCATAAAGATATCCGGTTTAAATTTGCCCATCCCCGAATACAGCAGGCTATCTATGATCTTTTGAATGAAAATGAAAAAGGTGAATACCATTATAATCTTGGCATCATTTATTTGAGAAAAAAGATTGAAAGTGGTGAAGAATTCAGGGTAATAGATATAGCAAGACATTTTTCGATTGGATTCCATTATGTGACCACATCCAAGGACAAATTCCCAATCGGAAAGATCCTGTTGGAGGCAGGTAAAATCGCTGCACAGGCAGCTTCCTTTGAAGTGGCCATGGGATTCACAGAAAATGCCCTTCTCTGCTTGAAAGATGATATTTCCAAAAAAGACAAATTTTTTATTTTGGTCAAATTGCTGGAATACTCCTTTTTGGTCAAAAATGAACCCCGACAATTAGAATACCGGAAGACAGCCATGGCACTTGCTGAAACTCTTCCCGAAAGGTTGGCAGTTTATGAAAAATTGATCAAGGGATTGGATTTTGCAAACCATCAGCAGGAAGCTGTACAATTGGCAAGAACAGCCTTGGAAGAAGCAGGGATCAGTATTCCTGAAAAAGCAAAAAAATGGCAGATAATTTTTCAGGCCATCAAACTGCGGATATTTTTACCTCCCAGCAAATTTGGTGAGATTGCCAACCTTCCTATGGTGGAAGACCCTATTGTAAAGGGGGTTTTTAAAGTGTTGATGGCTGCCTTACCTCCCTATTTTTTTGTAAATATTGATACCTATCCGCTCTTGATATTCAAAATGATTGAACTTACCCTTAAGAAGGGTTGTGCACCGGAATCAGGACCTGGATTTGCCTCCTATGGACTTATTCTTTCAGGAGCAATGAAAAAACCCCTGGAGGGTTATCAGGTTGTCAAAGAATCTTTCAAATTGCTTTCTATCAAAGGAGCTGAGAAATATGCTGCTACCAACATCATGGTGGATATCAGCTTTACATCGTATATCAAGGAGAATATCCAGGACAAAATACCATTGTGTTTGGAAGGTTTCCAAAAAGGATTGGCAGCTGGAAGTATGGAGTACGCCAGTTGGAACCTGCTTTTTGGGTTTTTGATCAAGTTTGATTTAGGTTGCGATTATTTGAAACTGATTCAGGAAGGCATAGAAGAAGGCAATTTTCAAAAACAGTACAATTTCAGAAATCAGGAAGCATTGAACAGTGTAGCTCTCAAAGGACTCAAGGTAATGACCACGGATCCTCAATCCTGGGAAAAGTCATTGGACAAATTCAATAATTCCGAAGAGGAATATTATGTTTCTGCTTTGAAGGAAAAAAACGATGTTTTCCTTTACTCCTATTTTGGGGCATGTGGCCAAATCAATCTTTGGTTTGGTAAATACCATCATGCTTTTGATTTGTTTGAAACTTACTGGTCTTATGCCAAACATCAAGTACCAACCTATTTTATCCATAGTTATAATTTTTCAAGACTTTTAAATGCCTCCCTGTTGACCTTACAGACTGGTGACAGAACTTATAAAGGAATAAACCTTGTAAAGTTCATTAAGAATGGGATCAAGAATTTAAAAGTAAGTGCCAAGTTGAATCCGATGACCTGTCAGCCACTTTGGATGTTTTTACAGGGACAATTGGATCTGATCGTCACAGGCGAGGTCATCCATCATTATTTTGAACAAAGTATAACCATGATGGAAGAAATTGGCAACAAAAGACTAAATATTCTTTTTTGTGAGATTTATTCCAATCATATCAGGACAATTGATAAGGTTAAATATGAATTTTATCGAAACCGTGCCATTATCCAATCCAAGGAAATGAATACTTTTTCGAAAACATATTTGTTAATGAACGAAATGGATGGTCCAAAACAGGTTACTGCCATGGATAAAAAAGACAGCAGGGGTTCTTCCACGTCATCTTTGGAGCTTTCCAACATTGACACCAAGACCTTGATTAAAACCATGCAGGCCCTGATTACCGAAATCAAGGTGGAAAGCCTTTTGGAGAAGCTTCTGACCTATGCGATGGAAAATACCGGTGCACAGGAAGGTCATTTTATCATCAATAGAAATGGCAAATGGGTTATAGAGGTTTCAACTACTGCCAATCATAGATTGCATACAAGTTTTCCAAGGACTATGCTGCAGGAGAGCAAAGAGATTAGTCAGGCAATTCTTAATTATACCAAAAAAACCAAAGAACCATTGGTCATATCCAATGCTTCAGTGACAAAGCCTTTTGATGGAGACGAGGTAGTCAAGGCAAGAAATATCCTATCAGTGCTTTGCATTCCATTTGTCAACCAATCCAAAATATCGGGAATAATCTACCTCACCCATAGTCAGACCTCTGAAGCCTTCAAGGAGGAACATGTGAGTTTGATGCGTCTGATGGCAGGACAGATAGGGGCCATTATCGAAAATGCCCTATTGTATGAAAACATGGAAAATCTGGTCAAGGAACGAACATACCAACTCGAACAGGAAAAACACAAGAGTGAGAATCTGCTGTTGAATATTTTGCCAAAAGAAGTTGCCAATGAGTTGATTGAAAAAGGCAAGGCTTCTGCAAGGTTGTATGAAAGCGTTTCGGTGATGTTCATTGATATCATGGGTTTTACCCAAATCGCAGATAAAATGACTCCCGATGACCTGGTCAAAAATCTGGATAGAATTTTTTCAGGATTTGATTCCATTACTACGGAATTTGGATTGGAAAAAATCAAAACCATTGGAGATGCCTACATGGCTGCGGGAGGTATTCCGGTGGCAAGTGCCGACCATCTGGAGAGAATTATTCTTTCAGCATTTGAGATCATTGATTTTGTCAAAGATTACAATGAAGACAAAAGATGCAGGGGTGAAGCATGTTTTGAAATAAGGATAGGAATCCACATTGGACCCGTGGTTGCCGGAGTCGTAGGTGACAGGAAATTTGCCTATGATATCTGGGGAGATACCGTCAATATCGCCGCCAGAATGGAAGAGAATTCAAAAAAAGGAAAAATCAATGTCTCTGAACATACCTACAAGCTGATTTCGGAAATCTTTGATTGTGAATTCAGGGGAGAAATTCCTGTTAAGAACAAGGGAAATATGAAAATGTATTTTGTCAATGGTAGAATTAAGACGTGAGACATGAGATTTGAGACGTGAGATTTGAGACATGAGACGTGAGATTTGAGACATGAGACGTGAGATTTGAGACAGAGACATGAGACGTGAGATTTAAGACATAGAGCAAACGTTATCCGAAGACTTTGGCTTCGGATTTTTGAGTATTGAGTCTTTGGCTCAAGTAGAGTGGAGGTAGAACCTCCTTACTCAGTGGTCCGAAGGCACAACCTTCGGACAACGTTATCCGAAGACTCTGGCTTCGGATTTTTGAGTATTGAGTTCTTTTGCTCAAGTGGAGTTGGTGGAGGTTATACCTTCTGACTCAGTGATCTAAAGGCACAACCTTTCGGACAACAGTTTCGAACGGTAATTCTTTAAAGGTTTCCTTTTACCTCGATAAGTAAATTGTTTATCTTTAGTTTATGTCTGAAGGTTCAAAAGAAATCATTATCGCATTTTATGAAGCTTTTTCAAAAGGGAAAGTTGATGAAATGGTATTCCATTATCATCCTGAAATTGTTTTTGAAGACCCTGCTTTTGGTCAGTTGAAAGGAGATGAAGTCAAAGCAATGTGGAAAATGCTGATCGAGCGGAGTAAGGGAAACATAAAAATTACTTTTTCTGATGTGGAGATTGACGGTGACCATGGGAGTGCTAAATGGGAGGCGGCCTATATTTTTGGACCGGAAAAGAGAAAAGTGGTCAATAAAATCAGTGCAACACTCGAATTTAAAGACGGTAAAATCATCCGACATGCAGACCACTTTGATGTTTGGAAATGGGCAAGTCAGGCTTTGGGGTGGAAAGGTTGGCTGCTTGGCTGGACACCCATCATGAGAACCCAAATCCGAAAACAATCAAGGGGACTGTTGAAGAAGTATATGGAGAAGGATGTTTCCAAGTCGTAAAGCAGTTTTATTGGGTTTCATTGTGAATAAGCAAAGTTTTTAAATTGGTTCTTTTGGCATGGCCAATTCCAAATCCAACATCCCATCATCTGTACTTATATGCCCATTTCTTCCACCTCGATTGGTTGCCGTGGCTGTATAGCTCTTTTTGATTTTTTTACATGATTTTATCTTTTGTTCAAGTCATTGATCAAACGCTCCATGAGCATTTTCAATTGATGGAACTCCATATCTTCCCAAGTGTTGAAAAAATCCTTGATTTTTTCAGGAATTTGTTGGGCTTTGGACTGTAGGGATTTTCCGGGATAAGTCAGTTCGATCTCTACTTTCCTTTCATCGGTTTCGCTTCTGACCCTCTTTACAAGATTTACGGATTCCAATCGCTTTAACAGCGGTGTCAGTGTTCCCGAGTCCAATTGAAGCTTTTCACCGATCTGTGAAACCATTTGCCCATCTTTTTCCCAAAGTACCAACATCACCAAGTACTGTGGATAAGTCAGCCCCAACTCCTCCAAAGGTTCCCTATAGGCCTGAGAGATAAGACGGGAGGCAACATAAAACTGAAATCCGGGATCTTCATTCAAATTGGTCATATTAATTTTATTTGTAAACAATTGAATTTATGATAATAAAAAATAAGAATCAATGGATGAGGGCAAAAGCTTTTTGGAATTGATTTCACTAATCCTGACTATTGTTGAGAAGGAGAGTTAATGGATGCGATTAATTTTTACATCTTGGTTTAATTGTGTCAAGCGCTTCTCCTTGTCATTTCGACGGGAGGAGAAATCTTTTGCTCCGGTTTTAAGGTATCAGACCTCTCTGGGCGTAAAAGTTACAAGGTAAAGTCAAATTAAATAGCTTCCCTTGTTTGGTTATAAAGCTACTTGCATTGAACTTCTCCTAGTCATTGGTAACGAAGAGAGAAATCTATTCAGCCTTAGGGTTTTAGACCTCTCCTGCCGTACCATGACATAAATCGGAGCACGTCATGCTGACGCAGGAAAGCCTGTCCCGATCCTTTCGGGGCATCTCATGAGGATCAGAAAATGAACAATATAAGCATAAATAGGACCTCTGGAGATCCCTCGTGCCTACCAATGACGTAATCGGAGCAGCCGTCACTCTGACGAAGGAAGAGTCTCAAGAGGATCCTAAAATGCCAAATATAAACATAAATAGGACCTCAAGAGATTCCTCGTACCTACCAATGACAGATATTCATATTGATGGTTTAGAACTATAAATAGCATTCAATTCTTTAAAGGACTTTGCCTTGTCACCTCGACGTCAGGAGAGGTCTATGGCCTGATGTCATTACCAATTCTGAA
>NZ_JBGTCA010000455.1:0-4764 GCF_041749095.1 Aquiflexum sp. | reverse complement strand
TATGAATTTAAGGACTATCTTAGAACGAATGTAATCCAAAGTGATAAGTGGAGTATTTTGAATTTAATCCACAGTCATTTTAACCTAAAATAATCAATTCCTGATCAAACAATTTAACCGGACATGAAAAGTTTTAAAAACCTATTGACCTATTTTATTTTATTTACTTTTTTATTCCAACCTCTTTTTCTTAAAGCCCAAACCCTCAACACAAATCCCATCCTGACGCCTTGGGCACAAAAAGTTGATTCCAATGCACCACATCAGGAATACCCAAGACCACAGATGGTCAGGGAAAATTGGATCAATCTCAATGGTCAGTGGGATTATGCGATATTGGAAAAAGGTCAGGATAACCCCACACAATTCCAGGGAAAAATTACTGTTCCTTTCCCTGTAGAATCTTATTTATCGGGAGTCATGAAACCTGTTGGCGCTGAAAAAGAGCTTTGGTATAAAAAGACATTGAATATTGCCAATAAGGATAGGAAAGGAAAAGTCCTGCTACATTTTGGAGCGGTGGATTGGGAAGCTGAGGTGTTTGTGAATGGGAAATCAGCAGGTATTCATAGGGGAGGATATGATCCCTTTTCTTTTGATATCACCGGTTTACTGATTAGGAGTCAGCAACAGGAAATCACAGTCAGGGTCTGGGATCCTACTGATGATGGACCACAGCCAAGAGGCAAGCAGATCAATCGGCCACGCAGTATTTGGTACACCCCGGTGACCGGAATCTGGCAGACTGTTTGGTTGGAATTTGTTCCCGAGACATATATATCGGCTTTAAAAATAACCCCTGATTGGGATAATGGTGAGTTTCTGGTGGAAACTGAAGGGGTTTTGAATTCAGGTCAATTTACCTTGGAAGTAAAAGCATTGGATGG
Source organism: Aquiflexum sp. (assembly GCF_041749095.1). Taxonomy (GTDB): domain Bacteria; phylum Bacteroidota; class Bacteroidia; order Cytophagales; family Cyclobacteriaceae; genus Aquiflexum. The sequence goes on along the minus strand of NZ_JBGTCA010000455.1, from coordinate 3,877 downwards.
CGATCAGTTGCTTGCAGAAACTTATGGCCGGCTTGGCAAAGGTGTAAGCCTGAGTATTCCCAATCCCAAATCATGGTCTCCGGATGATCCCCATCTATATGATTTTGAAATCAACCTAAAGCGTGGTAATAGGGTCATAGATCAGGTTAAATCTTATGGGGCTTTAAGGAAAATCTCCATCGGACATGATGCAAATGGCATGCAGGTAATGGAACTGAATGAAGAGGCATTATTCCAATATGGCCCCTTGGATCAGGGTTGGTGGCCTGATGGATTATATACCGCCCCTACGGATGAGGCATTGGCATTTGACATCATCAAAACCAAGGAAATGGGTTTCAATATGATCCGTAAGCACGTAAAAGTGGAACCTGCCCGTTGGTACTATCACTGTGATAAACTGGGGATGTTGGTATGGCAGGACATGCCAAGTGGTGATATGGGCAATGTATGGGAATCCAAACCGGGGATTTACCGAAAAGGCCTTGATAAAGAAAGAACTCCCGAATCGGAAATGATTTTCAAAACTGAGTGGAAAGCCATTATGGATGCTTTTCATCATTTTCCTTCAATAGTGGTTTGGGTACCTTTCAACGAAGCCTGGGGACAGTTCAAAACCAAAGAAATCACCGAATGGACACAGGCCTATGATCCAACTAGATTGGTCAATTCTGCTTCCGGTGGGAATTTTGAATTGGAAGGAAACAAAATCACAGGGGATATCTTTGATGTTCACAATTATCCCGATCCCGTGATGCCCTCACCGGATCTTTTTGGGAAAGTAAATGTGCTTGTATTGGGAGAATATGGAGGATTGGGTATGCCTATAGAGGGACATACCTGGCAGGATAAGGATAACTGGGGATATCAGTCCTTTAAAACAGAGGAAGAGCTATTGGCGAGGTACGAGCGCTTGATCGTGGACTTAAAAGCATTGATTCCTTTAGGTCTAGCCGCGGCAGTTTATACCCAGACCACTGATGTGGAAATAGAGACCAATGGGCTGATGACTTATGATAGGAAGGTGATTAAGTTTCCTGTTGATGTTTTGAGGAAGCTGCATATGGAGCTTTATGAAGTGAAATAGATATTTATGGATACCTGCCTGCCGCAGGCCGGTTGGATATTTGTTGATATTGAATTGGAATCGAAACGGAGATCCCGAGAAAATTGAAATAGAGTAGAAATAAGATAGAAATAAATTGAAATATACCTGACCAAATTGGGCATTAAATTCACTCGATCAGGGTTATTATTTGGAAATTATATCGCCGAAGGCAAATATCAATTTATATCACGCAGTATATATCATTTAAAACCATCAACTATTTCATTATTATTTCGTAAATTGACTGGCAATCAATTATATATTTCCTTTCTGAAATTTTATAGGTTATGAAAAAAACAATATCCATTTGCCTCGTTTTCATATCAGGGATTTGCTTTTCAGCTTTTTCCCAGGACGTTTTACCCAAGCACAAAAAGGATTTTGAATGGAAAGGACTTGAAGAGTTGCCATGGTATCATGGAATCCCAAGGCTACACCAAGAGGACTCCGTTGTTATCCTCAATCCCGATCTGGAAAGAGATCTCAAATTTCCGGGTCTCGATGGTCAACAATTCACTTTTAAGGCTGATGGAGAAAAGTCGAATTTTGGCAATCCACCTATTTTTTACAATATGCCCATTCATAAACCCGAGGGTGATTTTCCGATTCTTATTCATGTTCCGGATGATAAGGTGAATTATACGATAAAGATCTGGCCGGTGGATTGAGGAAAGGTTTGATTATTCCTTGTCAAAATTCGATGTTCATTATTTGAAATTGAAAAATTGGGAAAATTTTAAAATTGGAAAATTGATTGATACCATCCTTACCAAAATTACTACGCATCCAAAAACCATTTTTCTTATTGATGGATTCGGTGCCCTTCTGACATCATTTTTGCTTTTAGGAATACTCAGGCCTTTTCAGGAATATTTTGGGATGCCCATGGATATCCTCACTATACTTTCTCTGATTGCACTGGCTTTTGCAATTTATTCCTTCTGCTGCTATTTCTTCTTGATTGGTAATTGGAAGCCTTTTCTTTTTGGTATCAGCATTGCCAATTTCCTGTATTGCTGCTTGACATTGGGATTGGTTTATTTTTTTTATCCCGAGTTGACCGGTTTGGGAGTTGCTTATTTTTTGGTTGAGGTGATGGTGGTAATGGGTTTGGTGCTGTTGGAGTGGAGGTTGATAAAACCCGGAGTGGTGTAATAAAACTTGACCAGGCCTTTGATTACAAAGAAAAATATACCGAATATCTTTTGGATAAATATAACTGAAAAAGTTACTGGTTGACACCAATATTAAAATACATGGCAAAATCCTTAAAAATTGGAATTGGAATAGAACATTTTTTTATATTTAACACAAATTATTAATCAATCCATGCGCCTGGTTCCAATCATTTTCTTCTTTCTCATCCCATTCTTAGTTAAAAGCCAAACCGTTTGCACCGCTGAAAGCAGGGAAAGACTTGATGCCTTTTTGGGGAAAATTTCTGAAATGGACCTATACCAAAAATCAGCCAATGAACTGATTATCGAAATGGGGAAATGGTTTCTCAATACTCCCTATGTGGAGAAAACCCTTGAACTTCCGGGTGAGGAAAATCTTGTGATCAACCTTACCGGTTTGGACTGTACGACTTATTTGGAAACTGTAGTTACTTTGACAAGGTTAGCGAAGCAAGGTGAATATACTTTTGAGGATTTTGAACGTGAACTGGGATTTCTCAGGTATCAGGATGGTGAAAGAAAGGGTTATCCTTCACGATTACATTATTTTTCCGATTGGATTTTTCAGAATGAGCAAAAGGGAATACTTAAGGACGTCACCAAAGAAATCGGTGGTAAGGTTTATGCCAATAACCCAACTTTTATGACTTCCAATCCCCAATATTATGCACAATTGGGAAATCCGGAAAATGTCAACAGGTTAAAGGTTTCTGAGGCCGACATCAGCAAAAGGACTTATCATTATATTCCAAAAGAAGAGGTTGCCAATCACGAGCAAAAAATCAAACCCGGTGACCTGATTGCCATTACTACCTCCATGCAAAATCTAGATATTGTGCATGTTGGATTTGCCATTGAAAAAAACGGTAGGATCCATCTGTTGCATGCAGGAACCAAGAACATGAAAGTTGAGATTTCCGAAATGCCTTTGCATGACTACCTGAAAGGCAATAAGTCTCAGTCGGGGATTATGGTGGCCAGATTACTTTAATTCTATCTCAAAACCCAAAAAGAAAAGCCATGGCCAATATAGAACTATCAAAAATATTTGAACCCAGAGAAAGTATTGATTACGCTGATAATTCTGTGGTAAGTAAGACAATTGTGAAGAAGCCGGCCGGTAACATCACACTCTTTGCATTTGATAAAGATGAGGGATTGGCTGAACATATTTCACCACATGATGCCCTGGTTCAATTGTTGGATGGAGAAGCCGAAATAACTATCAGTGGAGAACTTTTTCTCCTTCAATCAGGACAAAGCATTATTCTTCCGGCTAATATTCCGCATGCACTAAAGGCAAAAGAGAAGTTTAAAATGATGCTAACCATGATTAAATCATGATAAGGTCACAGCTTAAGATATTTCTGTTTTTGGTATTTGGATCATTTTTCCTCTCTTGTAAACAAAACGCAATAATAGAAACCACACAATTCTCTGGCAATCCTATTTTTGAAGGTTGGTACGCCGATCCTGAGGCCATTATTTATATAGATACCTATTGGATTTATCCGACTTACTCGGACAAGTTTCACCGACAGGTTTTTATGGATTGTTTTTCTTCACCTGACTTGGTCAACTGGACGAAGCA
>NZ_JBGTCA010000454.1:0-1581 GCF_041749095.1 Aquiflexum sp. | reverse complement strand
TGCCTTCAAAATAATCTTCATACCATCCACTTCAATTTCCAGATCCTTAGGATCTCTGTTCCAGATGAATTTAAGATGCCTATCGGCATATTGAAAAGCTTGTTCAATGTCTTTTCCATCGGAAAGGATAAAGCTTGCTGAAATACTTGGATGATTGTAGTGATAGATCATAATTCAGTATTAATTACAAAAAGCCATTTCCATGGGAAACGGCCTTTTGAAAACTTGAAAAACCAAACGACTAACTCAATTCCACGGCTTTTGGAAAATCGATTTCAATCCCTGTCACGTTGTGAAGGAGATTGGTAGTGGCTTTCTCCCCGATGGCCACAATCAGGTCCACAAGGTTTTCTCTATTGTATCCCGCATCGAAAAAGTTCTCTAACACAGCATCTTCAATTTTTCCTTTTTTGAGGGTTATGGCTTTGGCTGTTTTGACCAAGGCGTCATATTTATCATTGAAAGGGGCCTCACCTTTTCTCAGCGAAATGATCTGATCTTCTGTGAAGCCGTTCATTTTACCGATAGCGGTATGGGCGGCCTGGCAATAAGAACAGCCGTTTACCTGTGAAACCACCAGGTTGATGACTTCTTTCTCTTTGTTGTTGAAAGTCGTTTTGCCATTGGCAAAGGTAGTGTACCTTTCCAGTGCATTTTCTGAATATGCGTAAGTAGCGTAAATGTTGGGAACAAATCCCACCTGGTTTTTGATGGCAGTCAATATGCCTTTGTTTTTTTCTGATACTTGGTCCAATGTTGGGACTTCGAAATTCAATGTTTCTGTACTCATAATATTTGATTTAGTTTATGCTACAAAGGTGGGGCTATTTGATGTGTGCCTAAATGGCAATACTGCTCGATGACATGTCAATTTTTCCTTTGTAGCTATTTTTGATGAATTCATGTTTCATACTGATAGAACAAACTTAACCTTCTTCGGGGATAAGGATTGTCAGGTGGAAGACGTTTGGGTATATTTCCCTTTGAAAAACATCCATCTTCCTGTTTGCTTGAGATTAACGACCTGTTTTTTTTTGTTTTTTGGGGACATGTTAATCTCGGCTGCCTGATGAATATGAAGCAAAAGACAAAAACCAACAAGGCAGTTGGTTTTTGGGACTATTCAAATAGGGGCCTGAAAAAGTAATATTCCCCTCAATGTATTTTAAACCTCAAGCAGGGAAAGTGTGGCATTCTTAATTTTTGGTGATTTCATAGATTTTACCATGTGAAAAGGATACCACAAATAGATTCCCATTGGGTCCCGTCTGAATATCCGTTCCAATGCCAAAGTTTTTACCGAACAATAGGCTTTCACTTTCGGTGATATCATGTTTGGTCATGTTGTCCGCAACCCGGTCATTGATTCTTGAATCATCAACAACTACTTTATTTCTGTTTCCTGACAGCTTAAATTTAAATAAATAGCCGCCTTCCAGTTTATCACTGCCGGCACCTAAGACCAAGTGACCATCATATTGAGATCCTAATCCACTTCCATTGATGAAACCCAATCCTCCGGGTGCAACTTCATATTTCCAGCTAAATGCAGGATCACCACAAATGGCACCGGGAAGCATA
>NZ_JBGTCA010000453.1:0-8059 GCF_041749095.1 Aquiflexum sp. | reverse complement strand
CCATTATTGAGTTCCTTGCTTTTGGCGATCCAATTGGGATCAAGGCTTACTCCGAATCCGGGACCTTTGGGAACGGCCACTTTCCCTTCCCTGGCTTCCAGCGAACCGGCGGAACTCTCAAAAGGTATGTCATGACTGACTCCCTTGTATTCCTGGTGCGCCCCCGCATTTGGTACAATGGAAGCATAGTGCAACATATAAAGAGATCCCAGGCCCCAGCCGGACATGTGTGGGGTACAGGGTTTATTGACAAATTCTGCCATGCGGGCAACTTTTATGGAACGGATAAATCCTCCAAAATAGAAGAGGTCGGGCTGAAATACCTGCAACCCATCATTGGCCACCATCCAGCGAAAGCGTCGCATGGAACTCTCCTGCTCCCCTCCTGCTATGGGTACGGCCAAAGCATCTCCGATAGCCTTTGTTTCCCAAATCCAGTCAAAAGGACAGGGTTCCTCAAAAAAGGCAACATTGATTTCTTCCAGGAGCCGACCTATTTTTATGGCTTCCTCCACTTCGTAGGAGCCATTGGCATCAGCATAAATCACCACTTCATCTCCAAGGGCTTTTCTCAACATGGGGATAAGCTTTTCGCTTCTTCCCGGAGGTTCCTCAGGCAAACCCATTCTTCCGCCAAGTTTGAACTTCACCGCTTTTGAGTTTTCTTCCTTGTGGATAGCAACAATTCTTTCCACCGATTCCTCAGCACTTTTACCCCGGTAATTGTTGGCAGTGTAAACGTCAATTTCCGGCCGGATAACCTCCCCCATCAGTTCGCCTGCAGATTTGCCGCTGATCTGACCAAGCAGTTCCAATATGGCAAATTCGGCTGAAGCAATTGGCAGCAAGGCGGCCATGCTCATGTATTTATAATTACTATTGTAGTTGAGACAATCATCCACGAGGAAATCAAGGTCCCGGGCATCTTTGCCCTTAAAATAAGGTGCTACCTGTTGGATAAAAAATGGCCAAAGATTTGGCATGCGTCCTTCATTGGAAATGGCATATCCTTCCGCACCGTCTGTGGACCTGACCCTGACGATATAATGGCTTCCGTTTATCAGCAAGTCCACCGATTCCAGGATGACCGGATTGGGAAAGTATCCCCTGCGCAAAACAGGCTTATTTAAAATGGCTTCCAGTTCGCTGTCCAAATCAGCAGGTGAAAGTTTTGCATGTGACGAGTTGGAAAAGGCTCTTTGCCCGCCCATCAATAACAAAGCACTTGAACTGAGGGATTTTTTAAGAAAAGAACGACGGTTTTTCATAAAGGAGGGATATAAAGTTTTGAAAATCTGAATCAGTTGTAATTAAATAAAGGTTAATCATACGAAAGATTACCCAATTTAGATTTTACTGATCCATTTATCAAGACTTATTCCGCCTGCCATAAAATCATTCGTGTCTAAAAGGGTATTGAAGCCTGCCGCAAGTGCTTTGGCAAGGACACTTCCCTTTTCGGGGCTTGTCACCAGATTTTTGCCAACTGGATAAACAATATAAAGAACATTTGGATCAAAGCCAATTCAACTCTTCTGATCTTCCAAATGCCGAAAGGTTTTTACATCATTAGACTGATGACCATTTAGAAGGGGCATAGAAAAATTCTGATCAAAATACCCAAGGTTTTGAAGGGCGAGAGTTTGATGAACTGATAGAAATGGAACAGCTTGAAGTGAAATAGGAGGTTCTTGGGAAAATAAATCAGGGAATATCCATACACCCTATTAATACCTTATCGCCTTAAATTCCCAGTCAGGATGGATTTTTCTCATTTCAATCAGATCATCCCATTTTTTAAGTCCACAGTTCAAATATTTGTTATGTAGCCGGGAAAGTACGGCATTATCCAGTTCGACCCCAAGGCCAGGTGAAGAGGGCACTTGCACCGCTCCTTCCTGAATCTGGAACTGACCGCCAAGAATGACTTCATCTGATTGCCAGGGATAATGGGTCCAAGCATAGGTAAAATTGGGCAGGGCCGCTCCAAGGTGGACCATCGCTGCCAAAGAAATCCCCAAGTGACTGTTGGAATGCATGGACAGATCCCTTCCGAAGACCTCAGAGATTCTTGACAGTTCCATGGAAGCCTTCAGTCCTCCCCAAAAATGGTGGTCACTTAAAATAATGTCTTCAGATCCCATGGCTATACTTCCCGGAATATTCTCAAATGAGGTGGTACTTATATTGGTAGCCAAAGGCGTTTGGATGGATTTTTTCAAAAGCGCCATATTTTCCTGTCCCCTGACAGGATCTTCCAAGTATTCCAAAATCGGTTCCAACTGTTTGCCATATTTCAATGCGGTTTCCGGTTTCCATATCGCATTAGAATCAAAACGAAGGGGAATTTCATCTCCAAAAGCTTTTCTCAGCGCAAACATGGCTGCTACTTCCTCATCCGGTTCAAAAGCACCGCCTTTCAATTTGATGGATTGAAAGCCATAATGCCCGCATATGGCTTTGGCCTGCCGGATGATACCTTCCGGGTCTACAGCTTCTTCCTATCTGGCAGAAGATCAGGAAAAACAGTAAGTAAAGCAGCTAGAAATGCCCAATTAAGCAAAAAAGGGAGTTATAATTATAAAAGAGAAATTTCAGCAGTAATGAAAACTCCCCACTTGATGGGGAGTTTTTTTTTAGGATCGTATAGTAATTAGTCTGTTGATCTAAAAATACTTCTTCTCACAACTAAATCCTTTCATTGTTGGCGAAGAACAATGGATTCATGGGGTTGAAGTTTTACTTTCAAAATCCCGTCAATATTGAGGGTTTTATCATTCCATAAATTAAGCAATGTCTTACCCAAAGTAAAGGGCAGAATTTCTAAACTAACATCAAACTCAACTTGATCTTCAGAAATATTAAATACTATGAGATATTGATAGTTTTTCTGTTGATTTTCGGCTGTCCATATTATCACTTCATCTTTATTGTAAATTTCCTGATTGTTTATAGATTCTTGATTTAATTCAATTATGACTACGTTTGTAATAAGCTTTGTTGTAATACTGTCATTTTCCAGCAAATACCCTCCTAAAATTAAGGGCGATTTAAAAATTGACAAAAGGTTCATCATCGTATATTTCTCAGTGTCAGATAGTCTGGAATATTCATTTTTAATATCAGCTAAATTAGCACTTAAAAGCCCTGCAACCCAATCATCGCCACCCGTAAGCCTTAACTTCCCTAAAGGCAACATGTCAGCGTGCGGACGGCCTTTGCCATTAATATGTGGGGACCAGCTACTGCAATAAGAAAACTGTTTTTTGACCAGTGTCCAGGTATCCCAGACATCATTGGAAATTCGCCACATATCCACATTTGCCCTGAGATGTTCAACTTCAGCAACCGGCGCAGGCCCTGGAGATGCACTTATGAGCATTGATCTGCCAGATTCTTGCACTGCATTTGAAAAAAGCTCTAACTCTATTTTATGGTAGGGTCTTGATATGTCATCAATTTTTATAAAATCTATACCCCAGTCTGCATACAATTCTACAATAGATTCATAATAATCTATACTCCCCAAATGATCGTCAATCAATCCAAAATTCAGGGCATTCCATACACAAGTATCACTTTTATCTGCCACTTCAGCGGCATTGTGCTCAGAGTCTTTTATAGGCAATAATTGCTCCACTGCGTTTCGAGGGTTCCCGCGCATTATATGAATGCCAAATTTCAGCCCTTTGCTATGAACATAATCAGCTAGATTTTTTAACCCTTCACCTTTTTTGGAACTGGGAAATTTTATTTCATCGGGGACCAGTCTACCGTAAGGGTCGAGGTGATATGCAGAACCTTCATCATTCCCCTTATTGGCATCTACATCTTCGGGATAGTACCATCCGGCATCCATTACTATAAACTCCCACCCAAATTCTTTCAGATGATCGGCCATATAATCAGCAACCTTATATACATCTTCTTCGGTTAGTTAAAACCAAAGCTATCCCAAGAATTCCAACCCATAACAGGCTTGCTTTGATCTATCAGAAGATCGGTATTTTTGGTATTTTCTGCCGAACAGGCAACAATGAATGGGATAATCCATAAGGCAATAAAATACTTTCTCATTTGCATTTATTTCAATTATAGTGTTCTTGTATTAGGTGGACTGTGTTTGCTAAATACTAATCTATTTTTTCGACTTTAACTGCCCAGAACCCATCCGAAGGGGTGGTTAATTTACCTGGTAGACTTAGTTTGCCAGGTTCAAGCCAATGAGATTTTGTTACATCTAACCACCGGGTTTCGTAATTGCCGCTTACCGGATTCAAATCAACTTCACCCCCATTTGGAAAGAAAACCAGTATTTCATTTTTTTCATTGGCCAGGCAGTAGGCTTCATTGAGTTCTCTGCTTGTCAACAGTTCATTTTTGGGTTGACAACTAAACAGGTCGATGGAATCTGTCAACATGCGCATACTTTTTATATGTGACATAGCCAAATCATTATTGCCGATACCTACACTTGGTCGGTGAAAACGTACTGATGAAGCACCAGCAAAAATATTACGCCAAAATCTCTCTATTCCATCGGTAGAAGTACCAGCCCAGCCACCCGGATTTCCGTATATTTTAGTATTGGTAATAGGTCTTATTTGCCCTGAATTTTGCACTTCATTCCAAACGTATAGCCCTGTTTTATAGTGAATTTCACCTACCTGGGCATTGTGGTTAGATATGTCGATGAAAGAAAAATTCTCTGGATCGTATAAGGTGTTGGCAATTGATGATCGCAAAGTAAAAAAGTGATTTGAGGGATCTTGGACAATAGCGCCTTGAACAGCTCCACCTGTTGGATCAAAAGTGTCCCACATTTCACTAACTTCAATTTTCACTTTTGCCTGTGCTGCTCTATGCCTAATGTACTGCGACCAATAAATCGACCATTTTGGATCTGCATTGGTTTCGTTATCAATCACATACAATACATTATCGTATTTCAAACTTATTGACAATAATTTATCGACAAACTTTTGTTGGTATTCAAGAACTGTATATTTTATATCAAAATCGAAAGGCTCTGAAAGTGGCAAAACAGTATTGAAAAATGAGTTGATCAACTCGAATCCGTTGGATGAAAAATCCTCCAGCAAGCCTGATGAGTAGGAGGTATAATTTGAGTTGTTTTTTGGATTGAAGGGGTTTCTTTCCCATGCAGTTTGACCATCTATAAAATGCGAACTACGGGCGTAAAAATCATAGGTTGCCCAAATCTCTATTTGAACTATTATTCCTTTATTTTGAGTCTCTTGCAAGAAATACTCAAATCTCCGCCAGTATTCATCGTTCCATTTATTTAATTCATACATTCCCGATTCCGAATCATACGCGAAAGCAAAAACATTACCCGAATCTCTGCTAGACATGGTACAACGAAGATAATTCCCCCCATGCTGAACCAATCTGTCGAGCTCTTCATCCAAATCAGGCGAAGTATGTTGAAAAAGATTGTCATCGGAGCTGCCCCCTAGCAATAAGACCGGTTGATTTTTATATTGCCAAAAACTGGGATTCTTTATAAAAGGCCGTATTCTTGGATTTTCATCATCTAAAGGTTGATCCGTCTTTTGTGTACCAGAACAGGATAAAAATATAGGTAAACTCATCAAAAAAAATAGTGCTAAAATGAATGGATTGTAGGTATTCATATTGTGTCAGTACAAATAAACTAAATAAGTTGTTTGATTTTTCATCAACAAATCATGCTAAGACAAATTTTTTCTTTGCGACTTCTATACCACCCCAGATTACAAAATAAGTAGTTGAAGCAAGAAAGTACATAATTAAGTAAAACGAGCTGGAATCCACCTAATTTATTAAATTGGATTGTTTGGTTAAGATTCTTTTTGGTTGCTTTAATTTAATAAAGATTAGATAAGTGTCTGATAATAATGACAGGAATGAAAGACCATCAGTCAAAGGGATGTTCATAATCCAGTACCATTCTCCATTTGTCCATCGAAAACCCATCTTCACGCATGGAAAACATAATTTCATGAAAACCAGGAGTTTCAATATCGAGATAAATCAATCTTTCTTTCCCGCAATGCTCTTCCTGGGTCCTTTGTTTACTTGCCCAAGTCCAATTCAACTTACCCTCGCACCATTGCATTCTTTGTCCCGATTCAGGCCATTTTGCATCTACTCCAACGTGAACACCATTGTCTTCACTACCTCTAGAAAACACCCTTGCCCATACATAATACCTCCCCGGATTTTTAAATTCTACCGTATAGGATATGATGGCCATTTCTCCTGGTTTATTACTGAAATTTTCACCATTAATCAATGGGTCACTATGACCTACCCGGGTATCGGGCAAGACTTTGATGTAAGCATTTCCAGATGCATCACTCAAAACCCTTGCCTCCAAAGTATCCTGATATGATAAACCGTCAATGACATACCATTTCCTGATTTCGTCCAATGTTTGATTGTTGAAATTTTCTGCCTCAACTTCTAAAAATCCGTCTTTTTCAATTCCGATTTGGGCTTTCAAAACAATGGGAACTATTAGGATAATAAATAAGATATATTGTTTCATAATAATATTGTTTGCTAAATGACGAAGATTTCCTGTATGATTCTATTGGGATGATAATTTGTTGCCCGTTTTTCATTGTGTACGGATACTAGGTGGTCATAGGGATCATACTTTTTTATCAATTCAGCTAATCTATGAATATCGGCCATCCGCATTTCGCCTTTGTATTGACTTAGTTCTTCCCACCAAAAGGGTTCAGGTACGGCTATGTTTTAAATAATATTACCATAGTGCCCCAATCTAGACGTAAGGTATTTAATATAAACTTCTTGCTCCTCAGGGTGGGTAGGCCATTCACCCGCCATGCCGAAAAAGCCCGCAGATGGAAAGAAAACTATGCCTCGCACATGTAAATCATCCAGTATACTTTCGAGATGCCTGAATTGCTCAGTGTTAAATGGCCACAATTGCGGTTTGATCCATCCCTTACCCCTGGCAGGCTCATTACGGTTAATTAACAGACTGCCTATAGAAAGCATTTTATAGCCATGTTGTGCTAACCAATCAAGAAAGGCAGTTCTATAGTTTCCATCCTGTTCATCAAAGGGATCATCCTAATTCAGTGCCATAAACCTATCTCCGATATGAAAGCTTCTGAAATTGGCTTGATGATTATTGGTGAAAGTCAACCAATATGGATGAATGATTTAGTTAAGTAAGTCAATTTATTCAAGTGCAAAGCATAAATTTTACTGAGTTACAATAAGTCTGATGTTTCTATTAGTTACTTGACCTGTTAGGTTTTTGGCTGATATCTGTATAGTATATTCATCACCACTCAAATCGTGGGGTACTTGTAGCTCAAAACTTAACTGATAACTTGAACGAATTTCGTTTCTTGTAGAAACATCAATCTGTGTATTGATCGCTAATGCTCCGCTGAATATTGTCAGAAACTTCACACCAAAATCATCAGTTACTTGTCCCTGTATAGAAACTGTTGAGCCGGCAGTCGCAGTAATTTCTTGAGTGGAAAGATTTATAACCGGAGGCTCATTTGAATAAGATGGCGCATTGTCCTCATTGCAAGCCATGCAAAAGAGCCATATACATATGCAAAATAATTTTGATAAGGTTCTCATAAAATTGAATGTGTTAGGGTAAAACATTTTTTTGATTTTAATCTTCAGACAACCTGACCTCGATGGCCATATGATGAATGAAAGGCATTGGTTCGTAAAGTAAAAATTGCATATTTTAGTACATCATGCAATTAATACTACCGATTTTCCCAAAAGAGGCGAAGCTGATCACCCCTAGTCTGGCTGTATATGAACAGGACGGTGAGGTTTATTATTCCCACAGCGGGATGCCTATATTCACCCATCCGTCCAATGACCACAACCAGTTCCGGTATATCACTTCCAATCTGGTACACCAGGGACTCTGCCGTCAGGTTGATATCGTGAATACCTTCCATGTCACCATTGACAGCGTCAAGCGTCATCTGAGGAAATTTGAAAGCAAGGGAATGGAAGCGTTCGTGGAAAGGGACGGGCGCCACGG
>NZ_JBGTCA010000452.1:0-4826 GCF_041749095.1 Aquiflexum sp. | reverse complement strand
GATATCCGGATGGTCGACCAGTTCTTCCGCTAAAGCTTCCAGGAGTTTTTTGAATAATTCACGGTTTGTCCTGAGATGGTGAATGGTATGCTCCATTTGTGTAAATGAACCTTTGTTCCTGGTATAATTGACCGTAAACAGTTCCTTTGTCAAAGGATCAAAGACAGGGTGGGCAGTAGTCTGTACTATGCCAAAAGGCCAAGGTACCATAGGCGGCTGTGCTGTCATCCAGTCAGCGCATCTACCGATAGGCGTTCCCAATTCAAGTGTTTTGGGATTTAAGATAAATGGTCTCCCAACATCGTATGTAACCAGGAGACTACTGCTGCTTTGGTCTTTGAAAATTACAGGCTGAATGGCTGTGTTGAGTTCATTTCTGGAACCAAATACCATACTCATCCTTGTGATCCCCATATTATGAAATCCCATCACACCATGGTGTTCTGTTCCCCACTTGGTAGCTTCATCCGCATAGAAGCACGGGGTTTTCATCAGCTTTGTTTTTACTATAGGCAAGGGCTTTTGATTGAGGTCCACCATGATGACCATGCCATCTCCGTTCATAATGGGCGTACCATATTCGCTGTTTCTCCTGCCATCAGGATTTTTCTCGGGAAAAGGCAGTGCCCCTGAATTGACCGAACCTACGGGCAGGGAGACATAAAAGACCCCATGTATGTCCAGAGGCAACTCCCCTTCCAATATTCTCAACGGGCCTTCATATTCCTCCCGGCTTGTGGTCAGCAGTCCCTGTCTTTTGGAAACATCATTATCACCTTCCGGATTTTTTGGGTGATCATTTTGAACATCCACTTTCATTAACTTTTTAATAAAATATATTACTTTTTTAAAAATATTATCCCTTTGTTTCATCAGTTACATAATTTATAAAATTTAAAAAAATCAGCCTCTATTCAACAGACTTCATCCTCTCAAATTGGCAATTATTTGGTTTAAAACCTATTTAGGGAACAGATTTTACACCTGCAAAACAACTTGGCGTTTGGGATATTATTCCAAGTTTCCGATTCCGCTGTCCGAAGGTTGATTCCGTTGTCCGAAGGTTGTGCCTTCGGACCACTGAGTAAGGAGGTTCTACCTCCACATTACTTGAGTCAAAGACTCAATACCCAATAATCCGAAGGCATAGTCTTCGGATAACGTTGTCCAAAGGTTGTGCCTTTGGACCACTGGGTATGGAGGTTCTACCTCCAATCTACTTGAGCCAAAGGCTCAATACCCAAAAATCCGAAGCCACAGTCTTCGGATAACCTAGACTCTCGCTTCTCGCCTCTAATCTCTCGCTTCTCCAAAATAAAATCCCCCCCATCCTTTCCCATCTTCCTCCTCATTCCTATTTTTGAACAAACCTTTTCAAATGCCTCTTTCCAAATCTGAAATCCACCACATTGAAATCCTTCTTGCCGGTTTTGACCGGACTTTCAGTCAAAGAGGATTGGTGCTTTACAAGCAGGGAGCTGTTAAATATGATTATTTTGATGAAAATGACGAGTGTTTCCATTTTCAAGTTAGAGGCAATATTGAGCCTTTTTATGAAGTCGAAATTGATCTGAAAGGGCAGCCAATGCCAGATTTTTTTTCTGAGTATGAGGAAGAATCTTTTCAATGTACCTGTATGGCCTTTGAAGAAGAAGGGGAATGCAAGCATGTGGCAGCAGCACTACATTTTATGCTGGCCAACAAAAAAAGTGATTTCAAAAAATATACCCCTGTTATTCCTATAAATTCTGAAAAACCGGAAGAGATTTCCTTTCCCATCGAAATTCCATGTTCCGACGAAGACCTGCAAAGACTTCATGAACTGATTCCCGTTGAACCAAATATCCGGATATATGACACGTATTTGCGTCAGGTAGATTTTTTGGAAAATGGTTTACGGTATGTTGTTGATGGCTATAACTTTAAAACCACAGTGTTTGTAACCTATATTGATGGCAAAATCATCATAGATGGCAACCACAAAAAGCCCCATTTAATCAAACAAACATTAAAATGGTTTCAGGACAGACTTCGGAAGTATAACAATTGGGATGCTCAATTTTTTACCCAAAAACAAAGAGATGAAAATATCATTGAAAGTGTCAAGGAATTGGGGGTATATGATCAACTCAAAAATCCGCAGAAAGCCTATAAGTTTGTTTTTGATGAGGATGAGATCATCATGGTAACTTCAGGTGAATTGCAGGGCTTGATGGATTTGGATGCACTTACCTATCAATTCAAGGAACATTTCAGAAGAGATGCGCTAAGACATTCGCAGTCATCTATCACACTTTCACATCAGGAAAGTGAAATAGGAGCGTTCAATCCCGGATTTGCATTGGCATACAGCTACTATAATAAATTTTTTCAGGTCATACCATTTATGGCAAAAGGGTCTAAACATGACCCTACAGGATTTAAGGTCAAGTTTGAGAAAATAGAAGACCCTTACGACATCAGGCTTTCCAAAACCGAAAACTTGGAAAGGGCCATGTACCAAATCTCAAAAATCGACAAAGCCATACAAAAGCAAAATCAATTGGACATTTTTGGGCAATTCCGGCAATTTTTGGACATCGTAGATGACTATCCACTTTTTGTTTTCCATGGAGACCCTTATGAATCCCGGAATATCAGAAAGTCCCATTTTGACAAACCCTTGGAAGTCCATGATGCAAAGGCAGTCATCCGAATGACCAAAACAGGTGTCCTGTACAATTTGGAGGTACAGATTTCTTTTGGAGAACATCAAATTACACTTGCGAAAAAAGATGAAGATCTTGATGTAACATTGGCCTTTGCAGTCTATCTCAACAAGCACCTGCTGATTTTCCAACACCAAAAAATCCTGCAGCTACTGTCTTTCCTAAAAAACTTTCCCCATTTCCAGGTTCTTGAAAAAGAATTTGAAACATTCTTCCAAAACATTCTTTTACCCATGGCCCATTACATTGAAATCCAGGATGAAACAGGAACCCTGAAGCAGGCGGAAAATACCGGACCTCTTCAGAAACAACTGTATATCTCTGAACTTACAGGTTTGGTCATCTTCCGGCCCCAAGTGAAATATTCAGAGTCTGCATTTTCAAATCCACTCGAAGGCAGCAGCATCATTGACCCTGACACTAAAAGAATATACCTGAGGGACGAGGAATTTGAGGAGGAATTTCTAAAATTTGTCAGAGACCTGCACCCTAACTTCAAGCATGCCGGAAGCCAGGGTTTTTTCCACCTGACCCATGATGTATTTATGCAAGGGCTTTGGTTCTTCAAGGCTTTTGAAAGGTTAAAATCGAATCAGGTCAGGGTGTTTGGACTGGAAAATATCAAAATCAAAAAATACAATCCTTTCCCTCCTGTAGTCTCATTGGAGTTTGGCTCTTCACAGGACTGGTTTGAGGTACAGGCCAATGTGGCCTTTGGGGACCAAAAGGTAAAACTCAGGGACATCAAAAAAGCCCTGGACAGGGATCAGGAATTTATAGAACTTGAGGACGGCAGCTTGGGCATTCTTCCGGAAAAATGGATGAAAAAGTTTGGGAAGCTTTTCCGTTCCGGGGATACGGACAAAAACAACTTCAAAGTTCCCAAGACCTTGTTCCATATTCTGGATGAATTTGAAGAGGCCAAAAGCTTCCCCGAAATCATTAAAGAAATAGAGGAAAAGAAAGAAAAACTCAAAGGCTTTACAGAAATCAAAAATGCCAAGGTTCCCAAAAAACTGAAAGCCGAACTCAGGAATTACCAGCATACAGGTCTCAATTGGTTGAATTTCCTTCAGGAATATCATTGGGGCGGGATATTGGCAGATGACATGGGTTTGGGCAAAACCCTCCAAATGATCGCCCTGATCTGCAAAATGGTGGAAAGCAATAAAAAGGCAAAAATCCTGGTTGTGGCACCCACCACCCTGTTGTTTAACTGGAAAAATGAACTGGAGAAATTTGCCCCACACCTCGATTACTTTATCCACCATGGCAACCGCTACGATTCCGCAGATGAGTTGGGCAAGCATCAGGTCATCCTGACAAGTTATGGTCTCGTCATCAATGACCTCGAACTGCTTCGCAAAATCCATTTTGATGCCATCATCGCCGATGAATCCCAGGCCATCAAAAATACCCAATCCCTGAGGTACAAGGCCATCACCAAACTGAACGGCAAGATCAAAATGGCGATGACGGGTACACCCATTGAAAACAGCCTCGCCGAACTTTTTGCCCAGATGAACTTTGTCAACCCCGGATTTTTCCATTCTTTCAACAGCTTCAAAGAAAACTACCTCAAGCCACTCAAAAACGGCAACAAAGAAATATTGACCGAACTGCAAAACAAGATCAAACCATTTGTACTCCGAAGGACCAAGGAGGAAGTGCTGACCGAACTTCCTGACAAAACAGAAGAGTACCTCTACTGTGTGATGAATCCCATTCAGCGCAAAATATACGATGCCTACCGGAATGAGTATAGGGATTACCTCTTGAAGAAAATTGAGGAAGAAGGTGCCGAAAACTCCAAGATGTATGTTTTGGAGGGACTGACCAAATTGCGCCTGGCCTGCGATGCCACCAATCTCGTCAACCATACCGAAGCCAAAAACGAATCGGTCAAAATCGACCTGCTTATCGAACATATCCTTGAGAAAACAGGCAACCACAAGATTTTGATCTTCAGTCAGTTTGTGGTTATTTCGGTCTGACCATGCCAGTCATTTCGGTCAAACCGTGCCACTTTGAAAGATCATCTAAAGTAGGTTAAATTTTATTCATTTTTCAAAACTCCTTTTCTTAAAGACTCTCCTTTGAGATCTATTCTGTGGGAGG
>NZ_JBGTCA010000451.1:0-3463 GCF_041749095.1 Aquiflexum sp. | reverse complement strand
TCTATCCATATAGCGATAGAACATATCTGAATGATAGTTCCAACTGAACCACCCATCCCGGTAATCAGGATAAATGAATAATTCCTTTCTGGAAGGCTGCGTTGTCCTTACCCCATCGCCATAGTAAGGAATTGTTGAAGGTATTTTTACTTCCAAAAAAGCAGGGGATAACTTCGAATAATATTCAAAGGCATTATCCAACCAGGAATCCAACAGATCCTGATTGATTTCCATTTGACGGTCAAACCAATATTTATGGGTAAAAACTGCTTTTCTTTTGGAGTTAATGGCCAATTGATAATTCCTTTCTGATGGGTCACTGATCTGATTAATATATATTTCATAATCTTCACTCATCTGATCATAAACATATCGGTCTGAAAAGAACAGGTTAGGGTAAATATAGCCACGATAGGATCTTAAGGCCTGAGGTTCAAGATTGGCCCCAATATACAAATGGGTGATATAACCGGACCTGATGATTGTATTTCTATAAACGGTGATTGCCGGATTATCAATGGTGTTGGTCTCAATCCATTCGATCAGCCTTGGTGCATGATGCCTATGTCGGTATTGATATAAATACCCCAAAATATTTTGGTGATTATTGAATACCCTGCCCAATTCGAAGTACTCTCTTTGTCCATTGTTCAGTAATTGTTGAAAAGCCCATTCCACCCCATTGATATCTCCTTTACTTGCATAAAGTGAAGCCAAAGTATGATAACCATTGTTAAAATCCGTTGGGAGTCTCCCATTTGGCTCAAAACTTCCCTTTGAATAATATCGGGAGAAAGCAATTTTTCCCTCCTCGCTTTCAGTAGGTGCAATGGTCTGAAGAACTTCATCGATTCCTTCCAAAGTGGCATTGCTATCAGTAAGCCATAGCTGAATGGCCAAATTGAGCTCAAAAGGCAACGTTGGACTAAATTGACCTGTTGCCTCATAAAAATCCACCACTCTATTCCTGTTTCTTTCTGTTAAATCTGTAATGATTTTTTCATTCTCTTTGGAAGGACTGTAATAATTATCCCTCATCAGAATGAGTAGAAATTTATTGGTCTGAGCCAAAATATAATCTGATTCAATTGCAGGATTCGGTGATTTCAGATCCTTATAAATTAAATCTACTAACAAATCCCTAATAGGATCTTCAATATGTTTATCTACATAGATCAAAAATTTATAAGTATCAATGGCCAGCGAAATTCTATCCTTTTGATTCATCGAAGACAAGAAAGAAGTCAAATAACCCGGTTCATAGCGCTCTTCTGCAAGCAGGTATATTGCCTTATCCTGATTAAAAACCTCTGGACTGTTCAGATAAGTTAAAGCTTCAATCCTGGCACGTTCAATGACCCTTTCATTCGCTTTTTGTTCTGCATCATACCAATAAAACCCGCTCAATACGACCATCACCAAGATGGCAAAAAAGGTACCTATGCGTTGGGCGCCATACTTCATAAAAGTACGGGTAAAGAAAACATTTCTACTGCTTCTCTTCAGAAACTCCTGGATTTCAGTTAAAAGTTTTTGGGCTTCCTTCGTCCTTATTTCATCATTTTCTTTGATCTCTGAATACCTTTTGATCCAACCGACATTAGGTTTACATTCTTCATACCAGTTTTCGAAAAATGACAAGGGCCCGATCGGTAGTAAAAAATTTCTGCTTTTCCCATTGTCCTTCCAACGGTCGAGTTGTTTTTTGAAGTCTAAGTAGGTACTGTAAAACTCAAATTCCTGGTTGGCCCAGGCATTGAGTTTATTCCAGTTTCTGATCAAACTTTCATGGGTAATATCCAAAACCGTTTCCTCATGCAGAATATGGGTATCCGGATCTTCTGTCTTGAAGGGTCTGATAAATGAATTACCTTCCTCCCTGAAAATATTCAGAACTCCACCTACCACCTTGGAATTAAGGTCAGGCGTATTGATGATTTCGGTAAGCTCTCCCAAACTCATCCTGTTTCTTACCGCCCTGCTGTTATCAATTTTTGTAAGACCACTAAAAGTTAATGCAATAACCCTCTTGGCTTCGTGTTGGGAAATTGGGTTTTCAGGATTTACCTTGTTATAATATTCCCACGAATTTTCATATAAAATACTGGCATGGATTTCAATAACTTTGTTTAAACCGGTCTGATGATAATAAACCCGCTGATGTTCGGGCAGTGATTTAAACCAATTTAGGAAAATCTTTTGATCAATGTCCGGCAATTCATTGGCCGGCATCCCTCCAACTTTAGCATAATGAATAAGATCCATTTCCTCAGCCCCACTATCTGCTGCTAACCAGATTTGGGTCAAAGCATGCTGTAAAATGGGTAACTGATCTAAGCCTTCAGCCAAATCATAGACCAGCCTTTCTATCAACCTTTGGGAAATCTTATTTCCACTCAAAATCGCAGGTTCTTCTATTACCTGCTTTAAATCCTTTCGCTTTAATCGGGGTACAAAGAACTGCGAAAAACCGATATATTCAGGAAGGCCTCTGAATGCAGAGCATTGACCTATATAATCCGAGCGCATGGTACAGACTACATATACAGGTATATTCTTCTTCAGGGCAATCCGGGCGGTTTCCAAAATCAAATTCACCACAATCTGCGAGTCCTGTGAAAGGGCTTCTTTGTAGAAGTTTTCGGGATTGGTAAAAAATTCCTCAAACTGATCCACAATGATCATCAAATTGGCAGCCTTTCTCTTTCTGTTTCTTTTTCCTGTTTCGTCTAAATCCTGCCACTTTTCATCCTGCTCATCTATATAAAAATCGGAATTGATATATAAATCAATCAGGGATGAAAATCCTCTTCTCAATTCTGTTTCAACGGCAGTGTCAAGAATATTGAATTTATCTGCAATAGCTGAGGCCATGTTCTTGACAGGACTACGTTCGGGCCGGAAGTCGGTCACAACCCAATTGGTATATTTTGCTTTGAAAAAGCCTGCGCGGGCATTGGGAATCAATCCGGCATAAATCAAAGATGACTTGCCTTCTCCTGATGCCCCAGTGACCATCAAGAACTTATTCTTCTCCAATAAATCAGTAAGCTGATCTATCTGATGATCCCGGCCTTTAAAATAAATGCTTTCATCCTCAGTAAATGACCTTAAACCGGTATATGGACATATATTATTCATATCAGGTGCTTTCATCTATGTAAAAAATCCACCGGCTGACATACCATGGATAATTCCCTTGAAATTCTTTCCATTTTCCATATATCTCCCGTTTCCCTTCAGCATATCCATACAGGATTTCACCCAGCAATATGACATAATCATCATCGGAAATATTCTCAGGAAATTGACTTTTAGCTTCGTATAAGTAAGCATGAAAACCCAAAGAGCGGACAATAAATTGATTAGCAAGAATTTTCTGTGGAAGGTTTTTTATAATTCTAAAAGACCCTTCCAAATTTTCTTTAGGGTCAAATAGGGTATTGGCATAGGCAAGTTGTAT
>NZ_JBGTCA010000450.1:0-3145 GCF_041749095.1 Aquiflexum sp. | reverse complement strand
CATATTGATGGTTTAGAACTATAAATAGCATTCAATTCTTTAAAGGACTTTGCCTTGTCACCTCGACGTCAGGAGAGGTCTATGGCCTGATGTCATTACCAATTCTGAACATTTTAATAATGTTGGGGACTCGGAATGACGAGTAACCTGATGTCAATACCATTTCTAACGTTTATAAAATGTTGGGGACTCGCAATGACGCACCACCTTCATCCTTCTTCCCTTATCCTTCATCCTTCTTAAATCTACCATCTACCCTCATCCTTCATCCCTCAAGAGATTGCCACGTCGCACGAAGGATTTTTCAAAATATTAAAGTTTCCCGAAGTGCTCCTCGCAATGACGCGCCGCCTTCATCCTTCATCCCTTATCCTTCATCCTTTCTCACCCCCTCATTTCCTTATAAGCATTGATCAGCCCATTTGTAGAGGAATCATGGCTGTTAACAGGATTGTTGTGGGTCAGTTCGGGAAGAATGGCATTGGCGAGTACTTTCCCCAATTCCACGCCCCACTGATCGAAGCTGTAGATATTCCAGATCACACCCTGCACAAAAATCTTGTGTTCGTACATCGCAATCAATTGCCCCAAAGTGTATGGAGTAATCTGTTTTACCAAAATGGAATTGGTCGGCCTATTACCTTCAAAAACCCGATGTGGGGCAATTTTTGTAATTTCCGCATCTGATTTTCCGGCTTTGGTCATTTCGGCAGTGACCTGTGCCAAAGTCTTGCCGTTCATCATTGCTTCCGTCTGTGCAAAGAAATTGGAAAGCAACTTGACATGATGGTCTGATATCGGATTGTGTGAGATCGCCGGAGCTATAAAATCACAGGGAATCAAATGGGTGCCCTGATGGATCAATTGGTAAAATGCATGTTGACCATTTGTACCGGGTTCACCCCAGATAATTGGGCCCGTGTTATAATCAACTTTTCCCCCATCTCTGCTGACATATTTCCCATTGGATTCCATGTTTCCCTGTTGAAAGTATGCCGCAAATCGGTGCAGGTATTGGTCATAAGGCAAAACAGCTTCGGAAGTCGCCCCCAGAAAATTGGTATTCCAAATACCCACCAAAGCCAAAATCACGGGGATATTTTTTTCGAAAGAGGTATTTTTGAAATGTAAGTCCATGCTGTGGGCACCCTCCAGCAGTTTTTTGAAATTGTCAAAACCAATCGCACAGGCTATGGGCAATCCAATGGCTGACCAAAGGGAATACCTCCCCCCTACCCAATCCCAAAATGCAAACATATTATTCGGATCAATTCCAAATTCGGCAACTCCCTTTTCATTGGTAGAAAGTGCCACAAAATGTTTAGCAACTGCTTTTTCTTCCCTGGCATAGTCCAAAAACCAATTTCTAGCCGTATGCGCATTGGTCATAGTCTCCTGCGTGGTAAAAGTCTTTGAAGCGATAAAAAACAGTGTGGTTTCCGGATTGACTTTTTTGAGGGTTTCTGCTATATGGGTGCCGTCAACATTGGACACAAAATAAATCTCCAAGTTAGGATTTTGAAAAGGTTTTAAAGCCTCCGTTACCATTACAGGTCCCAAGTCGGAACCACCGATTCCGATATTCACCAAGGAAGTAATGGGCTTGCCGGTATAGCCTAACCATGATTCATTGGAAATCTTATCTGCAAATGATTTCATTTGTTCCAACACCGCATTGATCTCTGGCATTACATCTTCACCTTCAAAATGAATGGGGTTATTGGTCCTGTTTCTTAAAGCGGTATGCAATACTGCCCTGTCCTCAGTACCGTTGATCTTTTCTCCTGAAAACATGGCTTCGATAGAGGACTTCAATCCGGTCTCTTCAGCCAATTCGATCAAAGCAGACTTGATTTTATCGTCCAGCCTGTTTTTGGAATAATCCACCAAAATATCTTCCAATCTGATGGTAAAGTCATCAAATCTTTTAGGATCATTGAAAAGATTTTTGATCTGGGTCTTTTGATGGGATTCGGTAAGAGATTGGAGTTTTTTCCAGGCAGTTGTGGTGGTTGGATTGATGTGCTTCATATCTTGTAAGGTGTAATCAGGTTCAGCTTGCAAAAATAAGATTATTAATGAGGGTATAAAATCTTAGATTTCACAAACCTATTTTGCGGGCATTGTTTTTGTAACCTTTAGTAGTTAACAAACGATTAACTATAAGATTAAACCTTCCAACAGCTGTATGAAGAAAATTATCTATCTCGCAATTTTTATTTTTTTATCTTCTTCTTTCATGTTTGCCCAAAAAAACAAGACTGTTTTTCTTGACAAACATTTTCTGCCTTTGTCCACCAAAGACATTGGGGATGCCCAGTATCAAAAAACCAGTTTCCCTATTTCCTCAGGAAAACAAACCGAAAAGATTGAGGACCTAGACGGTAAATTGATAAAGCTTATTACCAATGAATTTGATGGGAAAAAGAATCTGATCAGATCTGTAATTGAAGATTATGGAGAAAATGAAAGTATTTATAAAATCTCTTCTCTCGATGTCAACACCAAAAAGGAAATGATAGAATATTTCCATGAAGGAATTTTGGTGGGAAGATTTTTATGCAATGACAATGAGGTGATATTCGGATTGCGGGTCATTGATGGAGAAAATGTAGAAACTTCCAAAAATGAATTTGAACCGGGTTTTGCAGTTTCAAAACAGCAATTCAGGGATTTCCTCTGGTCTAACCTCGATTATCCCGAGGAAGCCAAAAAAAAGAAGATTGAGGGAACTGTCACCTTGGCCTTGGAAATCATGCCTGATGGAACTGTCAACACCTTGGAGGTGATCAACCACAACGAAGTGCCCATAATCCTTCAGGAAGAAGCCAAAAGAGTGATTTCAGCCTTTGATAAAGGGTTCAGATCCGCTTTGGATATGGATGGAAATCCAGTCAGAAAATGGATGTATGTGCCGGTGAGGTTTAGTTTGGGGTGATTAATTTAAATTCTGGATTTTCAATTCAAAAGTAGATTTTTTGACATTGGTGGATACCTGCCCGACGGCCATAGCCGTCAGGCTAAGCACATAAACTGTTGATTTAAAGATGGTTTGTCTTTTTTTTCTTCAAGTTTGAGGATTTTGGGTGCCAGTTCAGCCAGGTCATCCATGAGCAGGATTATTTTCCCGGGTGTTTTTATGGCC
>NZ_JBGTCA010000449.1:0-3683 GCF_041749095.1 Aquiflexum sp. | reverse complement strand
TAACATATCATTGGGTAACTTACAAAAATTCATCAGACCGATTCTATTCGTAAAAAGTACGCAAAGCATAATCCAAGTGCTTAAAGACCTAAATACAAAAAGGTATCATTTGGCAATTGTAGAAAATGAAAATGGAGAATTCAAAGGTTTGGTGACCTTAGAAGATATTGTGGAAGAAATAGTCGGTGAAATTGCAGATGAATTTGATAAAGAATGAATGTATTGATTATATTTTTTTTTCCTATGATCATTTAGAGTGGCTTGGTAAAAATTCTAAATTTGTCCATTTACGAACATTTTTGTCCGCCTCAATCTCAAATTAAACTTGGAAAGTAATTCCAGGGTGTATATTCAAGTGTCTGAACTGGCATGAAAATAGAAATAATTAGTTCCAAATTGAATAACCAACGCTATTCATCAATTGACTGAATCTATTCGTAACCTGAAATATTTTCTATAAGTTTTCACACCATGGTCAAAAACTACTTCAAAATTCTGTTTCGGCAACTTTTAAAAAACAAAGCATATTCCATCATCAATATCGGAGGATTAGCCATTGGAATAAGTGCAGTTTTGCTGATTTTACTTTATGTGAAATTTGAAAAAAGTTATGATGGTGATTTAATACTTTCAGAGCATCTCTATCGAGTCTATCTAACTTCGTTTTCAGAAGGCAATTTGGTAGAAAATAGCAGTAGAACTTCACCTGCAATGGGAAGTGTATTTAAAGAAGAGATACCGGCTGTATCAGAGTTTAGCAGGGTAGTGATTCTGGGTGAAGTTATTGCCGGGCATGAAGAAGAGTTTGTAAGGGAGGAGAATATCTTTTTGTCAGATGCCGCATATATAGATTTTTTTGATCTGAAAATTTTGCAGGGAGATGCTGACCTTATTCAGGAACCTTTGAAAGCCATGATTTCAGATGAGATCTCAGGTAAAATTTTTGGAAATACAGATCCCGTTGGAAAAATGTTGGAGATCAATAGTACAAACTTCGATGGGACTGTGGAATTTGAAATTGTCGGACTTTATGAATCCCCACAGGAAAACAGACACCTCAAGCCCCAAATATTGATTTCCTACGCTTCTTTGTACCATTTCGTAGGAAAGGAAATAGATCAATCCTTTGAATGGTTAAATCTGTATACCTTTTTAAAATTGGAAGGGCGCCAGGATATTTCTGAACTTGATGCGCAACTGAATGCCTCTTTGCAAAAACACCAGGGGGAGAAATTGAAAAATACCCAAACCGACTGGCAGGTCAATCTTCAGCCTGTTACGGAAATCCATACCGGTACAGCCACTATGGGAGAGTACGAGAAAGGCGTTGATGGTAAAAAGCTTCAGTATTTTATCTGGATTGCTGCATTTGTGTTGTTGATGGTCTACATGAACAGTATCAATATTGCCAATGCAAAAGCAATGAATAGGTCAAAGGAAATAGGTGTACGAAAGGTATCAGGTGGCAGCAAAAAACAGTTGTTTTTCCAGTTTATGATGGAATCTTTGACCATAAATTTGATAGCCGTTTTAGTGGCTGCTTTGATTATAACCCTTATTGGAAGTCAACTGGTTTCACTTTTAAACTTAAACTTGCCAGAGTCCACCTTTTCTTTGGGGGCTAATTATCCTCTCCTATTATTTTTATGGATATTCGGA
Source organism: Aquiflexum sp. (assembly GCF_041749095.1). Taxonomy (GTDB): domain Bacteria; phylum Bacteroidota; class Bacteroidia; order Cytophagales; family Cyclobacteriaceae; genus Aquiflexum. The sequence continues at coordinate 2,024 of NZ_JBGTCA010000449.1, read as the reverse complement.
ACACTTGTTTCAGGTGTTTATCCAGCATTGGTTCTCACCTCCTTTTCTCCTGCACAGGCCTTAAAAGGCACCCTCAAATTCAAGTTGAAAACAGCATTTGCAAGGCCCCTGCTTATTTCCCAGTTAGTCTTTTGTCTGATTATCCTTTCAGGAATCATGACCGTCTATTACCAATTGAACCATATGCGTCAGCAGGAATTAGGGATTGCTTTGGTCGATAAAATCGTGGTCCGTTCGCCAATGCTATTTGTTGATGGCAGTGGAAATTATCAAGAGCAGATCCAACAGCATTTCGGACAGGTTCCGGGGGTTAAAAACGTGGCTGTGACCAATGAAATTCCGGGCAATGAAGTGTATTGGCGCTCAGATCAGTTTTACAGGGAAGGAGGATCCAAAAACGGAATCATGTACACCATGCTGAATGTAGGCGATCAATACTTTGATGTATTTGAAATAGGTCTGAAAGCCGGGAGGTATTTTAATACCGCTTCGGAAGACGGTTCTGAAGCCATTGTCAATGAAAAAGCCCGTGAATTTCTAGGCTTCCAGTCGAATACCGATGCCATTGGCCATAAATTGATGTATGGTGGGTTTGGAGAACCTCAGGAAGTTGAAATCGTGGGAGTGGTTGACAATTATCGCCAACAGGGAGTCAATATAGCTCGATGTAGAAAAAGGGTTGATGGCACAGACATTACCAAAGCTTGAAGCAAGTTTTCAAGCCAATTTTCCAACTTCTCCTTTTGAGTATTATTTTCTGGATGAGCATTTTGACAAACAATATAAAAGTGAACAGCAGTTTGTCCAATTATTCAGCTTAGCCGCATTGGTTGCTATTATTATCGCAGTCATGGGTATCATAGGAGTGACTACCCAATTGATCATACAGCGTAATAAGGAAGTCAGTATCCGCAAGATTCTTGGGGCTTCCTACAAAGAAGTTTTCTATCTGATTTCAAAAGAATACCTGACTTGGTTGGGAGTTTGTTTTGTCGTGGGCATACCGCTCTCCTATATACTGTTTTCAGGATGGCTGGAAAATTTCCTCACCAAAATTACCTTGGGATGGTGGTTTTATATACTTCCTGCCTTAGCAGTAACAGTGATTTTCATCAGTGCCACATTATTTCAGACAATAAAAGTATCCCTGGTCAATCCTGCGGAAACCTTAAAAAGTGAGTAGGAAAATTTTAAAAATTCAAACACCAAAAAACACCCTACACAGGTCTCCTTTGTGCCGGCTAAAATGAACTCATCGGCTTCCACATGCTTTTTAAATTCATAAATCAACTTAAGCAAAAGCTTTCCTTTCTGTATCCTGTCCATTGGAAATGGGTGTAAATTGACACTAGTGATCTTGTGGAGCTTTTCTTCTATCTGCCTCTCTCTCTGTTCCAGTTCTGCTATAATCTCAAAGACATCCATTGTTGATATAATTATCATTTTTATGTCAATAATATTAGCAAAATAATTTCACATGGAAATAAACATTTTTAAAGATTTTCGGTCAATTCAAGTCAATTTTGAACAAAAAACTAAAGTACTAAAGCACATTTATTGCAAATCCAACCAAAAACAAGCAAATTGTTTGATGAAATTTTTCACCTCTAATTCAGGAAAATGAACCATAAAATCCTTAAACCAAGGCAAGCCTTAAACAAAGCATTTTTAAAAGTAAAACCTGTAAGAACCCAAATTGAGGTATTTAAAGGAAATTTGATCAGGTTGTTAGACCAAATCAATGAATATGAATCAGAGGAGTTTCATAAAAACCTCGTCTCTGACTTTCTCAAACGGACTTACTACGAACCTGATTTTTCTATCAACACCAAGGGTAGAAATGACATGGTCATCCATAACGGTAAAGATGGCAAAAGTCCTGTAGGAGTGATCTTGGAAACCAAGAAACCTACGAATAGGGGAGAGATGATTTCTTTGATTTCTGGTTCATCGGGCAAAGGTTTTAAAGCCCTCACCCCTGAGCGATCCCTTCAAGGTCAAAACACCCTCACCCCCCAGCCCCC
>NZ_JBGTCA010000448.1:0-17244 GCF_041749095.1 Aquiflexum sp. | reverse complement strand
GTTTAGAACTATAAATAGCATTCAATTCTTTAAAGGACTTTGCCTTGTCACCTCGACGTCAGGAGAGGTCTATGGCCTGATGTCATTACCAATTCTGAACATTTTAATAATGTTGGGGACTCAGGATGACGGCTGCCTAGCCGGTAACTTGATGTCATTCCTTTTCTGACATTTCCAAAATGTTGAATACTCGCAATGACGGTTCCCGAAACCTCAAATGTAACTGCCTACTGAGACTGCTCACTGCTCACTGCTTCATAATCTTTATAAACTCCACTTTCTGTCCCCGGGATATCTCAAGGACATAAATTCCTTTCGATGTCTTTCGGAGTTCTTCTAAAATCAAACTTGAAATCTGACGGAGATTATTTCCCGCAATTATTTTGTGGCTTGAAAAAGGTGATATAAGCCTGACCCTTAGGTCTTCTCCATGATATTCCTTTTCATCGATCAATTCCAGCGTGAATAATTCTCCGGCATTGGGATTCGGATAGGCACTCCAAACACCTTTCACCTGATTAAGGGAAGGCAGCCGGACAGAGACCGTTTTTGAAAAATCAAAGTTGCCGTTAAAATCAACCTGTTTCAGTCTATAATAGGCCATACCTCCTATTAATGGCAGGTTATTGTCACTATACACATATTCAACCGGATTATCAGACCAACCATAACCCGGTTCATTACCTAATACCTCCCAGTTTTTGATACCCTGCAATGACCTTTGGATTTCAAAATGGGAGTTTTCCCATTCTTTGGCAGTGGCCCATAATAGGTCAACCGATTTATTCTCCCTTCTGAAATGGGCATCAAAATAAAGATATTCGACCGGTAAAATCCTGACATTGGGATAGCGGACAATGACCACACCGGTATTTCCGGCACCTCCTCCTGCACTTCCTGCACCCCCGCCTGATCCACGTGATATTCCCTGAGAGCCAATTCCTGAATTATTGGCATTGCCACCTACGCCACTTCCACCCAAGCCCGCAAAATTACGGGATTGATTTGAACCTGCGCTAGTTGTCCCACCACCTCCTGCAGAATAAATGACGGCATTTCCTCTGAAATTAGATGAAAAACCTTCACCGCCATTGCCACCTGTCGCAGTAAAATTAACACCAGGACCAGGAGTAAATGTCCCCGGTGTACCTGGACTTCCTAATCCACCTCCACCTCCACCTGTATTACTATTCAATCCTGAACTGCCATTATTTCCATTTTCCCTCCCATTCCCAGGAGTATTCAACCCACTTGCCCCCCCTCCTGAGGCATTTAGCTGAAAGCCATTACTTCCATTAACTGAATTATCTGATGCACCTCCGCCGCCTCCACCTGCTACTATTTGATAAATGGGATTAGTAAATCCAAAAATGGAGATAGTACCGTTTGATCCTTTTGTTGTTAAGGCACCTGAACCCGGGCCTCCCCCTCCAACAATAATTTCAAATGCCGTATCTTCCAAAAACCCTTGACCCGAATTTATATTCGTAAAATCTGCAGTAGTAATTCCACCTCCGCCTCCACCGCCAGCGGCATTACCCATTCCACCGCCTCCACCGCCTCCGACTACAAAGACTTCAAATTCGGTGAGTCCTTTTGGTGCTGTCCATGAATTTGTGCCCGATCCACCAAATTCAATAATAGTGATTCCTGTGATTGCACCATCATCCAAAAGATTCCCTCCTACAAAAAACTGACAGGCATAAGATATCCTGACTCTTCCATTGCTTCCCGCTCCGCCGTTTTGTGTCGTACCTCTTGCCCCTCCGCCTCCGCCTCCGGGTATTGCAGCAGGTGGATTACCGTCACTATTGCCATTTGCACCATCACCGCCCGGACCACCGCCCGGAGGAGCAGCGGCCCCATCCCGACCGGTGGCCGAATTTCCTTCAATCCCTATACCTGCTGATGACCCTCCTCCACCTCCTGCATTCCCAACCCCAATTGCTCCATTGCCTGCACTAAACCTAAAAGTCCCAATTCCATTATCAAATGAACCTCCCGATCCACCTGCAACATTATTGTTGCCGGGACTTAGACCCCCTTTGGCTAAAATCACTTTGTTGGATATTGTTTCTGTCGGAGCGACCCATGAATCCCCTCCGTTATTATTGGATAAACCGCCTGCGCCAACCAAAACGGTGTAAACCGATCCGGGAACAACTATTATTTCGCTTCTGGAATAGGCTCCGCCTCCACCTCCACCTCCGGAACCATTAGTGGTCCTTCCCGCACCACCCGCACCTGCACCCCATACTTCAATCTCAAGGGAATTGACCCCTGCGGGAACAAAAAAATTGAATTCTCCTGGATTGGAATAAATGACCGGACTACTGCATTGCCCAAAAACCACAGAGCCTTCCCATTGAAACAGGCTTACCAGCAAGAACAGGGATAATTGGGCGTGAATGAATTTCATAACGGGATTCTTCCTTTCGTTTTTGCCCGGATGCGTGTATTGGGAATCATATGACCATAAAACAAAGGATGATATATTATGTCAGTCTGGTAATCAACAATTTGGCAAGGGGAGTTAAACGTTTTTAAATTTAGCAAAAAACCGAATATAAAAAATACAAAAAGATTTTAACTTTAAATAAAATACGTTTTTGAGTGTATTAAAAAATAATTATCCGAAATGATGCCGATCACCTGATTATTCTTCGCAGTGAAAGATCGGAGTACAATTGAGTTATATTAATTCGTATTTTGGTGATTTTTACATCCTTACCGGTAAAATAATAGATGTTTGGAAGCTACCTATAAATTAATTTGTGATACTCTATTTCACTATCCAAAGCTATCACCAGAATATATACTCCTTTTGAAGCAATTTTCATATTTCGCAGGATGTTATCAGAGAGTAAATCCGGATTGACTCCATCTATATCTTTAATGACCCCATTTGGATGAATTAGCTTAATATGAATTCCTTCTCTTAGACCTTCCGGATTCAGTAAATCTATTTTCAATTGATCACCATTGGTAGGGTTGGGATAAATGCTAAATATTTTACTTTTTTTATCAGAAGGTGGTATCTTTACAGAAACAATTTTACTGAATGAGAAATTGCCATCAAGATCCACTTGTTTGAGTTGATAATAAATCAAGCCCCCTGCCAATGGAAGTTGGGCATCGGAATAGTGATAATCCACCGGTCCATCTGACCAGCCCATTGCATTGACATTACCAAAACTTTTCCAGTCCCTGATATTCCCAATGGATCTCAAAATTTCAAAATGTGAACTTTCCCATTCTTTTGCGGTTCCCCATTCAATCCTTGCTTGCCTTTCAGTAGCTTGATAACCGGCATTAAAATACAACCACTCCACAGGTAGAATCCTGTTGTTAAGTACATCACAAATATTTACGGTTCCACTTGTCCAGGAGATATTTCCAGAAGTACCTCCGGGAGGAGGATCGCCTTCTTCACAAATACTTTCTCCTGACCAACCGTTGATGAGCAGTCCATTTTCTCCAAGAAGTTTTATATCAGCATCACCGAATTCCAATGTGGCAGTTGGATCCTGTAAATTGATCACCACATCTTCAAATGTAAAATCATCCCTTACTCCTGCATCGCCTCTTCTGCTATCAAAAATTACTTTTCCACCCGGTTCAACACAGATATCTACAGATTCAAGTGCCGTAAAATACCTTAGGTCCAAGACAGAATTGTTTTTGACCACAATACAGCCACCTACTATATTAAATGCTTCGGTAACTCCATCATTGGATCTATCCAAAATCAAAGTTACTCCGGATTCTAAAACGAGACCCCCGATCTGTATGGTATTATTCCCTCCCGCAGTCCATCTGTAAAATCCTGTATCCGTAAACAGCGCAATACCTGTGGTTGCCGGAAAGTTAGCATTCCAACCTGAATTGTTATTGCTAACGGCTCTTGGAGAAGCTAGGGTTCCAGCATCCTGAGTATTTGAACTTGTTGCAGTGCAGATAGGACAATTCTGTCCCATGCTCTCCAATGGGAATGCTATGGTAAATACCACGAATGCAAAGAATACAAAGGCAAAAAACCTTAATTGCACATTTTCTATTTTATGTTATAAAATAAGTATAGGATTTTTGGGTGATTAAATCCTCGGAGATTAGTCCCTAAAACTAGAATAATATTGACCAATCACCAAATAAATAACTATTTAAGTTTTATTTATTGACTTTTGTCAATTTTAGGTGTTCGAAATAGAAGAAAATAAATTGACTAATAAAAATGTCATTTTGAAAAATAAATTGAAAGACATTTTAATAAATTGGCAACGCCTCGAAATTTTTTCACAAAAAAACCTCTGGGGAAATTCCCAGAGGCTGTTTAGTTAATTTGATGATCATAAATTTCTTAACTGTTCATACTGATCAAAAACTCGATATTGTCCCTAGTGCCTTTCATTCTTTGTAATATGAATTCCATAGCTTCCTGTGAGGTCATATCCGACATCAGTTTTCTGAGTATCCATACACGCTGCATTTCTTCTTTGTCCATGAGTAGGTCTTCTCTTCTTGTTCCTGAGCCCGGCACATCTATGGCAGGGTATATCCTTCTGTTGGAAAGTTTTCTGTCCAAGGCCAATTCCATGTTGCCAGTGCCTTTGAATTCTTCAAATATCACTTCATCCATTTTGGAACCGGTTTCAACCAAAGCTGTTGCGATGATGGTTAAAGAACCACCATTTTCAACATTTCTTGCAGCACCGAAAAATCTCTTGGGCTTATGGAGTGCATTGGCATCCACACCACCTGATAGTATTTTACCTGAAGATGGAACCACGGTATTGTATGCTCTTGCCAATCTGGTGATGGAATCCAATAGAATCACAACATCATGACCGCATTCCACCATTCTCTTTGCTTTTTCCAAAACGATGGTGGCTACCTTCACATGTCTATCTGCCTGTTCATCGAAAGTAGAAGAAATCACTTCCGCCTTCACAGATCGGGCCATCTCTGTCACTTCCTCAGGTCTTTCATCCACTAATAGTATCATCAGGTGAACTTCAGGATGGTTTTGGGCAATTGCATTGGCAATTTGCTGCAAAAGGACCGTTTTACCTGTTTTAGGCTGTGCCACGATCATTCCTCTTTGTCCTTTACCAATGGGGGCAAAAAGATCCAATATCCGTGTAGAATAATTGTCCGATTTTGTGGAAAGGTTCAACCTTTCGTCGGGAAACAAAGGGGTAAGGTATTCGAAAGGAATCCTGTCCCTGATTTCTTCGGAGGTTTTACCGTTGACAGTAATGACCTTTAAAAGTGCAAAATACTTTTCTCCTTCCTTTGGTGGACGGATGGTTCCTTTGATATGGTCTCCGGTTTTTAAACCAAAAAGTTTAATTTGGGATGGTGACACGTAAATATCATCGGGAGAGGCCAGGTAGTTATAATCCAGCGAGCGCATAAAACCATAACTCTCCGGCATGATTTCCAAAACGCCTTCGTTTTCAATGATCCCCTCAAATTCTTTCACACTGACATAAGGCTTCCTTTTGGAAGTTGACATTTCTGCAGAAGGAATGTGGACTTCATCGATATTTTTGAAATTCTTTCTTCTGGGAAGTTCAACCTCTGCATCGGAGACGGGATTTTGTACCGATGAAGCAACCGGTTGAGGATCATCTACAACTTTTCTCCTCGGCCTGATAAATTTTGCCTTTTCCTCTTGATTCGGTAAAGGTGGTGGAGCTGGAGGATTATTGAGTTTTTTAACCTCAGGTTCTTGGGGAGTAACTTTCTCCGCTTTTGGTTCTTCCTGTTTTTTCGTAGGCTCCTCCTGTTTTTTTGCGGGCTCTTCCTTTCTTTTCCTAGAATCCTCTTGTTTTTTCCTAGGCTCCTCCTGTTTTTTCCTAGGATCCTCCTGTTTTGTCTGAGTGCTTGGAGTTTCTTTGTCTTTGGGCAATGCTGTTACATTTTCCCTTTTGAATTTTGACTGGTTTTCAGTTGATTTTGATTTGGGTGATTCGGAGGCCACTTCAGATGCAGATTTATTTTCCTTTTCTGATGCTTCTGATTCTGTTGATGAAGGCTTTTTTTTCGGTAAAGCCAGCTCGGGAGTGATTGCCTGTTGATCCAAAATGGCATAAACAAGGTCGTCTTTTTTGAGTGTTTTGAAATTTTTAACACCTAACTCCTCAGCAATGTCTTTCAATTCAGAAAGAAGTCTGATTCTTAGTTCTTCTATGTTATACATAAAAAGCTTATGAAATTAATTAATAAGTTGTGTGAGATTAGTAATGAATGTGTATTGAGTATTACTGAACTGAATAAAAAAGGTATTCAGGATAGTTGAAATCCACGGGGAATGGATTTACGGATACTATAACACTGCAATATTAAGCTTTCATTACTTAAATACCAAATTTTTGAGCCTTGAAGAAAATTTATTTTATCCCAGCAACTGCCTGAGAACCTTGACGGACTTCCATTCATAGGGAGATTCCAAGTGCCTGGAATAGAACATCAGAAAATGATCCAGAAGTTTTTTCCGGTGTATAGCATGGACTTTTTGGTTACAGGCAAATGATTCCTCTATCAATGCATTCAGATAATCTATTTCCTCTTTCAATTGACCGGGATGGTACGCTTCATCTGTCAGTTCATCAAAAAAGGAGGCTGCATCATTGGGTGCAAATCCGAGATATTTGGAACATTCCCACAAAAACACCAACGGAAAATGAACCAAAATGACAGACTCTTTATCCAATTGATCCAAAGAATATTCAAGAAAGTCATAAAAACTTTCATTTTGATAATCATCATAGATCGATTTGCCCAACACCTCCCCCATAAACATGGCTATGGATGACCGCTGAAAATCAAATGGTATTTTTTCGTAAGCTTTGGCAAGCTTAACCTCTGATATCCTGTTCAAGCTTGCGCCTTCTTTGTCATATACGACCATGTCCAATTGGGTCAGAGGCTGATAAAATGCCATTTTGCTTTTTGCGCCCTTTGACCTTACCCCATTGACTATATAGGACTTCAGTCCCAAATCTCTGGTAAATATCCTTACAATGATCGATGTCTCCCGGTACTTAAGGAATGAAATGACCAGTCCCTTGGTTTTTTTCAGTTTCATAAAACCACAAATTTGCCTGAAATCCGCTCCTGCCCTGATGCATCAATGACATACACCAAATACACTCCCGGTCCGGGTCTACCTCCCAATCCCTCCATGATATTCCAGGTGGCTTTGCCACCCCGTACCTGTGTGCTGTACACTACCCTTCCTGCTGCAGTAGTTATTTTGATCCGGGAAAAATCAGTCAATCCTTCGATACTCAGGTAGCCCGAAAAATCCGGACGGACGGGATTGGGGAAAATCTTCAGTTCGGAAAAATTCTCAAATGACCCCATGCTGTTTGTCCTAAAAGAGAAAGCGGCATTTGGCTGCACAATGAGCAATTCTCCTGAAACAGGATCAATGGCGAGGCTTTGGATTGAGGCTGAAGTCAATGGATTATTGTCTCCTGTGAAGTGACCAAACCGCTCATCCCCAAGTTCCGAGAAATGCCATAATCCATCCCTTTCCGTTCCATACCATTTTGTCTGATCCGGAGCAACCAAAACTGAGGTAATAGCTACACCACTTAACAATTGCCTGTTTTCAAAAATGGGGAAGATGGAATTTAAAACGCTGTTGGAATTCACGAATTGAACAAATGGAAGGTAAAATACACCCGATGATGTCCCGACCCAAAGGTTTCCCTCCTGATCAAGATCCATATCCCTGATTTCCGAATTGGGAAGATTTCCCTGATTTACAGCATTGCCCAAAAATCTGTTGAGACCTGTACTCTCATTGAAAACCCTGATCCTATTTTGACCGGTCGGTGGGGTCTGTAATATCCAAAGGTTACCGTACCTGTCCACAATTATTTTCCGGGGAAATTGAAGGCCCTGTACCTGAACCTGACTGATATCTCCATTTCCTGATATTTTGTACAAGCTCCCAAAGTTGTCAAAAACCCCTACCCAAAGTAAATTCCCTTCCGTCACCACCAATGAACTTATACTTACTTTTTGGTTAGTTCCAGGTAATACAATTTGTTGTAAACTCCCATCTGAAACCTTCCATAATCCACTTTCTATAGTTCCGAAATAATCGGAATTCCTAAATATGGATTTGGAAATTACATGATCTGGAGCAAGGGCCTCAGACCAAATACCTTCTTTCAATACCGAGGTTTTGCTTCCGATTGAGGAGACTGTAGCTCCAGTGAACTGAAATCCTCCCGGCAAAGCCCATGTTCCATTTTTGTCCCAATGAAAACTTTTGGCAGAAGAAGATGGACCGTTTGGAAAAATATGGGTATTTGAGGATACATTGAAAACACCCTTACCAACCTGACTGATAAGGATATCATCACCCATCATATGAAAATCCACAATCTCATTGGATCCATGATTATAAAACTGCAAAAATGATCCACCTTCACCCACTTGATAAATAGAAGATCTGTCTGAAAAATACAATTGTTCTCCAAATTTTTTCAGGCTGCTTACATTCTCAGTTCCTATCATCCAGTTCAAAATCCCCTCTTCTAAAATATAGACTCTGTTATCAGAACCTATCATATAAACATTGCCCTCATAAACTGCCAATTTTTTGGATCCTCCAATCACATTCAAATTTTGGATTTGCCAATTCCTGAAATCGTTCAGATTCTCATGCTTATCCCCGATTACCAATCCAAAGCGGGTAGCCAGGTAATAGAATCCGGAATCTTCATCAATATCCAAGATTTCCAAAGAAGATCCATTTGGCCCAATATTGATATATGATGCCATAAATGCAGCTTTTTGTGGATCGATCACAGCTACACCAAAATCTCCGGCCAAATAGACAAAACCACCAAGGGTCTTAGCTGAATTGATATTTTTGTTCAATATCAGGGGATTGTCACGGATGGAAGTCAGTCGCTGTACATTCTTTTCGCCAACCAAATCCACCGTACCGTCCCGATATCCGACTATAAGTTTTTTTGAGACAGGATCGAATGCAGAGGCATTGAAAGACTGAGTATAAAGACCATCCATTACCGTCAATGGCTTAGGATCAAAGTCATTTACCGAAAAATAAAAAAGTGAAGACCTCCCTTGACTAAAAACAGTTTGGTTGCTTCCTGTCAAATACCCTCCTTCCAAATAGGAGACGTGTATTCTCCAACTTCCTACAGCAATCTGAGATTGGGCGATCACATGTAGACTGTAAAAAACAAAGAAAATATGCAAAAAGAGCAGGCTGAAAACTTTCATTGAAAAACTATTTCTGAGACAGATGATGTGGTTTTTGCTGGCAAACAAGCCCTCTAATTTCATCATGTTCCCAATCTCCCTATTTGCTATCAGCTTCAAAAAAACACTTTCTGCATCGTGCCTCATAACTTTCTTTCTCTCCCAACACAACTTTATCTTTCACTTCCAACAGCCTGTAGGAATACGATGCAAGGTCACCACATTTCATACAGATTGCATGGACTTTGGTCACATATTCAGCAATTGACAGCAATTGCGGCATCGGTTCGAATGGTTTTCCTTCAAAATCCATATCCAATCCGGCCAGGATGACTCTTTTCCCTGAATTGGCCAGCACATTGGCAACATGGACAATCCTGTTGTCAAAAAACTGGACTTCATCTATCCCTACTACTTCACAATTGCCCGCCAAAAGAATGATGTCATCCGCAAACTGCACAGGAGTGGATCGTATGGTGTTTTCATTATGCGAAACCACATCAAATTCGTGATACCTTTTATCTATTGAAGGCTTGAATATCTCTACCTTTTGTCTGGCGATCAAGGCCCTGTTGAGCCTTCGGATAAGTTCCTCTGTTTTGCCGGAAAACATCGAGCCACATATCACTTCGATATGTCCCTTTTTATCCGATTGCCTTAATTTACCTATTGTAGGTTCTATGAACATGCCTTTTCAATCACTATAATCCACATGTGGGAATTTGTTTTCCTCAGCCACTTTCACCCGAATTTCCCCTTTTATTAAATTTGCTTGGCAAGATAACCTTTCGAAAGACTTTAACCTGTTGTTTTTTCTGAAAAATTCTTCCCGGTCAGTCAATGGAGATAAGTTTTCCATACCCTTGACAACAATGATTTTGCAGGTGGTACATCTCCCCTTTTTTCCACAGGCATGCATCCAATCTATGTAGTTTTCATGGATTAAATCTATAACTTTACGTACATTATCAGGTGAATGAATCTCACGTTGATTTAAATTCTCGATAATAATTTTCAGCATGGTTTGTGCTATATTAGATTAAAAAGTCCATTACATAATATGTCCGCTAAGATAAACAGCAATTACGTAGAAAACTACGCCAAGGAATTCAGCAAACAGATCTGTGACCAGTACTTTTCCCAAAAAAAGTATATGACCGGCCATGAAATCATCACACTTAGCCCAAGTCCCCAGGTCAATTTTTTTATCATCAAAACCATCTTTGAGGCATGGCAATTGGAACTTGAAAAACTAAAAAGCAGCCCCTATTTTGATTACAGGGACAAGTCAGTACATGAAGCACTCAAGGATTTTATGAATGTGCTGTCCAGGACCATCAAGATAGAAAGGTCATATTTCGAACCATTGATCATTCAGGCTGTGATAGATTCCATTACATTGGCTGTGGACCCATTGGCATTTTTTTCCCACGAGTTTGACAAAGTCCAAAACAATGAGGTCAACCAATCTCTGAAGGACAATAAAAAGTATTATAAGTGGCATAACAACCTTGTGTTCAATCTGATTGACAAGGCAGGTTTGGAACAATCCAAGCAGGCTTACAAAGATGCATTAAAGCTTAATTTTTCCAATCAAAAAGGAAGCTTGGAGGATTACAGAATCCTGCTAAACAGCATGGGACAAATCCGGTTTATTGACTATGATGAGGTTGTCATCAAAGAAATTAAAACCGAAAATCAGGAGAAGGAAACTGTTTCAGAAGAAAAACCAATTCAGGAACAGCCTCCGAAGGAAATTATAAAACAGGAAATTGAAAAGGCCAACACTTTTGTTAAAGAGACACCAAGTCATCCTCAGTCAAATGAAAGCATTGAAAGTAATGATGAATTTGAAAATGATGAAGAGGAATTTTTGTTGGAAAATGTGCCGACTTTAAAACAGGGAGTTGCTGCATCAACAGCAAATGCGATAGATCCATTACAGGCTTGGGCAAAGTTTGAAACAGAGGAATACTCCATCATGAAAGGGACAATCAAAGAACTTTCGGAGAGCGTGGGTTTGAACCAAAGATTCATGTTTACCAAGGAACTCTTCGATGGCAATCCAGACCTGATGAGGCATGCGCTCAAATCCATTGACAACTGTGAAAGCTTTGTGGAAGCCATCAATCTGATCAACGAAAGATTTGTGGGAGAACTAAAATGGGAAAAAAACTCAGATGTCGTAGTTGAGTTTCTTCAATTGGTATTCAGAAAATTCGATCAAAAAGACTAATAGCATAGATTTAATATAAATTTAATGTTAATTTAATTTCTCCAATGAAAAAACTTCCGCTGATTGGATTTGGTAATTAATGATAAAGAGTTTTTATTTGTTTAAGATGTTTTGAATTCGCTGTCACCGATCAAAAATATTTTATGCTTAACCTTTAAATGGCTATGGTTTTATATCTTATTTTGGTTTATAATCTATATTTTAGTACCAAACATACTATAGAACCCTTTATTTGAACTTTTTGAAAAAACCCATCAAAAAAATGAAAGGTTACCTCAAGCTTAAACGTATCGTTTTGAACCAGTTGGAGAATGGTCTCCCAAAACATTTGACCTATCACAACCTTGACCATGTACTGGATGTACTGGATGTTTGTAATCAATACATCAAAAGGAATAAGATTAAAGGTGACGATGCCTATTTACTTCGTATTGGGGCCATTGTTCACGACATGGGTTTTTTGAAGTCAAATATCAATCATGAAGAAGAGGGTGCAGAGATGGCTGCCAAAATCATGAGTTCACTTGAAATGGACCCAAAGCATATTGAAATTGTAAAGGGTCTCATTTTAGCCACCAAAATCCCCCAAAATCCTAAAACCGAACTTCAGAAGATTATTTGTGATTCCGATCTTGATTATCTCGGACGTAATGATTACCCTGAAATAAGCAGTAGGTTATACCTTGAATTCAAAGCTACAAATATCATCAAAACAGACGAGGACTGGAAAAACCTTCAGATTTCCTTTTTGACAAAACACGATTTCCATACCCCTTTTGCCAAAAAATACAGATCACCAAAAAAACAGTATTGGTTGGAAAAAATCCATGAAAATCACGTGTGATTCTGCGGAAATAGCTTTTCTATACAACAACTCAAATCGGTTCCCTTAAGATTTTTTTGATTATTCGGAATTCAATACCAATAGGATGTTTGTACGCAATGATGCCAGTAAAATGGCAAATCAATAGGATTCTTGTCAGGAGATTGAAATGTCCGGTACTTCGGTCATCGGTCTTCCGTCTTCTGTCTTGTTGCAATAGAATTAAGGGTATCCTTCAAGCAAGCGCGTATCCATCCATTACCAATATCAACCCATCCTGCTCAATTGCTGAATTCTATGAGAATCCAACTTGATAAAAATAAATAGCAGAATGGTAAATGACCAAAGGGAAGACCCCCCATAGCTAAAAAAAGGCAAAGGTATTCCTACCACAGGAAACAGCCCGATGGTCATGGAAATATTGATGACAAAATGAAACATCAAGATGGAAACGACACAGTACCCATAAATCCTTGAAAACCGATTTTTCTGTCTTTCTGCAAGCATTACCAATCTTACCAAAAGGGTACAAAACAAAACAATCACCACCAAACTCCCTATCCATCCAAACTCCTCCCCAAGCGTACAGAAAATAAAATCCGTATGCTGCTCCGGAACAAAATCAAACTTGGTCTGCGTACCTTCCAGGTAACCTTTACCCATAAATCCCCCCGAACCAATTGCTATCTTGGATTGGGTAACATTCCATCCTACACCCAGCGGATCAATGTCAGGATTGAACAAAACCATAATTCTATTCTGTTGATGTTCGGGTAATTTTGAAACCACATAATCAAGACTGTAGGAATATCCTATTATGACAATCCCTATGACTCCCAAGATTATACCCCTGGACAATTTTTTCTTTCCCAACAGGAATATTATGCCGATGATAACAATTACTGTAACTGCCAGATACAGGTTGTTTTCAATTGCCAATGACAATAAAGATATGGCAATAAAGGTAAAGGCCAGCGTATAATAGTTCTGTGGCATTCCTTCCCTGTACAACATGATGAAAAATGCCGAATAAACCATCGCCGTACCTGTATCCGGTTGTAACATGATAAATGCTACCGGCAACATGATGATGGCCAATGCCTGTCCTTGATATTTGATCTGGGAAAGATCAAAAGTGGTTCTTTCCATAAATTTGGCCAAAGCGAGAGCAGTGGCAAATTTGGCAAATTCAGCAGGCTGAAGCCGGAAAGCTCCGATTTCAAACCAAGCTCTCTGTCCATGGATTTCTTTTCCAAAAAAAGGTGTGATCAACAAAAAAAACAGGAATATCAAATAAAGGGGTATGGCAAGATTTTCAAAAAGCCGGTAATCCGCTACCATGATCACTATGATCAATAGAATAGCCGTCCCGATCCAAACCAGTTGTTTTCCGGAATTGATGGAAAAATCAAAAATACTTTTTGCAGCTTGCTCATCATACACGGCCGCATAAATATTGAACCAGCCGATAATGACAAGAATGGCATAAATGGAAATGGAAATCCAATCGATTTTATTGATATATAAATCGTCCTGCCTCACAGTTTACATAAATTTTCCCAACCTCACATATTCTTCCAAAGCAGGTCTTGTAATCTCCCCTCTGATGTATTTTTCTATCATCAAACTGGCTGTACTGGCAGCAGCTCGACCACCCCAACCCGCATTTTCCACATACACCGCAATTGCTATTTTAGGATCCTCCTTAGGGGCAAAGGCTATAAAGACAGAATGATCTTCACCTTGCGGATTTTGCGCTGTCCCTGTTTTGCCTGCAATGGCAATGTCTTTGATAGCTGCCCTTGCTGCGGTCCCATATATTGCCTCTGCCATGGCATCCTGTACCAGGTCAAAATGATGGGCATCCACCCCAACCTCATGTTTCACCTGAAATTCCAAAGGTATTTTGGTGGGATCGCCATTTACTGCTTTGATCAAATGGGGAGGATAATAATATCCCTTATTGGCAAAAATTGCGGCCAAATTGGCCATTTGCAAAGGTGTCACCAACATTTCTCCCTGACCAATGGATAAGGAGTAAATGGTTGAATATTTCCATCTTCCTTCCCCGTATATTTTGTCATAAAGTTTACTTGAAGGAATGGAACCGCCCTTTTCATTTCTAAGGTCTATGCCCAATGGGCCACCAAGGCCGAATTTGAGAACATATTCTCTCCATTCATTGAGTCCTATCTCGGTGTCTTTAAAGGTATTTCCGGAAACTTCTCTGTTGATCATGGCACGGTAAGCTTGATGATAATAAGGGTTGCAGGAATTCCGGATGGCACCGAATAAATTTACCGGATTGGGATGATTGTGGCAGGCAACCAAAGACCTGTTACATCCAAAAGTGGTGTTGGGAGTCAATACCCCCATTTGAAGTCCGACCAATGATTGTACAACTTTGAATATTGAGCCAGGAGGGTACATGGCCATGATCGGCCTGTTGAACAAAGGTTTGCTTTCATCCCTGTTCAAAACCATATAGTTGGTTCCAAACTTGGCGCCTGTCAAAATGTTCGGGTCATACGTCGGAGCTGAAATCATGGCAAGCACTTCACCGGTTTTAGGCTCAATAGCCACAACAGAACCTCTTTTTCCTTCCATCAATAATTCCCCATACAGCTGCAGATCCAGGTCGATAGTGGAAGTAAGATTATTACCAGCTACAGAAGCAGTATCCAATTCACCACTTTTAAAAGCCCCTTTATCCACTCCCCTTACGTTGACCATTTTGTATTTGACCCCCTTAACCCCTCTCAGTTCATTTTCATAGAATCCCTCAATCCCGCTTAGTCCTACATAGTCCCCTTGTCTATAATATCTCGCACTGTCCCTATCAAGTTGGGCAGAACTTATTTCACCGATATATCCAAGGGCATTTGCTGCGCTTGCCTGTGGGTATGATCTCACAGACCTTGTCATCACAAAGAGTCCCGGATAATCAATAAGATAATTTTGAATCCGTGCAAAATCAGTAGTTGAGATCTGTTTGATCAAAGGCGATGGCTTGACACTGGAATACTTTCTGGCAGCAGTATATGTTTCCTTGAGGTATTCTTTATCAATCTGGAAAATTTCACAAAATCTGGTTGTATCTCCTACCTGAAACTCCCTGGGAATAATCATCAGGTCAAAAATGGGGTTATTATAGACCATGATTTTCCCTTTTCGGTCATATACTAAGCCTCTATAAGGATGGTCCACAACACGCTGTATGGCATTGCTTTCTGCCCTTTTCAAAAAACTATCATCAGCAACTTGGATCAAAAACAATTTTGTCAATAGGACTATCCCCACCAGAATTACGGCGATGATAATGGTGATCTGTCTTTGGTCGTTCATTAAATTCCTCTCCTTCTCCTGTATAGCAACAGTTGGACAATTATACTCATAATAAAAACAAAAATAGCACTGGCAATTATTTTTTGAACCGAAGACATAAATAAATCTGTCCCCAAACTCTCAATATAAAAAAACAAGGAATGATGTATCAAAATCATGGGCACACTGTAGGACAAAAACCAACCAAGCCCCATATTCAAAATACTTGGCGTAAGATCGTCATCATATCCACCGGTAGGCACCAAAACCTGTAACCACCTATACCTGATAAACCCAACTGCCACCAAAGCAGCAGTATGAATACCCATAGTGTCATAAAACAAATCGACTCCCAACCCTAAAAAAAAACTGATCAATAAAGTAGGTATGGTCTTAACTTGAACAGGAAGGAGCAAAATAAACAGCAGATAAAGAAAGCAAAACGCAATACCGAATAGAACAAGATTTTTCAGGATCAAAACCTGAAACAAAATATAAAGGATTCCTCCAACACCCAATGTCAATATCCTACTACTGCTCATAATTTACACCGGTTGATTGATATAAGGAGTCCAATTCCTGCTGTTGAAAATTTTCAACCAGATAAACATAGGAGATTTTGGAGAAATCGGTCGCCAGTTCAATGGTAATATCCAGATAGTTGGTTTCCGGACCGGGCTTTATTTCAATAACAGTTCCGATTGGAATTCCCTCAGGAAAAACCGCATTGTATCCAGAAGTTACAATCTTGTCACCCACCTCAACGACAACGTGTCTAGGGACATACATCAGCTTGGCCAACTTGGAATTTTTTCCATCCCATTTGGTAGATCCGAAGACATCATTTGACTTGATTTTAGAAGAAATGAGCAACTCAGTATGTAATAGAGAAATGATCGAGGCATAGTTTTTACTCACACTTTTCACCCTTCCAACTACACCTTCTTCATTGAAAACCCCCATACCCTGCTTGATGCCATGGTTAGAACCCTTGTTGATGGTAAGGTGGTTTTGGGTCAATCTCAATGAGTTGTTAATGACTTTTGCACCTTTAAACTGAAAAGTGCTTGACAATAGACTGTCCAGTTCGATAAAGACACTATCTGCCGGTTGCCTTAATTTCTCCAACTCTGCCAGCAGTTCCGCATTTTTATCTACAAGACTCTTATTGACTGAGGAAAGAGAAAAGTATTCCACAACATCATTTTGGGCACTTAGAATTGCCCCGATAAATTGATTCGAACTATTGAAAAATGCCGCTCCCTGTTGTGAATTATTGGACGCAATCATCCAAATGGCTATTACTTCCAAAAGTACAAACAAAAGGAATGCACGGATTTTATATAAAAAGAGGAATATGCGTTGCATTCAAAGATTAGGTCATCAATACTGTCCTGAAATTATTTATGTTTTTCAGAGCCGTACCTGTACCCCTCACCACTGCCCTTAATGGATCTTCTGCAATGTGTATTGGTAATTTGGTCTTTTGATGCAATCTCTTATCAAGTCCTTTTAGCAAAGCACCTCCACCGGTGAGGTGAATACCATTGTCATAAATATCGGCAGAAAGTTCCGGCGGAGCTATTTCCAAGGCTTTCAAAACCGCCTCTTC
>NZ_JBGTCA010000447.1:0-1646 GCF_041749095.1 Aquiflexum sp. | reverse complement strand
AAAATGGCTCTATGAAAATCCCCATGAAATAAGTTTTGAAGAACTGGAATTTAAGGATGGAAAAATAATAGAGAGATATGGGTACACGGTACCTGCTCCGGATGGAAGTTATTTTGCCTGGAGCTGGATATTCAGAGATGTGACTGAACAGCGAAAGTTTCAACGAACAATTCAGGAAAGTGAGGAGAAATTCCGCCTTCTTGCGGATTCTATGCCAGAACATGTTTGGACATCAGACCCTAAAGGCAATTTGAATTATTTCAATCAATCCGTTTTTGAGTATTCGGGATTGGCGCCTGAGCAGATTCATAAAGATGGATGGATACAAATAGTGCATCCCGATGACAGGGACAAAAACATCAGGCAATGGTTAAATGCGATCAAAACGGGCAAAGATTTTCTGCTTGAACACCGCTTTCGCAGACATGATGGGGCATATCGTTGGCAACTTAGCCGGGCTATCCCACAAAGGGATCCCGAGGGCCGAATTCAAATGTGGGTAGGCACAAGTACAGATATTCAGGAGCAAAAAATGAGAGAAGAAAGAAAAGATGAATTCATCAGCATTGCCAGCCATGAAATGAGAACACCACTTACCACAGCAAAAGCATATTTGCAGATGCTCGAGCTGTCGCTCGATCAAGCCAATGACAAAGCCAACATATATGCGAATAAAGCGCATCAGGCCATCAACAGATTAAATGAATTGATCGACGAATTGCTTGACGTCAGCAAGATTCAATTCGGTAAATTAAATTATACCATTACCACGTTCAATTTTAATGAATTGATCGAAAGCACGGTGGAAAATGTCCAGCTTATTTCAAAAACCCATACCATTCACCAGACGGGAAAAGTACGTCAGGAAGTAAAAGGAGATAAAGAGCGGCTTCAGCAGGTGGTTATTAATTTATTGACCAATGCCATAAAATACTCTCCGGCCTCAAAACAGGTTGATGTTACGATTGCGGAGGACAAGGATATGATAACTGTGTCTGTAAAGGATACGGGTATCGGTATTGCCAAACATAGTTTATTCAAAATATTTGATAAATACCACCGGGTGGACGAGCACGCCGGACAATTTCAGGGTATGGGTATTGGTTTGTACATCTCTAAAGAGATTATCCAGCGGCACAAAGGCAAATTATGGGCTGAAAGCAAACCCGGCAAAGGCAGCACTTTTTATTTTAGTCTGCCGGTAAATATGATAGCTCATTGAGCGCGTCCCGGGCATTCCCGGTAATCAGGTGAACATATTACCGGCTCGTCCATTTGTATCAAAAGAGCCAACCCCAGATTGGCACAGATTAATCTGTGCAAAAAATCTGTGCAAATCACTGCCTCCGGCAGTCAGGCTTTAAATCTGTGGTAAAAAACAAAACCGTGGTTAAAAAATAAAGTAGTAAAAAAAGATTTAACCACAGATTTTCGCAAATTGGAACAGATTAATCTGTGCAAATCCTTTAAATCTGTGGTTCAAAAAACCATCTGCTAAACCCAACATCAATGTACCACGATAAATCTCCTTGCTGATGAACCTTTATCCGTGATTGATCTCACGATGTACATACCGGCTGCCAGGTCGCTCGTCGTTATAGTTTGGGTGTAAGTGCCATTGGTCAATCGACCATTGTAAATATTTT
>NZ_JBGTCA010000446.1:0-3990 GCF_041749095.1 Aquiflexum sp. | reverse complement strand
ACCGACCGCTGGTGTACCGGTTGTGATGCCAATTGCATCGCCGGGTAGCTACGTCGGGAAGAGATAAGCGCTGAAAGCATCTAAGTGCGAAACTCCCCCCAAGATGAGACTTCCGTATAGGGCCGTCGGAGACGACGACGTTGATAGGCTGCAGGTGTAAAGCCGGCAACGGCACAGCCGAGCAGTACTAATAGCCCGGAAGCTTGGACCGGGACGAAAAACTGTTGCATTCTCTGCAGGACATGTCAATATTGGGTACCAAGTATTGAATATCAAGTATCAGGACAAAAAAAAGAACTTAGGATATTTGTCCGGAGCGGACGGATACCGGAAAGGGATCTTCGGGGACGGACATCCGTCACCGGACACCGGACAACCGGCATCAAAAACATAGGCGGCCTGGCGCAGGGGTCCCACCTCTTCCCATCCCGAACAGAGAAGTTAAGCCCTGCAGCGCCGATGGTACTGGGGTTACTCCCGGGAGAGTAGGCCGCCGCCTTCATCATCGAAAAACCTTTGGGGAAACCCGAAGGTTTTTTTGTGTTTGGGAAAGTGTACAGGCCAGTTTGATCTGCCACTTCCCGTCCCGATCCGACGCGGCGGATAAGCCCTGCAGCGCCGGAGCCTGCCCGCCGTGGAGGGGTACCGGTACGCCGCGGCGCACGGGAGAGTAGGCCGCCGCCTTCATTATCGAAAAACCTTTGGGGAAACCGGAAGGTTTTTTGTGTTTTGGTCCCAGCTGTGCCATCGGTGGTTTTGACTCCGAAAAGCCACATTAGGTCAGCGCTGTATAAACTGGATTCCCAGATCTAAGGTGTAAGTTCCAACTTAAATGCTGCTGCCATAGATTTGATAGGTAATATAAACGTGGTGGTGGTGTGTTCGCTGCAGATCCTACCAATAAAAATCATTCCTCAGCTAAATGTGCCAAAACCATTTTTAAGGTTCCGTAATCATATTTATTTTTGAAATGGTTTTTTTCAAGTTCAGATACACCTGCCCTATAGGTTTTTGTCCTTGAAAAACGAGCTACTTCTGAATTATGAATAAATAAATTTTGAAGGATATCTTCCAAATGCTTTCCGTAATAACCGCTACCCTTTGATATCCGGGGTGTAATTCATTTGGGTTAATTTTCCATTTCCAAAAAATCGATGGCCAAATAACTCAATGTCCTTACTCCCAAAAGAAAACCACTTTCATCAATATGGAAATCCGGTGTATGATGGGAGGGGGCAGTGACTGGATCGACTCCTTTGGGCATTCCTCCAAGAAATATAAATAATCCCGGAACCTCTTTCTGGAAGAAACTAAAATCCTCCGCACCGGTAATTGGATTATGGTATTCTACATTGTGTTCTCCAGCTACCTGATTTAAAGTGGCGGCCATTTTTGAAGTCAGATCTTCGTCATTTACCGTTGCCGGATATATTTCATCAATAGTGACTACTGCCCTGGCACCTGCGCTTTGCGCTATGCCCTCAGAGATTTCCCTTATCCGCTTATGGATCAAAACTTGTTGGGAATCTGAATAAGTGCGAATGGTTCCTATCATTTCCACATTTTCAGGGATTATATTATGCCTTATCCCACCATGGATAGCTCCAACAGTGACTATTGCGGGATTTTCTGTAATATTCACATTTCGGCTCATAATGGTTTGAAGCCCCATAACAATTTGAGAAGCTGTGACAATGGGATCTATAGATGACCAGGGAGAAGCACCGTGGGCTTGTCTCCCATTTACTTCTATATTCAGATTGTCTACCGCAGCCATTGCCGGACCTGATCTATACTTGATCGTGCCGACTTCAGTCTGGGAATTAATATGTAATCCGAAAATGGCTGAAACATCTTTCATTACACCTTCTTCTACCATTTGTTTTGCTCCCCAACTGGTAAGTCCTGGTTCGAATACCCCTTCTTCTGCGGGTTGGAAAATAAACTTGACAGTACCTTTAACGTCAGCTTTCACTTTTGACAGCACTTCCGCTACTCCCATCAGGATAGCTACATGGGTGTCATGACCACAGGCATGCATTACACCTGTTTGTTGTCCATTGTATTCCGCAACCACTGTTGATTTGAAGGGAAGGTTATTTCTTTCCGTAACCGGCAATGCATCCATATCAGCCCTCAAAGCCACAGTTGGGCCAGGTTTTCCACCTTTTAAAATTCCTACTACACCTGTTACCGCTACACCTTCCTCAACTTCCATCCCTAATGAACGAAGATGGTCTGCCACAATTTTAGCAGTTCTCACTTCCTGATTTCCCAGTTCTGGGTGTTGATGGAAATCCCTTCTCCATTCTATTACTTTATTTTCGATGGAGGAAGCTTGTTGATCTATTGTTGATTTTAATGCTGATTGGCCAAAGGAAAAACCAGTGGAAAGGAAAATGAAAAGGATTGTTTTTTTCATATGCTTAAATGTATAATTCTTCACATAAAGTACACAATTAGACTTATTTAAAAAATTGCCATCCAAAAAAACAATGATTTTGAAAATTATTTAACAAGTTTCCAAATTAATGTAACTTTGCCAGCACTATATAGTTGTCACACTAACTATTAAAAGACGAACAAAATGTCAAAAAGTATTCTAGTGACAGGTGGAACGAAAGGGATTGGCAGGGAAATAATCCTGAGATTTGCAGAGGCGGGTTTTGATGTATATACCTGTTCCAGAAGTAAGGAAGATTTAACGAGTCTAAAGGAGGAACTTTCCAATCGGTTTTCTAGGCAAAAGTTTTGGGTCAAAAAAGCCGACCTGTCCAATAAAGCTGAAGTACTTGAGTTTTTGAAAGAGGTTAAAAAACTTACAATTCCTGATGTTTTGATTAATAATACAGGAATTTTTTTGCCCGGAGCAATTCACAATGAGCCTGAAGGAAATTTTGAGTTGACGATGCAAACGAATCTTTATTCAGCCTATTACCTGACGCGGGGGTTTACGCAAGAGATGATTGCCAGAAAAAGCGGCCACATATTTTCTATTGGATCAATTGCCGGACTGACAGCCTATGCAAATGGTGGAAGTTATGCCATTTCCAAATGGGCAATGTTAGGCTTTACCAAATGTCTTAGGCAGGAATTGAAGGAATATAACATTAAAGTAACATCTGTGCTTCCAGGAGCCACATTTACTGCAAGTTGGGAAGGAGTGGATATTCCCGAGGAAAGGTTCATGAAACCAAAGGATGTGGCAGACTCAGTTTGGGCAGCTTACAACCTTTCTCCGAATTCTGTTGTTGAAGAAATAATAATCAGACCTCAATTAGGGGATTTATAAAAACATATTATGGAACCGAAATCAATTTTGGACGAAATCAATTATTGCAACAGTCTGACTGCCTATTCCAGAAGGAAAACCATTCCGGTAAAAGTTGGTAATGTAATTATTGGTGGAGATCACCCAATAGTGGTTCAATCCATGACAACTGTGGATACAATGGATACCGAGGGATCTGTGGCCCAATGTATCAGGATGATAGAAAGTGGGTGTCAATTGATCAGAATTACTGCACCCAGTATCAAAGAGGCTGAAAACTTGAAATCCATTAAAGACGAACTCAGAAGAAGGGGGTATTCGGTTCCTTTGGTTGCTGACATTCATTTTACACCCAATGCGGCTGAAGTAGCGGCCAGAATTATAGAAAAAGTCAGAATCAATCCTGGAAATTATGCGGATAAAAAAAGATTTGAGGTAATTGATTATACAGATGAGAGTTACCAGGAGGAATTGGACAGAATCAGGGAAAGATTTCTCCCACTTGTAAGGATTTGCAAAGAATTCGGAACTGCAATGAGAATAGGGACCAACCATGGTTCGCTTTCAGATAGAATTATGAGCAGGTATGGAGATACACCCTTGGGGATGGTGGAATCGGCCTTGGAATTTTTGAGGATCTGCGAAGATGAAAATTATTTTGAAATTGTCATCTCCATGAAATCATCCAACACACAGGTCATGGTTCAGGCGTATAGGTT
>NZ_JBGTCA010000445.1:0-11485 GCF_041749095.1 Aquiflexum sp. | reverse complement strand
ATCGGATCCACGGGGTGGTTCATTTTTCAGCTTCTCATAAAGTGCTCTGGATTCTTTCGGCAAAACTTCCCTATCCTTTGCCATTTTCTGAAATGTCCTACTTGCGTACAATACCAAAGCGGGGTCACCGGACTTCATATGTCCGGTAACAACTTCTATGGTATTATCATCATTTTGCTCTGCAAGCAATCTGGCCGCCTCTATTTGAACTGTAGGGTATTCATCTTTCAAGAGGGCCTGTAATGCTGTTATTAATGTTGCATCGAATTTTTCCAGCGATCCCGCAGCGATAACCGCCCAATATCTCACCAGCCCGTTAGCATCACCCAGGTACCTAACCAAATCATCTTCTAAAATATTATCCTCAAGCACTATATTACAAACCCTTAATATTTTGTCCAATGGATATAGATCAGTTTTCCTTGCAAACTCAAAAGGGGTAGATTCTTCGGATAATCGGATAAGTTCCGGTTCCGGTGCAAAGCCAGTATCAAAATTTTTTAATACTTCATCATTCAAAACATTCCTCAGATTTTGCAAGATGTCCTGGTAGCCTGGGTCATTTGCAAGATTTTGAAGCTGATGCGGGTCCTTCTCAACATCATACAATTCCTCCAAAGACCGATGGGAGGTAAACATTTCCTTTTGGGCTAGGCTTAGATTATCCTCGTGTCTAACCCTATTCAGTTCCTTCATGATTTCAGAATTGTCTGTATACCAGTTGGGTTGAAGTAAAGGTAGATGTGGAAGAAAATTCCGTATGTATAAATACTCTTTGGTGCGAATAGACCTTGCCAGGTCATAGCCTTCATCTACCCGGTCTGAGGCTCCATAGACATGGTGCGTTTCTTCAATTTCTTTTTTACCGATGAATGCCTTGCCTGGATAATGGCCCTTGGACTCAATTCCTGTCAATTCAAAAAGTGTTGGAACAAAATCAATGAAACTAATCATGTTGTCATTGGTTATTCCCTTCTTAAAATTAAATTTCTTTGCATACTTCTCAGGGATATGTACCATAAGGGGAATTTTCATTCCGGAATCATACAATGCCCTTTTATGCCTGGGTACCCCGGTTCCATGATCCGAATAAAAGAACACAATGGTATTTTCCATCAACCCATCGTCTTCGAGTTCCCTTAAATATTTTCCGAATTGATAATCCACAATGCTTATATTGGTGTAATACCGCGCCCATAACTTACGGATTTCAGGTGTATCCGGATAGTAGGGAGGAAGGGTCAGGTCATCCGCTGAGGACAAGGTAATAAATGGCAAAAACTCTTTAATCCGATTATTATAAACAGAATCGTCCCCAAAGATGGAGGATTGGTGTGTTAACATCAGGTTAAAAATACTGAAAAAGGGCTGGTCACCATTTCTTTCCCGCCAATGAGCCTTATTAGAAGAATTGTCCCAAATTGTTGTGTCTATAAAATTATAGTCTTCCTTGAAATTGTTGGTGGTATAATAACCTGCCTTTCTAAGGTATTTCGGATATGGAGTAATTGAATCAGGGATTTTGACATTGGATCGCAGATGCTGAGTTCCAAGAGAAGAACCATAAAACCCTGTAATCAAACAAGATCTTGATGGAGAACATACCGGGGCAGTTGCAAATGCATTGGTGAAAAGGATACTTTTCGCCGCAAAGGCATCCAAATTTGGTGTTTTTGCATTTTCATCTCCGTAAACACCTAAATGGGGTGAAAGGTCCTCTATGGTGACCCAAAGAATATTTGGGGGAGGGAGGTCCTCTTTAGTTGCACATGAAATGGATGCAATGAGTCCGATAAGCTTGCCCCATTTTAACAATATAAGATATATTCTATCAAGTGGATCTCTATTCATACTACCTAGGGATAAAATCATTTATTTTTATTTACTCAGGGTTATTGCATAACTTCAAGCGAAGCATGATATTATTGTTACTATATAGACTTTGTAGATGTAAAGTCAATATACCTCCTTTTTCTTTTCAACTTAGCTTCCTGAGGGAGTATAATTTTTATCTTTTGTCCATCTTCAAGATTTTCCACTCTAATCTCCCTTACTTCATAGCCATTTATATCCAGCAATCTGGCCGACTTAATATTTGGGTTGTTGAGCGTTATATGTCCAATGAATTGGATGCCCTCCAGGGCATGGTTCCTGTGTTTTGAATTTCAAAACCCTCCACTTAATCATTCTCCAGCTTGCTACCACCAGAATGCAATGTTACTATAGACCTTGCCGGGAGCAGATATAATTCATTGGCTGCAATGGTACCCTGTGAAGCACAATTTAAGGTGGCTGAGGACACAAACATTTCAAATTCCTCTGCTGAGCCTTCTGCCATATTGAGTCTGACTGCAACTTCTTCTTTTTTGGTATTTATAAATATAAATGTCTTGGTATTATGAGCTGCATGTTCAAAACCCAGTGCAGTAACATCCTCATCGGATGAAGTGGCCTCTATTCTTACAGCACCGGGCCTGATAAAGTGGTAAAAGTGTTTAGATGCATGGTATTTCTTTCCTACTGTTCGGTCTGACATGATGCTATACCTATCTATTCCACTTAAATTGCTGCCCTGCCAGTGAACCCAAGGCTTAAATCTCCGAAGTTAATAGCTGTAGCTATATCCATTCCCATACCCAAAGCACCTGGCCTATCACCCGTTGCCTCCCAAGAATCCTCATATCCGGAAGTTTCTGTCATCCAAACACGCTTTTCGGTATCTGAACTAAACTCTCTTTTGTGGTTAGACCAGTACCGGGCAAGATCCGTCCCTGAGGATACATTTACCCCATCGAGGTACCCATGTACAGCCAGTGCATCTATGTGTGTCATGGCAGTAGGGTCTTGCTTCAACCTGTTGTGATAAAAAAATGGAAAATCTGATTCCCGCCCTTCATTTTGGAGCATATGTTCTGAACCAAAAATTAAAACCTCCGGATGCGCAGCTTTAATTTTGGGAATTACACCATTAATCATTTCAGCATACCAGTGAGTGGTATAAAAGCAGGAGTTATAAAATTGGTTAAACGCAGGCTCATTCTGGGGGCTTATGGCATATACACTTATGCCAATCTCTTTATACATTTGGATGGCATCAATCCACCACTGTGCAAAATCATCGTATTTATTCGGATTCAGTGTACCACTGTTATGGCTTGGAGATTCGCCGGGTCTGGGAACTCCCCGTTCAGGCCAGAAATCACCATCTGATCCCGGACCGCGCTGTGCATTTTGATCTCCGGGCCAGTTATATCCCCAGGCATTCCACTTAAATGAACCGGGAGGAGTCCAGGCGGTGAGGATAACCCGCAGGTCCACATTATATTGGTCCGCCTTTGCTTTCAAAGCCTGAACCATCGGCCTTTGCTTGTCCCAATGGGCATCCTGATTTGGTGCAGTATTATCAGTGACAGGCAAATGCGGATATACTTCATTGCGCCACATCGACAAACCTAGATCACCAATAATCATTTCAAGCCACGCATCGCTATGAAAATGTGCAGCATTAGCGTTGCCCCACCACACATCTCTGGCACCAAAAAAACCAAAACCTTCCATAGTCTGGAATTTGCTTGAGAAGTCAGCAGAAACATTCACAATGTTCTGAGCATTAAATGTGCGGTAAGTAGCATTAACTACAACATTTTTTGAGGGCATTGTGATGGTGGTACTTTCACTTGAAGCATTTTCCAATGTTTCTATATCACCGGTCCATACTTGGAACACTTGGTTTTCGGCAGGCGCATTGGCATGAATATTTACAATTTCTCCTGAAGCAAAAGTACCCCCTCCGGAACCGTTGTTAACAGTAAGAGAAAATACCTGAGGATCTTCCTCAGCAGTGCAGGCTATATATGAGAAAATCAGAATTAAGCGTGAAAAATTAATAGTTTTCATGAAGATGGTGTTTATTTCCTTAATGGGTTGGTATTGGGTACTTTCAATAAAAAATGGAAAAACCGGGCTAATCATACTTTTATTACTGTATTTCGGATATTTCTTAATTTTTTGTTTGTACGCCATTATTTTAACCTTTATAACTATAAAAGGCGAAAAATTCCAAAACAACCCCAAAATAAAACGACTTTTTTAAAAAATTGGGATTTCGGCAATTAGAGCAGCATTATAATTAAGCTTGATTATAAACAGCCAAATTATAAGTCAAGGGAAGTTGCGCCTGAATAGTAGATGATTCAGGGAAAAGATTATAGTGGAGCTGACCTGTTCAGAGGATCGTTGCGAAAACTTCGGGCTACTTATATTGGCTACCTTGGTTATATGGAAGAATGGTATCAGGACAATCCGGATTTGACCGGAGAGTTGCTGAATATGTGCGGCTATTGGTTTTTCCCAAAGAGCGTTAGCCACAACGGCTCTGCAAAAATTGGAGAACCACTGGAATTTTCTGTAGAATGGATGAACAAGGGCGTTTCCAGGGCATATGATAAATATCTCCTTTGGGCAAAATTGGAAGGGGAAAACAAGCAACATATCATTCAACTTGATAACGCCAAGCCTGACTATTGGCTTCCTGATAACCTGGTTTTGGAGAAGTACCGGTTTAATTTACCTGAAGACATTACTGCAGGGGAATATAAATTAAAAATAAAATTAACTACAGATGAAGAGACAAATCGTCCAGTACAATTAGGTCTTCAAAAACAAATAATGGACAACGAAGGCTTTTATGAACTGTTTTTGGTAAATATTTCCAAATTGGTGGCAGGGTTACCGAACATTACTATTGATGACCCTGAAAGGGTCAAACTTCTCAATAGCCACGGGCCGCTGCCCGTGGACAAAACGAAAATGATATGACCCCCGCGACCCTGAAAGGGTCGAACTAAATTTACCTTTTCCGGATTGAAAAGGCCGAACTACATTGACTTTGAATCTATTTTTACCGAAATTACATCATCACTTTTAAAGCACACTTTCCTACGGCAGGGTAAATGCCATATAATATCCCCCGGGCTTGTTTCCATCCTTTACGCCACCGACTGCTATTACGAGATACTGTTTTCCATTCAACTGATAGGTGGCAGGAGTGGCAAAGCCCCCTGCCGGAAGCTGGTATTCCCAGATTACCTTTCCTGTTTTTTTATCAAATGCCCGTAATTTTTCATCCCTGGTCGCGGCGATGAACACCAATCCGCCTGCTGTGACAATGGGTCCACCATAACTTTCGGTTCCTGTCACGGGTATGCCTTTTGCCGTAAGCTCCGGGAATTCACCTAAGGGAACCTGCCAAAGATATTCCCCAGAATTCAGGTCTATGGCATTTAAAGTGCCCCAGGGTGGCTTTATAGCGGGATAACCATTGGGATCCAAAAATCTTTTCAAACCATTGTTGGTATAGGGTGGAATATAGGGGAAATCACTTTTGGAGTCCGTAGCCCTTTGGACATCCTGGCTGTGTATGTCATCAGGCCTATTACCCTTATCGGTAGTGTTCAAAAGGTGGTTGATTATTTCCTTCCTTTCCCGATCGGAAATATGTTGGAAAGAAGGCATTCTTCCTTGCCCGCTTTTAATGATATTCTCAATTTTTTCTGCAGAAAGCCTCTCCCCAATTTCTACTAGGCTCGGAAATTCTTTTCCTTCGTGTTTTTCTAATCCATGGCAGGGAGCACAATGGCTCATATACAGGCCCCTCCCGTCTATCTTTTCATCCTTTTGATCCAGTTTGGTTTCCACCATTCTTATATCCCAGACCATTTCATTGGAATTTTGATAGAGAATGCCTTCCGGTTCCGATGCATTTCCGCCCCAGTTGGCGCCGCCACCAATACCGAATACCAAGGTGCCCTCTTTGCTCAGTGGCATAAATTTGCTTCCCGAGCGGGTTTGCAAAAATCTTTCTTTGACAAATGCCTGTGCTTCCGGAGTAATATCCGTAATGTCATCCTCTGTAAATACCTGCCTGGCAAAAGGTGCCGGTTTTAAAGGAAAAGGCTGGGTAGGCCACGGTTCTTCATCAGGCAGGGCATAACCAGTCAGAGCGGGCCTATCCTCCACCGGAAACAGAGGTATCCCTGAATCCCTGTCCAACAAAAAAATAAGCCCGTCTTTAGTGGCCTGAGCCACGGCGTCCCTGGATTTTCCATCGTGGGTGACAGTCACCAGATTGGGTTGGCAGGCAATATCCCGGTCCCACAGGTCATGGTGCACGGTTTGGTAATGCCAGGCAAGTTTACCCGTTTCGGCATGGATGGCCAATATGCAATTGGCAAATAGATTCTGTCCCGTACGGGCCGCTCCATAAAAATCCACGGAAGGTGAACCGGTACCCAAAAAAACCATCCCTCTTGCTTCATCCAGCACCATTCCTGCCCAGTTATTGGCCCCACCAAGAAATTTCCAGGTATCTTCCGGCCAGGTATCATAACCGAATTCTCCAGGTTCCGGAATGGTGTGAAATATCCATTTTAGGTCTCCGGTTCTAATATCAAAAGCCCGGATATGTCCCGGAGCGGCATCACCTGCTTCAGAAACCGTGGATCCCATGATCACCAGATCCTTATAAACTATCCCTGGACTGGTGGCAATGATCGAAAAATCATCCCTCCCCCGACCCAGGTTTTCCCATATCCCGGTATAAAGCGACACCATACCTTCTTCCCCAAAACTTTTAATTATTTCACCTGATTGGGCATTGACAGCATAAAGGAAACTTCCGGCGGTATAAAGGATTCTTTTATCCTGTCCATCCTCCCAATACATCACCCCCCGGTTTGAATGGTATCTGGGCTTCTTATTTGCAAAAGGTTTGAACTTCCATAACTCCTCACCTGTATCAGCCCGCAAGGCAAAAAGATCAAGATGGGAGGAAGTTCCGTAAAGGATTCCATCAAGGATGATGGGCTGACATTGGATTTCCCTGGGTCTAAAACCATCCATGGTAGTGTCGGTCGCATAATATGTCCAAGCCACCTGAAGTTCCCGGACATTTTCGGAGTTGATTTGGGTGAGCGGGGAATACCTGTTCCCGCCTGCATTGCCTCCGTAATAAGGCCAATCCTGATCCGCGGTAGTTTGCGGGAAAGGGGTGGGATCCGAACAGGAGAGAAATAACAATAAGCCTCCAAAAAAAACAATGGATTTCAAATTCGTAATTGTTTTGCTCAGGTTGTACATCTTAATCTATTTTGCAAATCCTTCAGAAGGCACTTTATGTATTGTTTTGTGAATCATATGGTTTAACTCCATTCCTTCAGTGGTAGAAATCTGATAACTAATGGATATGACCAAACCCAATGAGGCTTCAATCATATCAGGTAATTCTTCAAGTTTGCCAATGGAAGTATTTACAACTCCGGGTTTCAAAGCGGGAATTTCAAGAAATACTGATTTCCCGTCATCAGATAAGCGAATGGATTCCACCTTTACCTGGTCAGGTTTTGTCGCTCCGGGATTGTCCACAGAATAAAGCTTTCCACGCGTGCCATATTGACTCGTCCAGGGATAGGTCCATTTCTGCAATTGATAGTTCTCGATATTTGTTGCTATTTGGGGATCCAGATTTTGGATAAAACTAAGTTCAATTCCACCTGCTCTTGTATTAATAGATATCGGAATATCCAATGGTTTGCCGGTATACCGTACCCTATGAAAAGAACCCCAATCTTCCCCAATTGATTGCCAGCTTGTCATCCCTGCGAGGTAAAGATGTCCATCTATGTGAAACCGTCCACGCTCAAGGCCGGATTTAAACATCAAGGGAAGGTTCAAATGCGCACCCTGCCATACACCATCCACCTCTTCCTTCAAAATCATGGAAAGGTTTGCACGGCCATACGAAGCAAGCAACAAATTGTCATGGAGTACTTCGGGCCACTTATTGCTTTTGATAAATATTGGCTTAGCGGGAGAATTGTCCATATAATGGGGTGTCCAAACAATAGGGGGCTCAAACGAGTCAGGCCTATCCGGTTGATGTGAAGCTGGTATGAATCCATGGAATGCTCCTTGTTTGATTCTATGGACTTTACTTGTTGGTACCCAGTTACCTTCATTGTCGGCATAAATTATTTCACCATCGGCGTTTATATCCATTCCATTGGGATTGCGAAGACCTCTAGCGATAATTTCAAGTTTTTCACCGTCCGGCGATAATCTAAAAAGTACCCCGTGATGGGGAGTGATCTCGGCGTTTTTAGAAGGCCCCTTTCCGCCGAGATAAGGGGGCCAGGGTGTTGATTTTGCAAAATAAAAATTCCCCTCTGTGTCGGTTTCCAGGTTCAGGGTAAACGCATGAAAATTGGTGGAAGCCATGATCTCATTGTTGAAATTCTCATAATAATCTGCAAAACCATCATTATTTGAATCATGTAGCCTCGTTATCTGATCCTGACCGGTCACGTAAACCTGATCATTTACAACCTTAACCCCACTGGGCTGAAACAAACCAGTTGCGAACCGGTGCCATTTCAGTGTTTCCAAACCCTCCTTTATTCCCTCTACCAACCATACATCCCCGCTGAGTGAAACTACCACAGCACGTCCATCGGAGAAGAAGTCTATGTCCATAAGCCGGATAAAGGATTTCCAGGGATTGTCAGCCGGTATGGTAAGCTCATCAACTGCAAAAGCACCATGCTCATCACCCATGACTGCTTTTGTTTGCAGCGTCTCCCATTGACCGGGTCCAGGTTGGGTATATTCGGACAAATCGGGTACACTTTTAGACTGTTCCAGGTATGTGGCCATATATTTGGATGCTTCGCCTGGCAGAATCGGGCCGATAGCAAGCTTGAATTGGACCGCCTGATTTAGGTTCGGGAGATCCAGGATAAGATGACGGTTCTGTATCCTCCATGCTGCTCGCGAATCGAAAACTCCTTGTAACCCTACAACTCGGGTATTGTCTCCGACTTTGATTAAGATATACTCCTTTGAATCAGAAACTGACAGAATTTCCATTCCGGCATTTTCCGGTACCTGCAGCACACGAATGGAAAGTGTTTCCTTTGTGGGGCTCAGGTTAAAGGTCCGGGTAAAAACAGGATGGTCATCAATTTCTTCAAAACCTGGCAACTCTAGGACATCACTATCGCCAATTGAATATGAAAAAAGTACATGATCACCGTTGATATAAAGTCCTTTGTAACGACCAATTTCTTTCGGAATTGGTCCGTATGGCCAACTCCGTGGATCCTTAAATTCCCCATTAAGTGACCAACCGGGGGTTTTACCGGTTTCGAAGTGGGTAAATCCATCAGGGCTTGGCCAATTCTCAAGTCCATCCCGTTCCAAATACCAATGAAGAAATCCACCCGTCCAAGCACTTGCCACACGCAATAAATCTGTGTCAAAAGTCATTACTGCCTGAGGATCGGTTCCCACCTTAACGGCGATTCCCTTATTTACAAATATACTTCCGGTCGTTAGCGGATCATAAGAAATGGTGGATGTGACAAACGGCCCATGATCCATTGGATTCATATTATCCGAAGGTTGAAACTGGGCTTGAAGTGGTGTATAGGAGATTAGGGTTGCTGTCAGAGCAACTACTGAACTTTGTAAAAGTTGTTTAACCAAATTCGCCATTTGTCCTACGGTAAACCTTTTGTCAATTGCTTTGCGCATTTTAGTTGCATTAATTTATATTTATTTCAAATATTCCGGTACCAAGAGAGGTTTTATTCTGTTGAGATTAACCGACCTTGCATCTGCGTCCAATGGGCCGAATAGGTACAGATGTAGGGATAAGTCCCCGGTGGCGGCACAATGAATGAGAACTCCACCGTTTCTCCCGAATTTGCTAACTCACTGTAGGCAATAATGCGGTGCTTTTCTTTTTCCGGGATCCAGTCACTCGATATAGCCTGAAGTGCAGCAATACCCACCGGACGGATATCTTCCTCGCCTCTTACCACTACAATATTATGACTCATATCGCCTTCGTTGATATATCGGATAAGCAGGATATCACCGGCTTTGGCCCGTATCTCTGTTACAGAATAATGCAGGTCAATACCGCCGGTACTTATTTCTACCACGGTGGTATCTGAATACTTCGAAATAGTTTTTAAAGGTGTGTTTTGAAATGATGGATTATACAATCTACTTATTCCCAAAAGATCTGACTTTGGAAGGATAAGAAAAAAGGAAACAAGACATAAAACAAAACCTGACCCGACTAATATTTTCATAAAATAATGTTTTATAACTTCAAATAACCGGTTAATGATAATTTCCATTTTTCAATTAGACCGCTGTGCATTGGAATAAAATTCGTATTTGATCTGCCAGGAAAATTCCTTGCCGGGATCAACATCGATTTTGATATAGGGCTCAGGGCAGAGGGTGGTGTAAATAGACCAAAAGGCCAGATCGGAAATGGGCTGATCGCAAGTGATTCTCACACCTGCACCTGAATGGCTGTTTTCAATTCTGTTATCATAATCCTCCGGATGCCGGCTAAATCCACCAAGAAAAAGCATGGCACTTTCTCCCTTTTCCAAGTCTTTTAAATAGTTGATCCGGTTTTCACGGATTTCAACCAGGGATCCCAAACCCCTGCTCTCCCTGACCAGGGACAGATCAAAGGGGAATGTCACGGTATAACCGGGACCAATTTTTTGGTTATCCAATATGAAAAAGTTGTGGTTATACCCTTTGGTCTCGATTTTCCCGGTACCCGTATTTAAAAGGGTATGGTCCACAATCAACTCTGCCTTTCCCTTGACCAATTTTAACCCTTTTTGATAATGGTAGGAATGTCCATTAGGATCTGTCAAATGATGGACAAATTCCACCTGATCCTTTTTGCCGGATACAAACCATTGTCCATAATCCACTACCTCAAAGGGCAGGGCAAATCTATAGGGAACATCATCGGCTTTTCGGAGAACCCCCACGCCTATTTTCAAAAATGTGTCACCTGGTTTTGCTTCCTCATATCCAATGGGATTGAATTCCTCCACCGGACCTGTAATGGCATCGTTTATCTTTGGATCATGTTTTTCAAACCATTCCCCAAAGAAGCTGTGACCCTTATACTCCAGACTGGAAATCACCCCGGACCAATCAAATCTGGTACTGCGGTAATATCCCTTCTCTTGATGGGGAAGATAGACCTTTGCCCGGATCAGCCCGTTTTTGATTGTTATTTCAGGAAAAGAAGGAACATCATTCATCCAAAATTTCCGGGCAAGAGCAATATTTGCGAATCCGGGTATACCGACGGTTCCAGCTGCTCCGATACCCAGTCCCTTTAACATTGTACGTCTTTTCATTATTATTAATTTTTATCCAGCAATTCAATATAGTTCAAAAATCAATTCTTCTTGCGGATTTTTTATGCTTTGATCATCGAATTCTTGCCCTAATCATATACTATTATTTCTTTATTTTGAATTTTCAGATCTGCACCACCTTGGTTGACACTTTTTAAGTACTCAAAGAGTTCTTTTCCTTTACCTACTGATGGATCGTAAAGCCTTACAAAATTGTCATCTTCCCGCCAGGTGGGTACCAGAGA
>NZ_JBGTCA010000444.1:0-3631 GCF_041749095.1 Aquiflexum sp. | reverse complement strand
AAATTCATTGTCTTTCACAAAATAAGTAGCCGAACTGCCATCAAGTTTCTCGCTGACATAGCAGGATACACCTTGGTACTTGTCCAGGACTTTTTGCAGGATCTGCACCCTGGTTTCATCCGTTTTTGGGATAAAAGAAGGAAACTTGCCTTTGACCTTTCCGCTGAGGTAGGCTGGAATCGGAGGTTCATATTTGATGATATCGAGGGTTTCGGTCACATCCAAATCTTCCTCAGGATTGATGTGATCAGGTAAAATGGTCAGAGGAAAGCATATTCCCTGAGAAACCTGTCCCCTCAATCTGATTGTTCGGATACGCATGCCCCGTGGCTTCAAAAATTCGAATTCCGGTCTGTCAGGTAAAATACTGTCTATCTCGCAATAAACTGCCAAATCACCCACTTTATATTCTCCTTTTTTTACCACCAATTGCCAACCCAAAACTGTGGCCTTTTCTATGGCATCTGCTCCTTCTATAGGTTCCAGGGATTTGATTCTTTGAATGCTTGCCAGTTTTCTCATATTTTTAAATTCACTTTAGTAAAAATAAGACCGCTACTCGGTCTCAAGTATGAAATTACAATTTAATACTTCAATCAGGATTGTACTCTATTTTTTTAAAATATTCAGTACAGTATTCCTACTGACCATCGCTTTCCGAACTTCCAACACACCGTCTACTGAACACTGTTCCTGATCTCTGAACACCGCCTACTTACATATAGATTTGCACATAGTTCCAAAGAAAGAAACCTTCGAGGTCTAAAAAAGACCTCAAAGGTTTTCTTGTACCTAACCACTGACACACTGCCTACTGAACACTGCCTACTGTAAAAAGGAAACCATTTTTCCTTATTTCGCATTTAGAAAAAGACAGTACCAACCAAAATTTATTATAATGGAAAAACCTGATTTCAATATCGAAGAAGTAAATAAAATCATACGTGGGCGTAGGTCCATGTTTATAGCACAGTTTAAGGAAAACGATCCCGTAGAGGATTTCATCATTCAGGAAATGCTGGAAAATGCCAATTGGGCGCCTACCCATAAAATGACAGAACCTTGGAATTTTAAAGTCTTTACAGGAGAGGGCCTGAAAAAATTTGCAGATTTTCAGGCTGAAATCTATAAAGAGAGGGGCACAAAAAACGGAAATTTTATAGAAGCTACCTACCAAAAATTCAAAGATAGCCCTCTCAAAGCTTCACATATTATTGCCATCATTATGAAGCGTGATCTGAAAGCCAACCTCCCTGTTATGGAAGAAATAGCCTCAGTGGCGATGGCTGTTCAGAATATGTACCTAACTGCATCAGCACATGGCTTGGCAGCATATTGGGGCACCGGTGGACCTACTTTCTGGCCTGAAGCAAGACCATGGTTTGGATTGGAAGAAGAGGACATCTTGATGGGCTTCTTCTACGTAGCCAAACCGGCAATAGACAGGTGGCCTGTAGGAAAAAGAAGGCCTGTTGGAGAGAAAGTGGAGTGGGTTAGATAAAGGAGGAAGGATGAGGGAGGAAGGATGAAGGTAAAAAATTTAAGATTTTAGAGGGTAGATTTTAGATTTATAAAAAGGCGGCAAATCAGATATTTGTCCGCCCTTCTTTTTAAATACAAACTACAATCTACAATCTACAATCAAAAATCCAAATTCTACCCTCAAATCACATAGCCCTAAACCTTGGGGGCTCGATGCCATTGGAGCGGATGTAGGAAATGGCTGCACCTCTGTGGTGGGTAGTGTGGTCGTCGATCAATGCCAACGCTTGCCTTCTTGTCGCGGACGAACCAAAAACATCAATTGTTTCGCCCATTTGTCCATCAGACATTTTTGAGGCAGTAGCCTTTACATAGTCATAGCAATTGGTGACAAAAGCTTTGATGTCATCTTTCGAGGTTGGCTTTGCACTAAGATCAAAACCGGGCTTGTCGCCGTTCAGGAATCTTTGACTCATTCCTGCCATGGCTGCGGATAAGTGAACAATTTGATCTGTAAAGCTCATAGCGGATTCATGAGGCTTGTATGCCAGTAAATCATCCGGCATTTTATCCACTACTTCAAGGGTAAACTTTTTTCCGTTTTCCCACTTGGCCACAAATTCAGCCATGTTGTTTTGAGCATAGGAGATGGTCTGCACAAATAAAAATGCCATTATACCCAATGCGATAGCGAAATTTTTTTTCACATTTTTCATAATTAGTGTTTTTAAAGTTTCTATAAATATCTGTTATCCAAGTCTCAAATCAAACCAATTTGATAACTTTGAAACCATGTTAAGTATGAAAAGAATTTTCTTGGTTCCGCTTTTTCTCTTCTTGCTATCTTCATGTGGAGGGGACTATCTACCTAAACCAAAAGGATTTAATAGAATTGATCTCCCGGAAAGGGGTTTTGTGCTCCTTGATGAAAAAAAGCCATATACCTTTGAATATTCCAAGAACGCCTCGGTAGAGCCCGATTCTTTTAATTTGGCAGAGAAAAATTGGATAAATTTGAATTACACTAAATTGGG
Organism: Aquiflexum sp.; assembly: GCF_041749095.1. Lineage (GTDB taxonomy): Bacteria > Bacteroidota > Bacteroidia > Cytophagales > Cyclobacteriaceae > Aquiflexum. The sequence continues at coordinate 1,115 of NZ_JBGTCA010000444.1, read as the reverse complement.
AGGAAAGGTGCACTTGACCTACCTACCTTTGGATAGTAAAGGGAAGGACCTGAAAACAGTGATGAATGATGCAATCAACTTGACCGCCAAGCATCAGGTCAAAGCTTATGGCATAGAGGAATCCGTCTTGATCACCCCAAAAGGATATACCGGTGTGGTGGCGGAACTCAGCGGCGAAGTCCCTACTCAGTTCCAGTTTTTTGTGACCGATTCGACCAGTAATTTTTTAAGGGGTGCTCTTTATTTTAATACTTCCATGAAAAATGATTCTTTGGCTCCGGTAATTGAATATATCAAAGTGGATTTGATTCATCTCATCAATACTTTGGAGTTTAAAAACTGAAACTTTTCCAAAGTTTTAAAACTTTGGAAAAGTTTCGAAACATATAATTACCTCATTTTTTTCCAGCTCATAATGATAATAATCCCTCCGACAATAGCGATGACAGTAGCTATGGAAGCAGAAACCACATTTCCATAAATCCAAAAACCTACAGCAAATAAAGTAGCATAGACCATCACCGATCCTACTAACATCAAGCCGATTTCCATTGGCAATTGACCCTGTTCCTGTTTCTCGGCAGGATATCTGTCCAATAGTTTTTTCCAACCAAAAGCAGCAGGACGTACTTTTTGGTAAAAGGATAGGAGAATGGCATCTTTTTCTGGTTGTGTGAAAATGGTCACTAAAATCCAACCAATGGTTGTAATTCCAACACCATATAGCAATTTGAGGTATTCCTGATTTTCAGGAATACTGATCCATTGCATTTTAGGATTTATACTCTCAAAGAAAATAGCTACAATAAATGAGATGACCATCGCTGAGATTTCGGTATAAGCATTGATCCTCCACCAAAACCAACGTAGAATGAAAATGGCACCTGTTCCGGCCCCAATCTGTAGCAGAATGTTAAATGCTTCCAGCGCATTGGAAAGTGCCAAGGCTAGAAATGCAGCCAATACCATCAAAAGCACTGTGGATATTCTTCCTACCATTACCAATTCCTTGTCAGTAGCCTGAGGTTTTAAAAACCGCAAATAAAAATCATTGACTACATAAGAAGAGCCCCAGTTTAAGTGGGTTGAGAGTGTAGACATAACCGCAGCTATCA
>NZ_JBGTCA010000443.1:0-3214 GCF_041749095.1 Aquiflexum sp. | reverse complement strand
CTCTTGCTGACGCAGTAAAAGTAACCCTTGGACCAAAAGGAAGAAATGTCATCATTGACAAAAAATTCGGTGCTCCGACCATCACTAAAGATGGTGTCACCGTAGCAAAAGAAATTGAATTGGCTGAGCCAATCGAAAATATGGGTGCTCAATTGGTAAAAGAAGTAGCTTCCAAAACCGCTGACAATGCAGGTGATGGAACCACAACTGCTACCGTGCTTACCCAAGCAATTTTTAATGCAGGTATCAAAAACGTAGCTGCAGGTGCCAATCCAATGGACCTCAAAAGAGGTATAGACAAAGCCGTAAGTGCTATAGTAGCACAATTGAAGGCTAATTCAAAAGCTATCTCTACCAGCAAAGAAATACAACAAGTTGCAACTGTATCTGCCAACAACGATGAGGAAATCGGAAAAATGATTGCCGATGCCATGGAAAAAGTTGGTAAAGACGGTGTCATTACCGTGGAAGAAGCAAAGGGTACAGAAACCGAAGTGAGAACTGTTGATGGTATGCAATTTGACAGAGGATACCTTTCTCCTTATTTCGTGACCAACACTGAGAAAATGGAAGTCGAATTAGACAATCCATACATTTTGATCTATGATAAGAAGATTTCTTCTATGAAAGAACTTCTTCCTGTTTTGGAACCGGTAGCACAATCAGGCAAGCCTTTGTTGATCATCGCAGAAGATGTTGACGGCGAAGCTTTGGCTACTTTGGTGGTCAACAAAATCAGAGGTGCCTTGAAAGTGGCAGCTGTGAAAGCTCCTGGATTCGGTGACAGAAGAAAAGCAATGTTGGAAGATATTGCCATCCTCACGGGAGGAACTGTAATTTCTGAAGAAAGAGGCTATAAATTAGAAAATGCTACTTTGGATTACTTAGGTACTGCAGAGAAAATCAACATTGACAAAGACAACACTACTGTTGTCAATGGCTCTGGAGAATCTTCTGCCATCCAAGCAAGAATCGGAGAAATCAAAGCACAGGTTGAAAAAACAACTTCTGATTACGACAGGGAAAAACTTCAGGAAAGGCTTGCCAAATTATCAGGTGGAGTTGCTATTCTTCACATCGGTGCAGCTACTGAGGTAGAAATGAAAGAGAAAAAAGACAGAGTTGACGATGCGCTTCATGCAACAAGAGCTGCTGTACAAGAAGGTGTAGTAGTAGGTGGTGGTGTGGCTTTTGTTAGGGCTTCATCAGCTTTGGACAGTTTGAAAGGTGAAAACGAAGATCAAGACACAGGTGTCAATATCATCAGAATCGCCATTGAAGCTCCATTGAGAATTATCGTTGAGAATGCGGGTCGTGAAGGTTCTGTTGTGATCAACAGAATCAAAGAAAATAAAGGTAATTACGGATACAATGCAAGAACAGATGTTTTTGAAGATCTGTTTGAAGCAGGTGTAATTGACCCAACTAAGGTTACAAGATTGGCACTTGAAAATGCCGCTTCCATTGCAGCATTGCTGCTTACCACAGAATGTGTAGTAGCAGATGTGAAGGAAGATTCACCTGCCATGCCGCCGATGGGCGGAGGTGGAATGGGTGGCATGATGTAATTTCAATCAACCCAACAAAGAGGGGCCAAAATGGCCCCTCTTTTTTTACCCGATTAATTCTAATGAGGAAAAAATAGCCTCGGATTTTTTTAATTGAAAGTATGTTCTAATTTAGGGTAAGTATATTCGAAATCATTCATAGAATCCAATGCTTTTAAGAAACTAACACCCGTCTTTATGAGCTCTTATCATTCGATTATTTTAGTAGATGATGATCCAATCAATAACCTTATCAATAAAAGGTTGATCTCAAAGTTGGATATTGCTCATAAAATCGAAGAGTTCCTTGAAGCAGAGAAGGCCATCGAAAAAATCCGCACAATGGAAGCTGATCAAAACACATTGATTTTTTTGGACATCAATATGCCTGTAATGAATGGATGGGATTTTTTGAACCAATACTTGATCGAGTTTAAAGACAGAAAGGATAGGATTGTTGTGCTGTCAAGCTCAATTGATTTTCAGGACAGGCAAAAAGCCAAAGAATATGATTGCGTAGAAGGTTTTATAGAAAAGCCCTTGACCCCTGAAAAGATCAAAAGTATCATTTAAATGGAAGCCACAAATCCCCTCGAAATCAGCATGGAACTGTATCATTTTGGGGAAAATATTTTCGAAAAACATCACCTTACTTCTGTTGACCAAATCCAACCGTTTTTGGACACCGACAAAAAATTCTGGCTAAACGTCTGTGGCCTCCACAATGACCACTTACTTAAAGAAATATCAGAACTATTTGATATCCATATCATTGCGCTCGAAGATATCAAAAACACCCAACAAAGGCCTAAACTGGAGGAATTTGACCATTTTATCTTTTTGGTTTCCAAGATGATCTATACCAAAAAAGACATTACTGCTTTGGAAATAGAACAGGTCAGTATTGTGTTTGGCAAAAATTTCATCATCTCCTTTCAGGAAAACTCCTACGATATTTTTGATCAAATAAGGGTCAGGTTGGAAAACCCCCATGGGAGAATGAGGAAAATGGGAACAGATTATTTCACCTACACTTTATTGGATGCCATCATAGATCAATATTATGTAATCCTTGAAATGATGGATAACACCATTGAAGAAATAGAAGATGAAATTATCAATGACTCTCACAAAATAAGGTTGGCTGATGTCTATCTTAAAAGAAAAGCGCTTCAGGAAATCAAAAAAATAATATGGCCCACCAGAGAAATGATTGCAGCCTGGAGAAAGTCTGAAAGCCCTTTCATCAAAAGAAAAACCAATCCATTTATCAATGACATCTATGAACACACCGTGGAGATCATGGAAAATCTTGAAATGCAGCGGGAAAATATTACAACGCTTGTAGAAATATTTATGTCAAATATCAGCCTCAAGCAAAATGAGGTCATGAAAACCTTAACCATCATTGCAACCATATTTATACCACTGACATTTATTGCAGGTGTGTACGGCATGAACTTCGAATATATGCCGGAACTCGAGTGGAAATATGGGTACATTTCAGTATGGTCTGTTTTTTTAATTTCAACTTTGGTCATGATCAGGTATTTTAAGAAAAAACGTTGGTTTTAGTATTTTTTTAATTATTGACATAATATTGTGTCAATTTCACAATAGCCCATGCATTCAATACACTGTGCAGTCATCAAGATAGGTTCTAATGT
>NZ_JBGTCA010000442.1:0-3360 GCF_041749095.1 Aquiflexum sp. | reverse complement strand
CTGGAACCCGATTCTTCAGGACTCATTTATGAAGTTTTCAGTATGGAGGAAGGAAATAAAAAAAGTATTCTTTTGCCCGCACCTTTGGGCTTGATGCGTGAAGATCAAGGATTTTATTCAGGTTTGGTTTTTGAAGAGATTTCAGGGCCTACCGGGCACACAGATGAATACACCATGCTGACTGGAAAGCGATTGGACAACAGGGCTGAGGCAGAAGAAATGACCCTGATTTTCTCCAATCAGCAGGGGAGTTTATTGAATCTGATTGTCAGGGCTTATGATGAAGGCATCGCGTTTCGATATGTTTTTCCCGAAAAGCACGAAGGGAAATTCAAAGTGGTCAAGGAGTTTACAGGATTTCACTTGGACGAATTAAGTAAAAAATGGATTCAACCTTATGACTCTATTACCAATTATAGCCCCGGCTACGAAAAATACTACACCAATGGAGAGCCTTTGGATACGCAGCCTCAATATAACAATGGTTGGTGTTTTCCGGCGCTCTTTGAGACTGCCGGGCATTGGATACTACTTTCTGAGTCGGATTTGGATAAGGGGTTTTATGCTTCTAGGTTGGAAGGGAATGGCTCAAAATATTCCATGGCGGTACCTTTGGAAGAAGAGGCCTTTGGTCAAGGGGCCATATATGCAGAAAGTACCCTTCCCTGGGAAATGCCATGGCGATTCATCACCGTCTCCAAAGAAATTTCAGGCATTGTTGAATCCAATATGGTGCATCATTTGGCCTCGCCACAGATGGATATGGATTTTTCTTGGGTAAAGCCAGGCAGGGCTTCCTGGAGCTGGTGGAGCGACAATGACAGCCCACAGGATTTTCAAAAACTCAAAACATTCATTGATTTTAGTTCAGAAATGGGCTGGGAGTATTCACTGATTGATGCCAATTGGAACGTCATGCGAGGAGGAGATGTCTGGGAACTGAATGAATATGCCAAATCCAAAGACGTAGGGCTTTTGCTTTGGTACAATTCCGGCGGCCCACACAATGTGGTAACAGAAATGCCCCGGGACAGGATGCATGAAGGAGAAAGGCGAAGAGAAGAATTTAAAATGCTTCAGGATAAGGGAATTAAAGGCATCAAGGTGGATTTTTTCCAAAGCGATAAACAGCACATTATCCAACAATACTTAGGAATTTTGGAGGATGCAGCAGCCCATCAGATTATGGTCAATTTTCACGGCAGCACGATGCCAAGGGGCTGGGCGAGGACTTGGCCAAACCTGATGACTATGGAAAGTGCAAGGGGAATGGAAACCTATATTTTTGGCAGGGACTTTCCGGATAGGGCGCCCTTACATAATGTCCATCTGGTATTTACCCGCAATGTGGTGGGTTCCATGGATTATACCCCTTTGGCATTCTCAGACTCCAGGTATCCCCGGATAACAAGTTTCGGACATGAACTTGCCCTTGGAGTGATATTCGAAAGCGGGGTCGTGCATCCTGCCGATGCTTTGGGCAGTTACAAAAGTCTGCCTGATCCTGTACTGAAATTTATCAGTGAACTCCCGGTTGTATGGGAGGAGACCAGGCTTTTGTCAGGACATCCCTCTTCAGATGCATTGATAGCCCGCAACCATGATAATGCATGGTATCTGGGCTATATCAACGGTCTTGACAAGACGCATACTGTGGAGGTGGACTTAGGCCTGTTGGAGGACGGTACCTACCAAATGGAACTGATTGCTGACGGAGAGAACAAAAAATCCTTTTCTTTTGAAAATTCAGAAGTTTCATCCACTGACAGACCCTCTATTGCCGTACTTCCCCATGGAGGATTTGTGATGAAACTGGTCAAAAAGAAATAGATTAAAAATCGGCACTTGTTGCCTAATCTTAAAAACCCATATGGTATTTATCTAAAAAATTTATCCGAAGCTAATTGAACTTAAATATGAAAGCATATAAAAGTGGATTAATGATTGCATTATTATTGATTGCATGTAATTCAAAACAACAAATAAATGAAATAAATGAGCCTGAACATATCCTGATAAGTGGGATTTATCCGCATTTGGCTTATTACAACGAAGAAGGAGAGTGTGGTACAGGTGCCGTAGTTCCATGGGCTGACAGACTTTGGGTAGTCACCTATGGGCCTCATCTGCCTTTTGGCTCTTCTGATAAACTTTATGAAATCGATGCTGAACTGAATCAGGTCGTAAGAGAGGAAAGCATTGGAGGTACTCCTGCCAACCGCATGATTCACAGGGAATCTGACCAGCTCTTTATTGGTCCTTATGCGATAAGTAATCAGGGTGAGGTTAGGACAATTCCCTACGATGTGATGCCCGGACGACATACAGGTAATGCCAGACACTTATTCAATCCTGAAAGTAAAATCTATTATGCGACTATGGAGGAAGGATTTTATGAAGTTGATGTCCAAACCCTAGAGCCAAAACTGCTTTACGAAGATGCCAATGTGGGAAGGCAAAAGGGAAATGACACTGATGCGAATCTTCCAGGATCCCTTTTATTGGGATCACATGGAAAAGGAGCCTATTCTGGACAGGGTGTTTTGGTTTACAGCAACAATGGTGAATCTGGACAGCAGGCAAAGGAACAATTTGATATTGAATCAGGGGTTTTGGCTGAATGGGATGGAAAGGATTGGAAAACTGTTCGGAGGGCCCAGTTTGTGGAGGTTACAGGTCCGGGAGGAATTTATGGAAATCCCAATCCAAAAACAGATCCTATTTGGGCAACAGGTTGGGATCATAAATCGATATTGGTAGGTGTGAGGGATATGGGTGAATGGTCTTTTTATCGATTGCCAAAGGCAAGTCATAGTTATGACGGTGCACACGGATGGAATACTGAGTGGCCAAGAATCAGAGATATTGGTACGACGGAAAACCCCGATTATTTGATGACCATGCATGGAATGTTTTGGAAATTCCCCAATACTTTTTCTTCGGAAAATTCAGTGGGAATACGTCCAAGGTCTTCATATCTGAAAGTCATAGGAGATTTTGCAAGATGGAATGATCAAATTGTTTTTGGTTGTGATGATTCTGCACAAAAAGAATTTCTAAATACCAGAAAGGCCAAAGGAGGTATAGAAGGTCCTGGCCAATCCAATTCCAATCTTTGGTTTACATCTACAAATCTTCCGGATGAACTTGGACCATCTGACGCTAACGGAGCTGTTTGGCTGTCCGAAAATGTTGCAGCGGGAGAGGTTTCCGAACCTTTTTTATTTGCCGGTTGGATCAATAGATCAGCTTGGATTCTCAATGAAGGACGATCAGAAAACGAATTTTTATTTGAGATCGATTTGAATGGGGATAAGACATGGAAAACAATATTGTCCAAAAAGGCAAAGCCCGGAGAAA
>NZ_JBGTCA010000441.1:0-15190 GCF_041749095.1 Aquiflexum sp. | reverse complement strand
ACTTGGAATCCTGTCACAGGCTGTACCAAGATCACAACAGGCTGCAAATTCTGCTATGCAGAAGTCATGACCAAGCGACTGAAAGCCATGGGCGTGGAAAAGTACAAAGATGGATTTAAAAAGGTCAGGATCCATGAAGATGCCTTGGGAATACCCTATACTTGGAAAAAGTCCAAGGTAGTGTTTGTGAACTCTATGTCTGACCTATTTCACAAGGATGTGCCACTGGAATTTATCCAAAAGGTATTTCAGGTAATGAATGACAATGGACAGCATGTTTTTCAAGTGCTCACCAAGCGAGCGGACCGACTGGCTGAAATCAGTCATCTCTTGCCTTGGGCACACAATATCTGGATGGGAGTGTCTGTGGAAGATGAAAGGGTTCTTGACCGAATAGACTTTCTTCGTCAATCCGGTGCCAGGGTAAAGTTTCTTTCCTGCGAACCCCTGATCGGTGCACTTCCAAACATGAATTTAAATGGGATAGATTGGGTCATTGTAGGAGGGGAGAGCGGTTATAAAGCCAGACCCATGAACCCAGATTGGGTAATGGATATTCAGGAACAATGTCAGAATGCAAAAGTCGCATTCTTCTTTAAACAGTGGGGCGGTAAGAACAAAAAGAAAGCCGGTAGAGAACTTAACGGGCAAACTTATGATGAGATGCCGGATGTGGAGTTGGAGAAGTATATTTAAGTGCCTTTAATCATCAAATCTAAAATTTCCCTTTTTGATTCGTTTGAAAAGTATTTGATTCAAATTACCTAAACCTAATTCTTTTCTCATTTGATTGATTAGAGATTGAAATTCATTTTCCACAAATTCTCCAAACTGCCTACTCTATTTTCAACATTTGTGTTTACGAAAACGAAATACCAATAATTCAAATGTTAAGTTTGATAAAATTATTCGCGTAAACGGATATTCCTTGATATTTTAATATCTTTTTTTAGAACTTAAATCAGCTACAAATAAGCTAATTAAAAATATACCCAGTGCAGCTTTGAATACTCTCAAGGCAGAATTAAATTTATTTTCTGGGTCTATTTCAAATTTGCCAAAAAAGTTGAAACTATTTTCTAAAAGTATTTGATTAAAAGTTAATGTATCTTGAGTGAGATAATTCAAAAATGAGAAAATAAAAATTAATGGAATGAAAGACAGTAGGATTCTAAAAGGTTTTTCTCCAAATCCTCTAATTGCGAAATTAATAATATCTTTAGTTAGAATAAAATAATGACCTAATACTAAAAAAAAGAATAAAACATAATGGATTGATTTTTTAATTAAATTAGTTTTTTTTCGATTTTTTTGGAATGTAAAATATCTAATAGTTTCATTAATTAAAGTAGGTTCATTAAGGCCTTCCCTATCCTCCTTAAGGTAGTGAATGATTCTGGTTTTCTCGAGTAGCCTACTTTTTCTTTCTAAATAATAGTAATTCCCTGAATTATAATAATCACCAGAAGAGTTATAAATATTTTTAATATTAGCATAATTTTCTGATGCCCTTACGGTGTAAATAAAATCAGAGTTTTTAAATTTAATAGAATTATAAAACCTAAAAAACTCACAATTTATAAAACTGCATCCGATTACTTCACTTTTATCAATATATTCCGGGTTTTGCACTAATGATCTAATATTTGAATTTTCAAAATGACAATTAAATAATTTTGAATCTTCAATTTTAAGTCCTTCTAAATTCGAATTATAAAAATGTAATCCAGATACAGTAGTATTTATAATTGAAACATTCGAAAAAGAACAAAAAAACAAATAGCAATCACCACTAAAAAAAGAGTTTTTAAATATTGCAAAATCAAAATTTAAAAATTCCAAATTTTTTGATTCTCCATTAAAGCCTCCTCTGGAAAACATCATCAAAGGCGAGTTTATCACAATCTGTGTTTTTTCAAAAATGGAGCCAATATTCAGAAGTCTTAATTCATTATTAATCTTAAATTCAGAAGTATTGCCTCGTGTGCTTTTACTAGAATTTCCAAAAATTGAAATTTCACTTAGGTGTTTAGGTTTTTCCTTTCTGTGGATTAGCCAATCTAGATAACTTTTAAAAGATTTTAAAACATTAACTTTGCCGTAAAATTCAGGCTTACTTTTAAATATTTGAAGTTTTTTTGAGTCTAAATATATCCTTTTTTTATCTTCTTGTATATCTAAATCTGATTCAGTAATATAAATTGGACCTTTGTTTTTTCCTATAAATCTGGCTGGTCCAAAAAAAATTAATTCTTCGTCAAGTATATTTTCTTCTTGTTGCCATGTTTTAAATAAATATAAATTTTCTTGTAAATATGAAACTATTCTTGGGAAATCAAATTCTCTTCTCCATTGATTAAAAGCTGATGGCTCCATACAGAGCAAAATTCTTGGATCAATATCAGGGTAAGAATATTTATCTACCTTTGATATATTCGGGATTTGTTCACTTGTCCAATTCATCAGGTTTCAATATTTTTTTTAAAAATTAATAATTTAAAGACCTAACCTTCCACCACCTCCCTCAAACAACTCTGCATCCATTTTTCCTGCATGGTTTGATGGGTTTCTATTTCCTGTTCTAGTTTATCCCATAGTGCCATTAAAGAATTGACTTTTTCTACAATGGCTTTTTGTTCTTCGAATGGTGGAATTGGAATTACTGATGCTTTCAATTTTGTTAATGTTACTCTTGTTATTGCTACACCGGACATTCCTTCTCTCATTATATCATAGTAATATGGGCTTCTCATAACTCTTAAAAGATATTCATTGAGGATTACGGTAGGTAATTTGAGGAGGGCGACGCTTGATAACATACTGAACTCTTCATCTAAATCATTAATGCAACAGATTCCAGTGGTAGCCCCATCTTTAATATAAAGTAAATCACCTGTTTCTGGGTTACATCTAGCATAAATTTCCCTATGAGCTTTTTCTGTCACATAAGTTATGTTGGATAGTTTGATGCCATTTTCTTTTATGTTCTTAGCTGAAACATATTTGAAATCTCCATTTTCTAAATTAAGTGGTGAATGATGTGTACCATCAGTAATCTTCAACATTGAATTACCAAGGTATTCCCAAACCCACCCCTCGGGTAAATCAAAAGGTATTTCTTCTTCTGAAATCTCAGGCAGTCGTTTTTCCTTCTTAATCTTTCCTGCTTTGATCAATTGTTCTTTTTCGACTTTGATTTTTTCAAGTAGAGTTGAAGCAGGCTCGACTTCGACTCCCCTCTTACAGGCAGTAGTTCTCCAATGATGCGTCAACTTCCCCTGAACAGCCAATTGCAAAATGCCTTCCCGAAGTTTTTTGATGTTTTCTTTTTCGGTAAAGAAGGTACCGAAATGTTGTTGCAAAAATGACCACTGACTAGCGGTATCCTGTTCTGCAGCCTGGGTCAATTGGTTCAAAGCAGAAGTCACAAAGTCTGACTTCAACTGAATCCGCTCTTTTGTCAAAGCTTCCAATTGCTCCACTTCAGCAAATAATTGATTGACAACTTCTACAATGGCTTTTTGTTCTTCGAGGGGTGGTAAAGAAACTAACAATCCTTTTAGTGCTGTGGCATTCACGTTTGGTTGACCAGTTCCCTGCGAGTTTTCAGAAAGTTGTTTCCAATAGTTGGGAGATTCTAGCCATTGCTTAATATATTCTGGAAAAACTTGCCTCATTGGAATTGCTCGAATTAAATAGGATGCAAAAACGGAATTTACATTTACTCCTTTAACTTGATATGACTTTCCGATGGTACCACCAGTTCTTGCTATTAAAATGTCATTTTCTTCTAGTTTATACTTTAGAAAATCCTTTTCTTTTATGTCACAGTCAGGTACTCGATCCCAATTGACTTTATTATCTTGAATATCAGTTATTCGAAGCATTCTTATGCCACCAAAGGTGTGTAGCGCAGAAGCCGTGTATCCATAATGAATTTCTCGGTTTAAATCTCCCAAGGTGCACCAAGTCCAACTATTAGGTAATAAATAAGGAATCTCCTCTTCCGAAATTTCAGGAAGTGGTTTTTCCTTTTTGATTTTCTTTTCCTTTATAAGTCTTTCTTTTCCTTCATTAATTCTTTCCAACAAAAACGAAGCAGATTCTACATCTGGATTGTCCATTCTCCATTGCTTTGTCAGTTTCCCTTGTATCGCCAATTGTAAAATCAGTCCTTTTAGCTCCTCTGTATTTTTGGGATGCAGGGTCAATTCCTTAAAATGCTCTAATAACTGCATGACTTAGCGTAGGGCCTCTGTTAAGACTTTGATAATCTCGTCTTGAATGTCTGAGATCTTTTTTTCGGTTACTTGATACTTTTTCAGAAGGACTTCAGGACTTTCCAAATCATCGGCTACCTGATGTGGGTTTTTGATATCCAGGTTATATCCCCGGTTTTTGATTTCTTCAGCAGAAACCTTCCATGCATATTGGCTATAGGCTTCATTTTCCCGGTCATTCCACCAGGCTTTTTCCAAGTCAAATTCTTTGATATGGATTGGTTTGCCCTTGTTGTAGCTCTTGACGCCATCCGGATAGGGATGCTCAAAGTACCAGATGTCTTTGGTCTGTTGTCCTTTTTCGAAGAACAGCAAATTAGTTTTGATCCCGGTGTATGGATTAAATACGCCATTGGGAAGGCGCACGATGGTGTGCAGGTTACAGCGCTCCATCAGTTCCTCTTTGATTCGGGTTTTGACACCTTCACCAAATAGTGTCCCATCCGGCAAGACTACCGCGCATCTGCCGCCATCTTTCAGCAATCTGATAATCAGAGCCAGGAATAGATCGGCTGTTTCCTTGGTCCGGAACTTCTGTGGGAAATTGGTTTCCGTCCCATCTTCTTCCACACCGCCAAAAGGAGGGTTGGTCAATATGATATCCACCTTATCACCCGCTCCCCAGTCCGCATAAGGTTTGCTTAGCAGATTATCTCTACGCACGGCAGGCACATCGAAGCCATGCAGCATCAGGTTGGTCGTGCAGAGCAAATGGGGCAGCGGCTTCTTTTCTATCCCACGGATGGTGGCTTGCAGATCGCGTTCGTCTTGGTCGTTTTGAACCAATTTCTTCTTATGGTCTATGGTACAGGTAAGGAATCCTCCTGTGCCGGAAGCCGGGTCGAGAACAGTTTCCTTGAGTTGGGGATCGATGATATCCACCATAAACTGTGTTACCGCCCGTGGAGTATAATACTCTCCGGATGAACCCGCAGACTGCAATTCCTTAAGGATCGTTTCGTAAAGGTCATTGAACAAATGACGGTCTTTGGAACTGTTGAAATCGATGCGGTTGATCTGATTGATGACCTGACGGAAGAGGGTTCCGTTTTTCATGTAATTGTAGGTGTCCTCAAATACAGAGCGGATAATTTTGGCCTGAGGACTTATGCTGAAATCCAGTTCTTTCAAGGCAGGGAACAACTCGTTGTTGATAAAGTCCATCAGGGCATCTCCTGTCAGCCCTTCTTCATTGGCTGCCCAAGTTTGCCATTTCAATCTGTCTGGAATCGGGCTTTGATAGCCCTCGATGGTGATTTCCCATTCTTCTTCCTTATCTGCAAAAATCTTCATAAAGAGCATCCAGACCATTTGCGAGATGCGCTGTGCATCCCCATCTACTCCTGTGTCTTTCCGCATGATATCGCGGATGCCTTTGATATTGGTGGTGATTGTGGTCATCTAATTTTCTTATGCTAGTTTTTTTTACTGAGTAATTGCAAAAAAGCGATTCCCCGCTTGGTTATTCTGTATTGTTGGTTTTTACTTTTTGGCTTTTCCGGGATTGTCCATTCTATGAGCTCTTGTTCTCTTACTTTTTTTAAAACCTCGTAGAGATGTTTGGTGACTTCTTTTTGACCGAGTTGGTCGGAGATCACTTGGGTAGGGGACTCTTTAGTTAATAAGATTTTTAAAACTTTAGTATAATAGGACTCCTGTTGCAACTCCTGTTGTAACTCCTGTTGCAACTCCTGTTGTAACTCGTGCTGAAACTCGTGCTGCAACTCGTGCTTTAGCTTTATTAGATAAAGGTTTTTTACAAATGTCACTCTGAAAGCCATCCCAGGTTCACTCCAGAGAAGTTTTATTTCAGGATATTCCTTTAAATCATCAGCGATCAACTGCAATCCATTGCCCCATTGTTCAATTTTGGCAAAGTCTGCATTAGTTGGCAACATTTCTTTGAACTCAAGTCGTCTTCCTTCAGGTAATTTTATTTTATCTGCTAATTTCAATTTACGCCGATTTATAAATTTCCTTTTCCAATTCTTTTATTGCTTTCTCAAAGTCCTTCCCTTTTCCAAAAGCCCTAACCAATTCTACAGGCGAGCCTAATTGATTGAGCGGCTGAACTTTGAGGATGGAACCCTGTTCGATGGTAGTAATTCCCTCTTGTTCATACTTATCCAAGAGCGCATTGAGCACCGCTTGGGCTTTTTCACTGTATTTCGCAAAGTAATTTCTTTTGCGCACTTGTTCAGCTCTTTCTTTTCTGGTCAATGCTGGCTGGTCAAATGCAATATGGCAGACCAAATCAAAATCGTCCAAATCTTTACCAACTTCCTCTCGAAGCGCTTCCAATAAAATCCCCTGTTCAGCTAATTCCGCTAAAAGAACTTCCTTCTTCTCCGCCTCCGTCCACCGCTGAATAAATGCATCAAGCGAGCTGAAATTCTTATCTATATTCTTTCTGGTATAGTCTTTCAAAGATTCTGTGATCAATCTCCCATCCGCGGCAAAGTATTGGATGCGCTGATTGATGACTTTTACTTCTATATCATTGACATAGTACTTTATTGGTTCGGTGTCAGGGTCAGGTTCATGTATATTGATATCGGTAGAAGAAGGTCCTTCCCATGTTGGTTCAGGTTCCCTAAGCTCATTGCCATCACCATCTCCTATTTCCGGATACAATGGAGGTACAGGGGAGTCTTCCAATCCAGGTTCGTAGATCTGAACAGGTTCCCCGTCAAAATCCGGATCAGCAAATAGGTTGGTGGCCTTTCGGAAATCCATAATGGTAAAGTACAGTTTTCCTTCGGCTTCCCTGATTCTGGTACCCCTTCCGACGATCTGTTTGAATTCTGTCATCGATCCGATATTTGCTTCCAGCACAATCAGTTTGACCATTTTGGTATCGATGCCTGTGGTCAGCATTTTGGATGTCGTCGCAATCACCGGGAATCGCTCTTCAACATCTGTAAAGTTGTCCAACTCGCGTTTCCCAACTTCATCGTCTCCAGTGATTTTGACAACATAAAGCGGGTGCTTAGAAACCAAATCAGCATTGGCGTTGATCAACGCCTGTCGCATGCGTTGGGCATGTTCTATGTCTATACAGAAGACAATGGTTTTGGCATATCGGTCTGTAGCTTTTAAAAACTCGGTAATTTTATCTGCAATCAGCTGGGTTCTTTGATCGATAACCATTTTCCGATCATAGTCTTTCAGGTTATATATCCGATCTTCGATTTCATGGCCAAATTTGTCCAACATTCCTGCTGAGGGCCGCCACCCTTCATCCAGATTGGTGGTAAACCGGACCACTTTGTAAGGAGCCAGAAACCCATCCATAATCCCTTGTTTTAGGGAATAGGTATAGACGGGCTCTCCGTAGTAGTCCATATTGGAGATGTCTTTGGTTTCCTTTGGGGTGGCCGTCATACCTATTTGGGTGGCTCCTTCAAAGTACTCCAAAATTTCCCGCCACGCAGAAGCCTCCGAAGCTGAGCCCCTATGGCACTCATCTACAACAATCAAATCAAAAAAGTCCCTGCTAAACTCTTTGTATGCATTCTTCTCTTCTTCATTGCTTGTCAATCCCTGATAAAGGGCAAAGTAGATTTGGTAGGATTTATCAATCTTCCGGTTTTTGATGATATGCATGATATCATTTCCAAAAGGGGAGAAGTCCCCATTTTTGGTCTGCGTAAGCAGGGCATTTCTATCGGCCAGAAAAAGGATCCTCTTTTTGATCCCTGTTTTCCACAGCCTCCAGATCAAGTTGAAGGCAGTATAAGTTTTCCCTGTTCCTGTTGCCATTACCAGAAGGATTCTATTTTTTTCTTTGGCTATGGCTTCAATGGTTCTGTTGACTGCATTTGCCTGATAGTATCTCAGGTTCATGCCGGAATCATCCACAAAGTAATCCTGCTCCACTATTTCCCGTTCTTTAGGTGATGCTATTCCTTTGAACTTTAAATATTTTTCCCAAAGGGTTGAAGGGGAGGGAAATTCATTTAATGGGATTTCTTTTTCTCTTATTTCAGGATTGGTTTTGTCATGAAAAACAAAGGAGTCACCGTTGGAAGTAAAGACAAAAGGAAGCTGGAGTATTTCGGAATATTCCAAAGCCTGCTGCATGCCTGAACCTATCCCTTTCTTGTTATCCTTGGCCTCGATAATGGCTAGCGGAATATTGTTTTTGTAATAGAGAATATAATCAGCACGTTTTCTTGTTCCCCGGGTATGGAGAGAACCTTGTACAATGATTCGTCCATCGGTAAAGAATACTTCTTCACGGATTTGCTTTTGTATATCCCACCCGGCATTTTTCAATGCAGGTGTAATGAACTTGGTGCAAATATCTCGTTCAGTCAGGCTTTTTTTGTACATCAGAAAAAATCAGAAGAATTAATATAAGTCTAAATATATTAGTTTGAAGCTTAAAAGAAAATTAAATCCCAAAAATCAGAAGAGAAACAAATCAATCTGATCTTGAAATTCATAGACAAATTGAGTAAACGATAATCCAAGAAAAATTGGAGTTAAAAAAAACGCATATGGAATTAATATATATGATATTTCCTTTACCAGAATAAGAATGAAAAATCAAGATATAGCGTATTCCATTTTAGAATTAGCAATTGTTCCACAAAGTGCTACGATTAAACAGACGCTAAATAATTCACTGGCTTTGGCCAAAGAAGCTGAGACCTTGAATTACAAACGGTTTTGGTTTGCGGAGCATCATAATATAGAACATATTGGCAGCAGTGCTACCTCCATTCTCATAGGGTATGTGGCAGAAAATACAAATACCATAAGAGTAGGATCAGGTGGCGTGATGCTTCCCAATCACTCTCCATTGATTATAGCCGAACAGTTTGGAACATTGTCCCATTTATATCCCAAAAGGATAGATTTAGGGATTGGTAGAGCTCCGGGTACAGATCAGCAAACAGCACAGGCCATAAGGTCTGATTTTATGAAGGCCGCACACTCATTTCCACAAGAAGTAGATAAAATCCAGAAATACTTTTCCATAGAAAATAAGCATTCAAAAGTAAGGGCTACCATAGCTGAAGGCACAGATGTACCCGTTTATATATTAGGTTCCAGTACAGATAGTGCGCATCTGGCAGCCAAGAAAGGTTTGCCTTATGCTTTTGCAAGCCATTTTGCTGCAACACATTTATTCAATGCATTCAAAATTTATCACGAAGAATTTCAGCCTTCCCGATTTCTAAAAAAGCCATATACCCTTGCAGGGATAAATGTTTTTGTAGCTGATACTGATGAAGAAGCTGAACAATTATTTACCACCTTGATCAGGATGTTTTTCGGTGTATTAACAGGTGCCAGGGAACCGTTACAACCACCGACGGAAATGAACCGGGAATTGAAGGAAATCATGAACCATCCTTCTATGCAACCATTCCTGAAATATTCCTTTGTAGGAAGTAAACAAACTGTCAAAAAGCAAATAATAGAATTTGTTTCAAACACCGGGGTGAATGAGCTTATAGCTGTATTCACCATGTATGCCCTAGAAGACAGAATAAAATCTGCAAAATTTTTTGCAGAAGTTATGAAGGAAATAAATGAACAGGTCAAGGAAGCAGGTCGATGACATTCGAAGCAAAATCATTCATGCTAAATTCTCCTTTGGGGGTAAATCCAAGCCGGACTATTACCAAATCTTTTGAGGGAATGACCAAAATCCATTGCCCTTCAAATCCACCTGCATAAAAAGCATCATTAGGCAGTTTGGAAAAAATTTTATCATCAGGATTGTTGGATTTGCCGGCATTGAGCCACCATTGCGCGCCGTATTCCCCCATTGGAGCGGCAGTCACCGGAGTGGTGGCAAATTCCACCCATTCTTCCGAAAGGACCTGTTCTCCAAGCCAATTTCCTTTGCCCAACATCAGCAAACCCAATCTCGCAAAATCCCTCGCCGGTGCAAAGACAAAGGAAGAGCCCACGAAGGTTCCGGAAGCATCTTTTTAGCCTGAAGCATGTTTTTTAAACTGATGGCCTTCCTTTCATCTGTCCATTCCGGAAGTAAGCCGGTTTGATCCAAATTAAAAACACCCTTGTCCACTTGTAAACCGATCAAGCTGCTCACAATGCTCTTTCCCATAGACCATCCGGTATGTTTCGTTCTAATGCCATGGTCATTGCCGTAGCCTTCTGCCACCAATTGCCCTTTGTGCAATACGACAATCTTATGTGTCAAATGGGTCTTTTTGACCGAATCCTCAAATTCGATGTCAATCAAATCCTGAATCTTCCGGTATCTGTTCAAGATGGAATCATTGAGCTTGTCGCCGTTTGGCCAACTCACCGTGTCCTGACCCCAATTGGGTTTTGGTACTTCATAATAAACCTGGCTTCTTACCTCGGCTTCTACCATGCCTGACAACAAAGTACAGCCCTGTCCATCGCGGTAGATGGCCACCCTCGGTGCCAGGCCAAAAACACTACCGGTAACTTTTTTTCTTTCCCTGTCTACTTTAAAATCTCCCAAGCTGATCGGGAAAGACCTCAACTCCTGGCTCATCACCGAATTCTCGTCCCGCTCTGCGAGGAAAATACAACTGCACATGATCTTGGAACCATAGGAACTGATCAACGGGAATGATTTCCATGCATAATTGAGTCCATAGCCTAGTCCTACTATGAGGATCAAAAGGAATCCATAGATGATTTTCTTTTTCATTGGGTTGGTGGTGGGGGTGAGGGTGATGATAAAAAGAGAAATTTTAAATTTTCCTTAAATGTAAATTTTATTCAAATTGACTGATCAAAAATCAGTAGAAATGTTCAATATTCTATCGGTTTAATAAATTTCATTTCCAAAAGGAGCGTTTCATAGTTCTTCAAAGTTTTCTTATCTTATGAAGTACAACTGGACTAACTCAATGTAGGCAACATGAAGAATTTACAAATAATTGAAACAGAAAAGGATTATAAAAAGGCTTTGCAACGAATTGAGCAGCTATTTGATGTTCCTAAAGGTACCCCTGAATCTCAGGAGCTACAAATCTTGGTGTTACTGGTAAAAAAGTATGAGGCTGAAAATTTTGATGGAATATCATTGCCTGATCCAATTGATGCCATCAAGGTGAGAATGGAAGATTTGGGATTAAAAGCCAAAGACCTTGTTCCTGCGATTGGAGATAAAGGTACCGTGTCAAAAGTTTTAAACCGAAAAATCCCACTTTCCTTGAAAATGATCCGAAACTTGTGCCAAATCCTTGGTCTTCCAGCGGAGGTACTTATTCAGGAAATTCAATGTGAAGTGGTCTAGATTTTTAATGAAATAGCTTAACCCATCACCCCAAGTCAATTTCCATTCCCTCCCTTGCAAAGTCAAAATCATCAAAACCAAAATCGGTCTGCTTTAACTTACTAAAAATGACCTCGAGTTGTTCATCGGTCCGGGAGGGATCATGGTGGAAAAATAAAAGGCGTTTCACTGCTGCAATTGAAGCCAATTTAATTGCATCTTCCATACTGGAATGTCCCCAACCTGTTTTTTCCTTGTATTCATATCCAGTATATTGGGCATCATGAATCAACAGGTCAGCGTTTTCGACAATATCAAAACCCGATATCCATTTTTTATCAGGGATGATTCCTGACGGTCCCAAAGCGGGTTCATGATCAGGGATAAAAGCCACAACAGCATGATTCCCTTTGATACGGTAGCCTACAGTTGGACCGGGATGGATCACATACCTAGATTCAATAGAAAAAGGGCCAATTTCAAAACTGCTGTTGGAAATATCATGAAGAACCAATGTGCAGGGAAGATCCCGCATCAACACGGGGAATAGTGGGGGTGAGAGAAATTTGTTCAATCTTGAATTCAGACTCTGGGTAGCGCTCTCGGGTCCCCAGATATGTACTTCTTTATTAGGATCAAACAAAGATCCGAAAAATCCAAGGGCCTGTATATGATCAAAATGAAGATGTGTCAGTAAAATATCAATCCTGTTGGTGGGTTTTTCCGGTAATTTGGCTTTTTGCATGCCTGAACCTGCATCCAAAATAAGCATCCAATCGTCTTCAACCACTGTAACACAGGAAGTATTTCCTCCATAATAAGAAGTTTCGGGACTTGATGTGGGAATTGAACCCCTGACTCCTTTGATTGAAACTTTCATGTGTTTATAATTTGTTTTTCATTGGTCACATAGCTTGTCCCGAACTTGATTCGGGAGAATCTCGCATAGTTGCTGATCATTACTCTGATTGCCGTTCTCGGAATGCTCGATTTCATGTATCTTTTGTTTCCCAGAAAATAGCTACTGCACCAAGAAATTTACCCATTCGACCTATTATTGGGTAGGAGGTGACGGAAATTTTTTCAATTTTGCCCATCAGGCTTTCGATCCAAAAAGCCCTGTGGTGAGGAAGTTGGTCATTAAGGGTCTGAACCAAAGGCAGGCCTTCTGGGGCCAATGGATTTTTTTCTTCATCCAATGGTTTGAAAATCGTTGACCATGTTTCAACTTTCATTTCTCCTGTATCTCCAAAACGCGTTCCCAGGATTAATTCAGCCGGTTCGTTATAAAAAATCAAATTGCCAATTGTATCAGTGATAAATACCGGGATCGATAGGCAATCCGCCAATTGACGGTTTAGGATAATTTCTATTTCATGTGAGGCCATTTTGGTAGAGGAATGTCTTACATAAATATAAGAAAACAATTTTAGATAAAAGGTTGCTACATAATCTTATTCCTATTCTTTAATCGATATAAGCTCTGCCACGGCAGACAGGTTTGCGATATAAATGGAAATAGGACTTCGGCGATATAATTCTCCAGATTCAACTCTAATTGATAATAATCTAATGCTATGATTACCAGAAATTATTTCAATTATATTTCGAATTATTTCTACTGTATTTCAATTAAACCTTTTCAAAACCAATTCACTGACAGTCCCCCCAATGGCCAAGGAACTTGTGGCAGCAGGGGAGGGGGCATTGAGGACATTGATGGCAAAGTCATTTTCCCTGATGCAGAAGTCATCCAAAAGTCCTCCTGTACGGTCGCAGGCCTGGGCACGAACGCCTGCACCGCCGTCCACCAAATCGGATTCCTGAATATCCGGAATCAGTTCTTTCAGGGCATTGGTAAAGGCCGTTTTGGAAAATGAGCGGTACATTTCACCCATGCCGGTTTTCCAATATTTGGCAGCTACTTTCTGAAATCCCGGCCATGCCAAGGTTTCACTCAGTTCAGCCAGGTTGACTTGTGAACGTTTATATCCCTCTCTTTTAAAAGCCAATACTGCATTTGGTCCCGCTTCCACGCCTCCTTTCATCATCCGTGTAAAGTGGACCCCCAAAAATGGAAAATTAGGATCAGGTACAGGATAGATCAGGTTTTTGACAAGGTATTCCCTTTCCTTTTTGATCTTATAATACTCTCCTCTGAAAGGAATGATTTTCACATCCAATGTCTCTTTTTGATTCATCTGGGCCACTTTATCTGAATATAACCCGGCACAGTTGATGACCAGCTTGCAGGTAAATTCCTGTTGCTCAGTTTTGATTGAAGATGATGTATTTAAATTATTTATTTTCAGTACCTTATGATTAAAAAAAATCTCCCCACCAGGTGATTGGAATTTTTTAGCATAAGCTTGAGCAACAACTTTATAGTCTACGATTCCGGTTTGTGGTACGTGGATGGCAGCCACTCCTGCACAATAAGGTTCATATTCCTTCAGTTCATCCAAAGTAATGGAACGCGTACCTTTCAATCCATTTTGAAGCCCTCTATCCAGCAATCCATTCAAAACAGGAATCTGTTCCTTTTTGGTAGCCACGACCACTTTTCCTGTCAGTTCGAATGGAATGTTTTCCTCTTCGCAGAATTTGATAAGCTCATGATAACCACTGATGCAATTGGTCGCTTTCAACGAACCAGGTTTGTAATACAAGCCGGAATGGATAACTCCGGAGTTATTGCCTGTCTGATGTTTGGCCACTTCGGATTCCTTTTCCAGAATAGCGACTTTAAGTTCCGGCCTATGTTCTTTTATTTTCAATCCTGTGGCAAGTCCAACAATCCCCCCGCCAATGATAATGATGTCGTATAGCATGAAATTTTAAGCTTTGGACAAATATAATGGTGTTTGACAATAGATTGAAAGAGGAGGGTAAGAGTTATATATATATTTAGTAGCTTTAAAAATAAACTAACCTTATTGCCTTTATCTTTTATAAACCCACAATCAATTCGCATATTTGCACCTTAATTAAGCATCTGTTTGTAAAGATGCCATGTTTCATGTATTTAATATTTTAAATGTCTAACCAACAAATCAAAATTACCCTGCCGGATGGTTCGGTCAGGGAGTATGAAAAAGGAGTTTCAGGGTTACAGATTGCACTTAGTATCAGCGAGGGTTTAGCCAGAAATGTACTTGCAGCAAAAGTTAATGGGGAAGTTTGGGATTCAAACAGACCTATTCATCAGGACGCAAAAGTCCAGTTATTGACCTGGAATGACCCTGAGGGAAAAAATACTTTTTGGCATTCTTCTGCCCATGTCATGGCAGAAGCTTTGGAATCACTCTATCCCGGAGTGAAATTTGGTATCGGTCCTCCAATCGAAAACGGATTTTATTATGATGTTGATTTTGGTGACAAGCCATTGGAAGGTGCCGAACTGGAAAAAATTGAAGCCAAGATGATGGAATTGGCCAAATCAAAAAGCGAATTTATCAGAAAGGATGTCTCGAAATCCGATGCCATTGCATACTTCAAAGAAAAAGGTGATGAGTATAAACTGGACCTTTTGGAAGGTTTGGAAGATGGATCGATCACTTTTTATGAACAAGGCAATTTTGTGGATCTCTGCCGTGGACCACATATCCCAAATACAGGTTTTATCAAAGCAGCCAAGCTTTTGAACATTGCCGGTGCCTATTGGAGAGGGGATGAG
>NZ_JBGTCA010000440.1:0-2973 GCF_041749095.1 Aquiflexum sp. | reverse complement strand
TCGTACATCTTTTGACGCAAACTTTTTTTTCCATGATTAAATGAATTAAAGGTTAAACATAGAATAAAAATAAGTTATATTACTGAAAAACAGACCTTTAAATCGTAATAAAACTACCGACGAAGGAGGTTTAGTTCAACTTGTTTATACCCCTGACCTGGTCAGGGGTATACCACCCTTTCCAGAAGAATAACCCTGATAAATGAGGATTTTTATCAGGGTTTAATTATACTTATTTTTTCTTTAAAGATCATCAAAAGGGGATTTGATATTTTGAAGACTCTTGGTACTTACATGGGTGTAAATCTCTGTTGTCTTACTACTTTTATGTCCCAAAATTTCCTGAATGAATCTCAAATCGGTTCCGCTTTCCAATAAGTGGGTTGCATAAGAGTGCCTAAGCCAATGTAATGTTACAGGCTTATTAATCCTGGATTTTGTCAATGCCTGCTTCAACACACTTTCTAAGCTTTTTTCACTATACATTTCTCCTAAAATCTGGCCTTCAAACAAATAACTTTTCGGAACATATTGTTTGTAATATATCCTCAAGAGTTCTATGATTTTATCCGATATGGGTACAATTCTGTCTTTCTTTCCTTTGGATTGTCTGACAAGCAATAATCTCCTTTTGGAATCCACATCCTTGATTTTCAAATTCAATAATTCGCTCCTCCTTAATCCGCAAGCATAGATTAATGACAACATAGCTCTATGCTTTATATTTTTGTGTGCTTCCAAAATCATCTTCACCTCCTCTTTGCTCAGTACATTGGGCAATAATTTCTCTTTTTTAGGTCTTGGGATAATTTCAGGGTTCAACCTTTTATTTTGTCTATTGACAAAAAACAATTTTACAGCGTTGACAAACTGGTTTTGATAGGAACTCGAATATGAGTTGGCGATGATATATTCCGTATTGAATTTTTCCAAATCTGAGCTTTCAACTTCTGTTATAGGCTTGTTTTCCAAAAACCGGAAAAATACTGATAATGCATCCCGGTAAGTTTTGATGCTGCTTTCACTATACCTTTTGTTCCGCATCCATTGCTCAAATTTTAGGATTTCCTCACCTATCCCAGAATCAAGGGGACTCAGATCATTCTTGATTTTTTCAACTGGTATTGCCACTTTCTTAAATTGGGAATAATCTAACCAAACCTTTCCCTTAAAAAACCCCAACAGTTCATTAAGCTTATTATTCGAGTAGGGGACGTACCATACTTTAAGTTCTTTTTTCCAATCTATTCCGGGAAATGTCCTGACCAGTTCCTTTAGTTCAAAGTCGTAGGGGAATTCCAGAAAAACCATCTGGGTTTTATCTATAATGCCATTTTTGATAAAAATCTTCTTCATAAAAAAAAATCGGTTAAAAACATATCCAAGATAAAAAAAAATTCCTGAAACCAAAAGCTCTCGGTCACCTCCTTTATCCATGGGGGCATCTTCATTTTAGAACCAACGGGTTATGTGTTTAGCCTTTCGGAAGAAGTGCTTAAGTATTTTTAGAAATAGCCTCTATCAATCCCCTCATATAACCTATGGCAAACAATACTCCCCAATTGCTGTAACCAGCTTTTTCATTACTGTCGCCGAGCATGGTCGGTACATGGTCAGGCCGGATGGGGCCTTTGAAGCCAATTTCATAATAAGCTTTCATGGCTTCATACATGTCTGTTTTGCCATCATCATGGAAGGTCTCCTCAAAGTTGTTTTTGTTTCCCCTGACATCCCTGAAATGGACAAAATGGATGGCCTGTCTCTTTCCAAAATACCTAATGGCTTCGGGGATGTTCACATCTTCACCGGGACCTCCCATAGAAGCGAAGCTGCCCTGGCAAAATGTAATGCCATTGCTTGGGCTCGGGTAAATGTCCAACAGTTTTTTGAAAGCATCCACAGAAGTCATGATTCGCGGAATCCCTCTGATGCCATCTATCGGCGGATCATCGGGATGCATAGCCAGTTTTATCCCAAAGCGTTCAGCTTCCGGTACCACAGCCTTGAGAAAATATTCCAGGTTTGCCCACATATTTGAATGGGTGATATTTCCATATTCAGTAATATCAGGTTCGTCTTTGATGTCTTCAATATCAAAAGCACTTACCAGTGCACCACCTCGACTTGGCCGATCCAAGGTTGTTCGTGCCCAGGAAATGATCGGCATCCAATTATAACAGAGGGTGTCCACACCTGATTTGGAGAGGTTTTCCATTAATATGATGAAATTGGAGATTTCTTCATCCCGGCCCTCAAGTCCAAGTTTGGTTTTGGTACCCAAAGTTGGCGGACCTTCCACCACATTGAAATCCAATCCTAAATCTGCCCAGGCTTTTTTTACTCCATGGACCACGTCAAAGCTCCACGGGCTTTTATTCGGTGTATCGGTCATCTTAGGATTGATACCCCCAACAGCTCCCAAGACTTCAATTTGCCTTGCCAGGGCAACCCTGTCTGGTTGAGGTCCCCAAAAATAAGCCAATGAAAACTGCATCCCCCCATCCTTTGAATAATCGAATAATCTCAGGTTAAGACCCTCGGAGGATTTAGCAAAACTCTGATCAAAGGGACTGCTTAATATTAGTCCTGCGGCAGCAGCACTTTTTTTGATAAATGATCTTCTTTGTCTGTTATTCATACCAAGATGGATTATGTAGGTTTATTCAATCAAAGGATAGGAATCATAAGAAAGCAAAATCCGCAAAGGGGTTTACTTTTTCCAATGTAATAATTTACAGGTTTTATATCTAAAAATCTATTGATTGGATTGAAGATGATTGATTATAGTCAGGCAAAAGATTATGCGACCCCTTCAGGGTCGACTTTTTAGTTTGTGCCTTATTATCTATAAACATGTTATCCCATCGGGATAATTGGTCAGACATACAATTAAGATTTGTTGAAGACTAAAAAACATCGAGAACCGACCCTGAAAGGGTGATATGTTTATAGCAAAAATGGCCGTTTGCGGAC
>NZ_JBGTCA010000439.1:0-32970 GCF_041749095.1 Aquiflexum sp. | reverse complement strand
CAGGTGGTCTCAGCACACCAAGGAGGGGGAGCGGAAGCCACATCTGCAACGCTTCTTGGAGAAGGAGCTGTAACCAATAGAATGGAAGAAATCGACTTCTCTTTTGAAGGGATCATTGCCCATGAGATAGCCCATCAATGGTGGGGAGACCTCATTACTTGTAGAAGCTGGGAGCATAGCTGGATGAATGAAAGCTTCGCCACCTATTCCGACTACTTGTATAAAAGATTCGACTGGGGTGAAGATGAAGCCGCATTTGACCTATTGAAGAAAAAGAATGCCTACCTGCGTGAAGCACATAATAGGTATATGCGCCCCATTGTCTTCAACCGGTATGAAACTCCGGGACAGAACTTTGACAGCCATGCCTATCCCAAAGGAGCTTCAGTATTGAATATGCTTCGTTTTGTTTTGGGTGACGATACCTTTTTTAGGGTCATTAGTCAATTTCTCCATAGATTTGAATTTCAGGCAGTAAGCACCCAAGATTTTATTCAATGTGCCAAAGATGTCAGTGGCTTGAACTTGGATTGGTTTTTTGAACAATTTCTATTTCATCCGGGTCATGCCGTATTTGAGGTCACAAAAAACTGGGATGAAACCACTAAGATCCTTGCGTTGGAAATAAAACAAACACAGGATAAGTGGGATAATGTGCCTATTTACAGTATTCCCGTTAATATCGGATTTTACCATAAGGATGGAAAAACGGTTGAAAAAGTATGGCTGAAAAAGGACATAGAAAAATTTGAGTTCAAACTCGATGCAGCCCCCTTATTGGTCCGCTTTGATGAAGGAAACCACCTGCTTAAGGAATTGACATATCTTAAAACCGAGGAAGAGCTTTTGTTTCAGGTGGAAAACGACGATGTTACCGGCAGAATATGGGCCATTGACCAACTGAAAGCCTTTCACAGTTCTCCGAAAACGATTCAGAAATGGACGGAGCTGGCAAAGCACGATAATTTCTGGGCTGTCAGGGAAGCAGCTATACAGAACTTGTCTGAATTCCATGGAAACAGTGGTAAAGATATTTTTTTACATGCCATCAGCGATACCAATTCAAAAGTCAGAGCAGCGTCCATAAAAGCACTGGGGCAACTAAAAGACCCCTCCATGATAGGTGATTTCAGGCATATCTATGAAACGGATGAAAGCTATCTGGTAAAGGCACAAGCACTTATAGCGATAGGTGAAAATGGCAATCAATCACAATTGAGATTTCTCACCGAAGCATCAAAAGTCAGATCGCCCCGCAATACATTGAAAAATGCTGCAGAGCAGGCAATTGAGCTAATTCGTAATTCGGTTCGATAGTTAGCCTATTCAATTTAAACAGTTGAGCTTAAATAAAATTCTTACCTATCCACTGAATTTCCTATTTCCACAAAGGAGTACCATAAAACTTCATTTAAGATGCCAGTTACATTTCGCCAAATCATTTTGATCATGCCTGTACTGCGTAGCATGTTAAAGGTTATTTCTTTAGGGCTCCTTCTTTGGGGTAGTTGGCAATGTTCTCCTACTGCAAGCAACCTTTCTGAGGAAAATTTCAAAAATCCTCCCATGGAATACCGTCCCCTTGCCTATTGGGATTGGTTGAACGGCTACATAGATACGGCTAGAATGGTCTATGAACTGGAACAGATGAAAGAAAAGGGAATGCAAGGTGCATTTATATGGGATGTGGGGGCTATGATTGATCCTGAGAAAATGGTTCCCGCAGGACCTGCTTTTCTAGGAAAAGAATCATTGGAGTATATTTCCCTTGCGCTAAAAACAGCATCACGGCTTGGCCTAAATCTTGGATTGATTACCTCCAGCAGCTGGAATGCCGGAGGCCCGTGGATTGATACCTCTGATGCAACTAAGCACTTGGTAAGTACCCGTCAACGTGTATCGGGTCCGGGGCTTCAGAAAATCACTATCAACATACCTGATTCAGAAGGAAGTACTGCTGAAAATCACTCCTTAATTACTTCAATTGCCATTCCCTATTTGGAAAGCATGGTAATTGATCATTCGGGGAGTTCGGTCTTCTATTTGGATGAATTTACTGAAAAGGAAAGCATAATAGCTTGGAACGTGCCGGCAGGTGAGTGGGAAGTTCACTCATTTTTCATGAGCAATACGATGCAAAATCTATTTGTTCCAAGTCCCAATTCAGATGGTCTGCTTATTGACCACATGAGCAAGAGAGCCACTAAAGTCCATTTCGATACCATTATTGCGAGATTGGCAAGTACCAATGCGCCCTTAAATTCACTCAAATACCTGGAAGTTGACAGTTATGAGCTTGAGATTTTAACTGACTTTACACCCGGATTCATTGATGAGTTCAATCTCCGCTATGGATATGACCCTGTGCCGTTTTTGCCGCTATTTCAGGGGTATACCAGCTCTGATAGTGTTGTTGCTAAACGGTTCCGTGGTGATTACAGCCGATTGGTAAGCGATTTGATTATTGAAAATCATTTCCATCAGGGAACAGAAATTACAAATGCGAATGGTATGCTGTTATTTGCCGAAGGCGGCCATGGTGGAACCTCAAGGGTAGACCCACTTAAGGCCATGGGGCAAGTCGATGTTCCGATGGGCGAATTTTGGAACCGTCAGCGGCATTGGGTAACCAAGGAAGCCTCCAGTGCAGCACATATCTACGGAAATAACATTGTGGCCTCTGAGTCGCTTACCGGTTGGCAACACTGGCAGCACGGTCCAACTGACTATAAACAACTAAGTGATGTCGCTTTTTGCGAAGGACTTAACCAGGTTGTATTTCATACTTTTGCCCATAATCCTGCAATTGCAGGCAAACCCGGTTTTGCCTACCATGCCGGTGAACATATCAATGTGAACGCAACTTGGTGGGACATGTCCAGGCCATTTATGGATTACCTTAGCAGATGCTCCTATATGTTGCGCCAAGGAAATGCAGTTTCAGATGTGCTGTTGTATTATGGAGACGATGCTCCCAATCTTGTACCACCCAAACGGATTGACCCCAACTACACACCCGATATGCCCGGAATATTTCCCCATTGGTTTAATGACAAAACCAAGTGCCCGCACTGCGGAATTCCCAAACCAATTGATCCAGGTCGGCTTCCGGGATATGATTATGATTACGTAAATGAAGATATTATTTCAAGTACCCTACAAGTCGAAGATGGAAAACTGACCTTGCCCCACGGGCAATCTTACGGGGTAATGATGCTGCCCGATAGGATGGACATCTCGCTTGAAGTATTGAAAAGCCTCGAAAAACTTATTTTTAATGGAGCAGTAGTTATAGGTCCCAAACCGGAGAGGGCCACTTCCCTGAAAAATTTCCCTGCGTGCGATAGAGAGGTTGAAGCCCTTGCAGATAAATTATGGGGAAAATGTAATGGGAAAACCATCCTTTCCAATCAGTATGGAAAAGGGACGGTTTACTGGGGGAAATCACTCGAACAGGTATTGAAGGAACGGAAAATCAGCCCCGATTTTGAAGTCTTGGGAATTGATAATTACCACAGGGAAATAGATTACATGCATCGGCAGACAGCAACAGAAGATATATACTTTGTATCCAACAGCAGTGAATCCGAAAAGCATTTCACCGCTGTTTTTAGGGTTGATGCAAATAAATCACCTGAAATATGGGATGCTGAAACAGGATTGATTCAGCGGCAAGTAGAATTCACTGAGGTAGAAAACGGTATAAGTATGGACTTTGTAATGGATCCACTTGCTTCTAGAATTGTTGTTTTCAGAAATGGTAAGAAAGGCAAAAATGACCCGGGATTGAGGTTCGACTTGCAATTTGGTTTTCACAGGGCAGAAAAGAGTGCCCCATCAATTGACCTGACTTCTGATTGGAACCTTGCTTTCGATACCCGGATGGGAGGACCCAAACAGTATCTTATGAAAACGCTTACCAGCTGGACTGATATAGATGTAGACGGCATCAAATACTATTCAGGCACAGCTACTTATACAAGAGACTTTACCCTAGAACAGAGCGTGTTATCAAATGAAACAGAGGCATTTGTTGTTTTCGAAGGTGTACAGAATATGGCCAGGGTGTTTATCAATGGCAATGATTGTGGCATTGTTTGGACACCTCCATACAGGGCAAACATCACTCCCTACCTGAAAGCAGGCAACAATAAGATCAGGGTTGAGGTGGTAAATACATGGAACAACCGGATCGTCGGCGACCTGAAAAACCCTAACGATACACCATACACAAACAGCAATGTGAAATCAAGTAAATTCAAGGCAAATTCACCATTGCTGGAATCAGGATTACTTGGTCAAGCCGAAGTAATTTTCATTCTAAACCAATTTTAAATCCCGGACTATTGACAGAAATCCTGTAATCCAAGACTGTGAATCATTTCATTAAAATCATGCAACTAAAATCCTTTCTTATATATATTGGAATATGTGGACTGATCGCTACTCAGGCTTTTGCCAGTGAATATCATGTTTCCATTAGCGGGAGTGATGACTATTCAGGTACAATGAATCACCCTTTTAAAACCATTGGGGCCGCAAATAGGGCAGCCAGGGCCGGAGATACCATCACCGTCCATTCAGGCACTTACCGTGAATGGATAGATCCGATGTATGGAGGCACCAGCCACCTGAACCGAATTGTCTACCGGGCAGCTGAAGGCGAAGAGGTGTTTATAAAAGGATCGGAAGTTATCAGAGGATGGGAAAAAGCGGGGCAAGGTGTTTGGAAGGTAACATTGGACAATGCCTTTTTTGGGGATTACAATCCATACAGGGAATTAGTTTCAGGCGACTGGTTCCTTAATTATGGCAGAAACCACCATACTGGGGAGGTGTACCTTAACGGAAAGTCTTTTTATGAAATTGATTCTCTGGAAAAAGTATTCAAACCTGAAATTCTTAAAGATGCGCAGGATAAGGAAGGCTCTCTTTTCCAATGGTACAGTGAAAGATTTACACCATACCATTATCCCCATTCCACAAAAATCGCCGGAATAATGACAACGATGGAAGGTGACGACCGATACATCAACAATATCTTTATTAAAACAACTGCTCCGGATTACGATATTTTTGAAAAAGCCAACCGTCCGAAACGAAAAGAAGGCACTATGGGATTTGGGTTGGCCATCTATGATGAACATCCGTCACACCTTTCCGAATCGAATTTCCAGATTTATGAAATGTCCAAGGAAAAGCTGCCAGTTGTGGCAAAAAACAATCTTTACCTTAACGGAGCGGTTCCCTACACCAACGGCGTCAATGAATTTGTTTTCAATGGTTCCGGATCGGATATCAGCTTGGAAAAAAAAGAAGATGGGATTTACCTGAAATTAACCACAAATGGAAAATCCGGAAATGTGCCTGCCAAACTGCTAAACAGCCATGCATTTGGGGAAGCAATGGTGCCTGAGGTTCCTTTTGAAAATCCGGATGGCAATATGGTATGGTTTGACAGGGATTACTTTAATGCCATCAGAGAGGAAAGCAACAATTCTGCAGGGCCTTTCAGTAATTTAAAATTACTTGATGAATATGTAAAAATATGGCCCAGGTAACCATTGAAACAGGATTAAGGAAAATGAGGGGCGACTGAGGTATGATAAAATTTACATTTTGACTTTAGTACAAAATAAGGGAGATTGAATGATAGGAGAGAATAGGGGCAGTAAAATTCAATAAGAAAAAAATGAGAATAAAATTATTAAATAGAATATTTCAGTTAATATTTTGCTTGTTTCTTGCTGGCTGCAATAATGAAATGCCGCAAGATGACCATCTTATTGAAGGATTCAGGAATCCTGGTGTAGAAGCAAGGCCCCGGGCATATTGGAACTGGCTGAATGGTGATGTATCGCTTTCCGGAATAACCCGCGACCTTGAAGAGGCCAAAGATAAAGGGCTTGGCGGATTGCAGATGTGGGATACCGAGGCCATGAGAAACCCTGACGGATTTGTTCCTGCCGGGCCGCCCTTTTTAGGAGAGGAATCGGTAAATGCGATTCATCATGCAATAAAAGAAGCCGGGCGCCTGAACCTTGAACTAGGTCTTATCTGTGCAAGTGGGTGGAATTCAGGAGGCGCTTGGGTAACACCTGAAATGGCAAGTAAAAACCTATTTCATGTAGGTATAGTTGTTTCCGGTTCTAATCAGATCAAACAGACATTGCCGTTTCCTGAAGTTCCGCAGGGCTGCCCAAAAGGTCCTGATGGTTTGCCTGCTTGGTATTTGGATGTGGCTGTTCTGGCCTGGCCCCAATCATCAGATAATAGAATCTCTGATTTGTCAGAAATCTTGGACATTTCAGACAAATTTAAAGATGGAGAACTGAACTGGAAGGCTCCTCCGGGCAAATGGCATATAGAGAGGTTCGTTTGCAGTAACAACGGACAGCAGTTGATCGCAGCCAGTCCTAATTCGAAGGGTTTCTTTATTGATTTTCTGGATCCTGAGGCCACACGATTTCATTTTGAGTACATTTTTAAGCAATTGGGAATCGAAAAAGACAACAAAGAAAATTCTCCGCTCAAAACCCTGGATGATGACAGTATGGAATTGCATGAGGGTATTCAATGGACGAAAGACTTTCAGAAATGGTTTAAAGATCAACATGGTTACAGTCCAATAAATTGGTTGCCTGTGTTTTTAGGATGGGAAATCTTAAATGAGGATCAATCCAAGCGGTTTGAATATGATTATAAAAAGTCTGTTAGTGATCTTTTGATACACAGTCATTACACCACAGGAAGCATGGTGTGTGAAGAATATGGTGTCCAACTGGTAGCTGAGGCCGGGGGTCCCGGTCCTCCATTTTGGGAAAGTTGCCCGGTAGATGCCCTGAAAGCATTGGGTAATGTACACATACCAAGGGGTGAGTTCTGGTTGGGAAATCCGAGGAATCTTTTTTTAATTAAAGAAATCGCCAGTGCATCGCATATTTATGGGAAAAAATATGTTGATGCAGAGTCATGGACAACCTGGCGCCGTTGGAGGGATGGCCCTTTTGAAAGGAAAAGGCTTGTTGACCGGGCCTTTTCTGAAGGACTGAACCGGGTCACTTATCATGGGTTTGCGCATTCGCCTGTGGAAGATCAATTTCCCGGACGCACTTACCACGCAGGGATTGACATGAATCCCCAAGTGGTCTGGTGGTCCAAGGCACGTCCGTTTATGGATTATCTTGCACGCTGTAGTTTCATGCTTCAACAAGGTCTTTATGTTGCCGATGTAGCTTATTATTACGGGGATCAGGCTCCTAATTTTTGGCCTTACTATCATAATGTTCCTGAAAAGCCAAGAATTGATGGGCTAGGCCCAGGTTACGAATATGATGTCGTGAATTCAGATGTCATCATAAACCGGATGTCTTTCAAAGACGGCAGGATTGTGCTTCCTGACGGCATGTCTTATCGTGTTCTGGTTCTTCCTGATAAGTCTGATATGCCATTGGAGGTTTTGAGCAAATTGGAAGCCTTGGTTTCTCAGGGAGCTGTCATTATTGGCCCAAAGCCGACTGAAGTACCAGGTTTGGCCAATTTGGAAAGTAACACAAAAGCGATTCGTGAACTGGCGGGAAAAATGTGGGGAGGAATCAACGGCTCAACGATTAAAGTAAATAATTACGGAAAAGGACAAATTGTGTGGGGATATACCCCTGAAGAGTGGCTAAAAAAAATAGGGATTGGGCCTGATTTTTCAACACAAAATTCTCAGGCAGATTCCGGATTTGACTTCATTCACAGGGAAACAACGCTTTCCCATATTTATTTCATCATTAATAAAACGCTTGGCCAATTGAGTACTGAGTGTACTTTTCGGGTCGAAAATACAGCCCCACAATTATGGGATCCATCTGATGGTTCTATAGTGGACCAACATGTTTTTCAATCTAAGGATGGGGGTATTACTATACCGGTTGTTCTTCCACCGGGCGGCTCTACTTTCGTGGTTTTTAAAAAAGGTTTTTCAGGAATTGGGTTGGATGCCGTTTTGAAGGAAGTCACAAACGACGATCAACTGCCGACAGAAAAGGTGTTGAATGTAAAAAGGAATTCCGTAGAAATGGAGTGCTGGCAAAATGGAAAGTACACGATTGTAGGGAATTCCGGGAAGCAAATACAGGCTATAGTTGAAAAAATTCCCACACCCTATCCAATCGACGGAGCCTGGCATGTGGAATTTGATCCTAAATGGGGAGCTCCCGGAAAGGTCGAATTTCCTGAACTTATTTCCTGGACAGAACATGATAACATAAGCATTAAATACTATTCCGGAAAAGGGACATATACAAAAACCATCACAGTTCAGGATGAATGGATGGGTAAGGGAAAAAATATTTACCTGGATATTGGAGATGTAGGGGAAATAGCTGAAATTTTTATCAACGGGAATTCAGCCGGAGTCGTCTGGAAACCACCATTTA
This sequence comes from Aquiflexum sp., assembly GCF_041749095.1. Taxonomy (GTDB): domain Bacteria; phylum Bacteroidota; class Bacteroidia; order Cytophagales; family Cyclobacteriaceae; genus Aquiflexum. The sequence goes on along the minus strand of NZ_JBGTCA010000439.1, from coordinate 24,544 downwards.
AAGTTGATATAACAGGACAAGTAAAATTTGGGGATAATGAACTGAAAATTGAGGTTATGAATCTTTGGGTCAACCGCTTAACAGGTGATAAAGACCTGCCGGAATCGGAACGTTTTACGAAGACAAATATTCGATCCGACGGAGGTAGTTGGTTGGAAAATTATTCGGAATGGCATATAGAGCCCGCAGGATTATTCGGACCGGTCCGCTTGCTTTTTTCCCGAAATGTTGAAGTTAAGTAGTGGATAAAAAATTTAAAGAAGGTATTATTCACTAGTGTTATGTTAACTTTAATATTTAAAGGTTATCACCATCGCGAAAAGATTCTAGTTACCCATCTTTGCGTCTCTGCGGGAAAGATTGTCAATTCATCCTTAACATAGCACTAGAATACTGATCTGAAAAACAACCTGACTAATGTTTCTTTAAGAAGTTTATTGGAGCTAATCATAAAAATTCTAATCGTTGAAGTATGAGTGTCATTTTAAAATTAATTCTGGGGGTTATGACGGGGTTTTTTGGCTACTACTATTTTACTGATGTTTTCAGAAACAGGAAAACGTTTTCAGGTAAGCCATGGTCAGGTCTTTTAGGAACCGGATTCATCACCAACTTTTTCGACACATTGGGGATTGGAAGTTTTGCACAGCAGACCGCAATTTTTAAGTTTTTTAAACTTATCGATGACCGCCTGATCCCTGGAACAATGAATGTGGGGAACACCATTCCTGTTGTAGTTCAGGCTTTTATATTTATGACTGTAGTTGAGGTGGACACACTTACCTTGGTCTCCATGTCAACAGCCGCACCTTTGGGTGCGTTGCTGGGAGCCGATATTGTGTCCAAGATGTCACGAAGCAGGATTCAGATAGGATTAGGTTTTGGCCTGCTGGCTGTGGGCCTGATTATAATAGCCGGTTTCTTAAATTTGATGCCAACCGGAGGTGAGGCCATAGGACTGACAGGTTGGAAATTGGCTGTTATTATAGGTATGAGTTTTATTTTTGGTGCCTTGCAAACCATCGGAGTCGGATTTTATGCTCCCTGCATGGCGATGGTCTATGCGCTTGGGATGCATCCACTCACTGCCTTCCCCATCATGATGACGGCAACTGCTATGCTAATGGCAGCAGGAGGAGCCAGGTTTGTCAAACAAAATGCTTATGACAGGAAAGTTTCATTTTCGATAACAATTGCCGGAGTCATAGGCGTGTTTCTAGCTGCTTATGTTGTCAAGTCTTTGCCCTTGTTAATTCTCCGATGGGTGGTCTTATGTGTTGTTCTTTATACTTCGGGATGGATGTTTCTCTCTGCCTTCCGAAAAGAACCAGAATCGAAACTAAGTGTTGGGAAGAAAAAATATAAACCTGAAAATTATTGACATGAACAAATTTTGCTTAATAGTATTGGTTTGGTTTGCTTTTTCTTGTACAGAATCCAGGGAAAATTGGTTTGACTGCGGATTATGTCCGGAAATAGGTGCCAAGTGGTTGGAGGAAGACAGGCCATTGCCCACCTCCGATTCCTTGTTTTATGCCCCTCGTCCAGCACCGATGTTCAGGAAGGAGTTTTTGGTAACTTCGGAGGTTGACAGTGCCGTTCTTTTCATTACATCCGCCGGTTATTACAGAGCCACTATTAATGGCGACACCATTGGGAAAAATGTACTCGATCCAGCATGGACCGATTATTCCAAACGAATTTATTTCACAGAATACGATGTCTCCAACCATCTCAAAGCAGGAGAAAATTGCCTTGGTGTAATCTTGGGTAATGGTTTCTACAATCCCCTTCCCCTTAGGAAATGGGGAAGAAGAAACCCAAGGGAAGACCTTTCGGTAGGCAAACCCACTTTTTTAGCGAGGTTACGGGTTACTTACAAAGATGGAAGTGTCTCCGAAATAGTGACCGATGACACCTGGAAGCACATCTTCGGACCAATTATAAAAAACAGTGCCTATTTGGGTGTTTTGTATGATCAAACCAAGGAAATACCCGGATGGGATCTACCGGGTTTCAACGATGCTTTATGGAAACCTGCAATATCCGGTAAGGGTCCGGGAGGAACCTTACAGAAAGCCTTTTTCCCGGCCGTTCAAGTAACAGAGGAAATTAGCCCCAAAGCCGTGTACGCTGTAGCAACCGGCAAATACATCGTTGATATGGGAGTGAATTTTACAGGTACCTATAGAATTAAACTTAGGGGAAATGAAGGGGATAACATTACTTTTAGATTTGGCGAGCGAATATATGAAGACGGGACTTTGAATCCCATGACCACGGTTGTTGGTCAAATTAAGCGGGAGGGCATAGGCGGACCTGGCGCTCCTCCCATAGCCTGGCAAACGGACAGCTATATTCTTGGCAAGAAGGAGGCTGTTTTCACACCTGATTTTGTCTACAGGACCTATCGATATATGGAAATTGAAGGATTAAAGGAGGCACCATTGCTTGCTGATATTCAGGGCTTATTTATCCACTCTAATGTTTCTGATAAAAATAGTTTTGAAAGTTCAAACCCCTTATTGAATGACATCCAAGCCGCTGTAAAAAGAACTTTTCGGTCCAATTTGGCCAGTGTTCAGTCCGATTGTGCCGTGCGGGAGAAGTTTGGATACGGAGGGGACCTCAATGCAACGAGTGAGTCTTTTATCTACAATTTTGACATGCAGGATTTCTACCGGAAGACGGTATACGACTGGGTCGATGCCATGAATGATTCGGTCTTTGTGGATACGGCTCCTTACGCAGGTATTAAGTATTGCGGCATCAGTTGGGAATCAGCTTATTTAATTACACAATATTACCTTTATCTCTATTATAATGATACCGCAATTATAGAAGAACTTTATAAATTAAATATAAAGTGGATGGATAAGGCGGCAAGGATTCACCCGGAAGGTTTGGTTAATGAAGGGCTCGCAGACCATGAGTCTCTTGAACCCGTTCCGGTGCAATTAATTGGAACAGGCCATTACCTTCAATGTGCCAACATCATGGAAACCTTTGCCACCATTATGGGCGATTCCAAAAGTGCTGCTAACTATGCCCAACTGGCAGCTAACTTAAAGGGAATTTTAAAAGAGACTTTTTGGGATAAAGCCGTGGAAACTCCTATCAATAAGCAAACCTTATTTTCAACCCTGTTATTTCATCAGGTAATTCCGGAGGTAGACTTGGGGCGGGCAAAAGATTCCCTGCTGCTTGCCGTGAAAAACGGTCCCTCAGGTCATTTTAATTCCGGGATTTTTGGCACAAAATACATTCTGGAAACATTGTCGGACCATGTGTCTCCGAATGAAGTTTATAACGTGGTAAATAGCACCAATTATCCAGGCTGGGGTTACATGATCGATAGAGGTGCCACTACCATTTGGGAGACTTGGAAAGAAAGTGATGACACTTTTACCAATTGCCATCCGATGTTTGGAACTGTTACCGAATGGTTTTACAGGTGGCTTGGGGGGATTCGTCCTGATCAGGAGTATCCAGGATTTAGAGAGTTCACGCTGGCCCCAAGAGCTCCTGATGGGTTATCAAACATTTCAACCAGCTACCACTCACCCTTCGGTGAGATTGTTTCTAATTGGCGGAGAGGGTTGGGAGATGAAATGGTGTACGAAATGAAAATACCAAAAGGAAGTAGGGCAAGGGTTTCATTACAATTTAAAGCTTCGCAAGTGATATCTATAGTGTCAAAGGAAGGTGGCTTGAAACCTGAAAATATCAAAGGTTTGGAATCCGGAAAATTTATATTGGAGGAAGGATATTATACTGTAATTGTTTCAGGCAATAGAGGTAATGGATAAAAACAACATGAAGGGAACTTTTAATAAGCCTTCTATCGCATTTAAGCCCCCAAATATTCCATATGTAAATGGACGCCTGCATAAGCCTCTTTACGATGGGCCTAGATAAATCGAAATTTGAAAATGGCCGGATTTTAACCCAAAGGAGTTAATATATAATACCCTTTGGTTAAAATGGTGGAATTTTAAGCAATGCCTTTTTTCTATTTTTACCTTGGCAAAATAAACCCACTATACCAAGCTGGTCACCAAAATTGATAAGATGCACAGATTTGATATCAAATTTCGGATTATAGGGATTGTTCCTGTAGTTCTCATATTGTTTTTTACCTTTTTCCAATTCTTAGGTTGCACCCCGGCAGAAGAAAAATCAGTATCCTCGCTATCAGAAGAAGAATTTCGCAATCCCTCCAAGGATAACAGACCACTGGCCTTATGGACCTGGTTAAATGGTTACGTTGATACTACCCAAATGGTCTTTGAGCTTGAGCAAATGAAAGACAAAGGTACGCGGGGGGCATTGATCTGGGACTTGGGTGCATTAATGGATCCGGAAAAACTGATTCCAGGCGGTCCGGCCATGTTAGGAGATGAATCTTTAAAATATTTTTCACTTGCACTTGCTACAGGAAAAAGGTTGGATTTGGATTTAGGATGGGTTGCTGCAAGCAGTTGGAATGCAGGAGGGGAATGGGTGGAGGAGGAACACGCATCGAAAGAATTGGTAAATTCCAGTCAGTTTGTAGAAGGCCCATCCCAAATGAAATTCCCCATTTTGGAGCCAACAAGTATACGTAAATCCGCATCCCGAAATACTTTGATTACAACCGTTGCCGTTCCATTTTCGGAAAACAATGTTATTGACTTCAGTAAAGGAGAGGCTATTGTACTGGATGAATTTTCCAAAGATGGAAAGTTTTTTGACTGGAATGTCCCTCCGGGAAAATGGGAGGTTCTTTCCTTTTTTATAAGCAATACCGGACAGGAATTGGTTGTACCCAGTCCCAATTCCAGCGGGTTGATAATTGACCATCTGAGTAAGGATGCCACCAAGAATTATTTCGATAGTATTTTTAATAGGTTGGCGTCCATAACTTCTCCGGACAAGCAATTCAAATTTTTCATGCACGACAGCTATGAGGTGTGGGAAGCGAATGATTGGAGTCCTCTTTTTCTGGAAAAATTCCAGGAGATTTACGGGTATGATTCCAGACCTTATCTTCCTTTAATTCAAACCCATATCAGTAGCGATGATCGATTGGCAAAACGATTTTTGCATGATTATACCAAATTGATCAGTGACATGATGATTGAAAATCATTTTGCACAATCAACTGAAATTGCGGAAAAACATGGGATTGAGATGATCATTGAGGCGGGGCATGGTGGAAACGTAAGGGTCGAACCCTTGAAAGCGCTTGGAAATTCCCATATTCCTATGGGGGAATTCTGGAACAGGCAACGACATTGGGTAACCAAAGAAGCCTCCAGTGCTGCCCATATTTATGGAAAAAAAATCGTTGCCTCTGAGTCACTTACGGGATGGAATCATTGGCAGCATGGTCCTACTGACTTTAAGCAACTTATTGACATAGCCTTTTGCGATGGTCTGAACCAAATTGTCTTTCACACCTTTTCTCATAATCCTAAAATTGCCGGCAAGCCGGGATTTGTCTATCACGCCGGGGAACATATCAACGTCAATGCCACATGGTGGGAAATGGCCCGGCCTTTTATGGATTATATCGCACGATGTTCCTATATGCTGCGGCAGGGAAATTTCGTGGCAGACGTACTCTTATATTATGGAGACGAAGCGCCCAATCTGGTGCCGCCCAGAAGATTGGACCCAAACTATACACCGGATATGCCGGGAATTTTCCCCACTTATTTCTATGACGAAAGCAAGTGCCCCCATTGTGGACGACCAAAACCGATAAACCCCGGCAAGCTTCCTGGATATCAATATGATTATATCAATGAGGACATCATTACCACAACCCTGGGAACTGAAAATGGAAATTTCGTATTGCCACATGGTCAATCCTACAAAATATTGGTGCTTCCCGACAGGGAGGACATTTCTCTAGAGGTATTAAAACGGCTTGAAAGACTCATTTTTGACGGAGCTGTGGTAATAGGAAGAAAACCTGAAAGATCCACTTCTCTAAAAGGTTATCCAGCAGTTGATGCTGAGATAAGCGAAATAGCTGAAAAAATCTGGGGTGATTGTGACGGTAAAAAGTTACTTTCTAATAAATACGGAAAAGGCGCCATTTACTGGGGAAAAACGGTGCAGGAAGTATTGGATGAGCTTGCGATTCCACCGGATTTTGAGATTTCCGGCACTGATAATCATGACCTGCATATTGACTTTGTTCATCGAGTGACCGACAATGAAGATATTTTTTTTATCTCCAATAGCAGTACTAAGCAAGAAAAAATAACCGCAGTCTTCAGGGTGGATCAAGACAGCAAACTCGAAATCTGGGATGCCGAAACTGGATTGATACAACGGGACGTCAACTACACCAAGGTGAAAAATGGGTTACAACTCGAATTGACTATGGATCCGCTTGCTTCCCGGTTTGTCATTTTTCGAAAGTACACAACCGGGAAAAATGATGACGGTTTGTACTATGACTTGCAGAAGGGACTTCAAAAAAAACTTCAATCAAAGAATATCCACCAATCCATTGATCTTTCCTCCCAATGGAATATTAGTTTTGATCCGGATTGGGGCGGGCCTAAATCCATTAAATTGGACAGACTTATAAGTTGGTCCGATTTGGAGGATGAAGGAGCAAACTATTACTCCGGAGCTGCGGATTATACCCGGGAATTTAGCATTGAAGAGGCTGCACTGTCTCAGGATGTAGAAGCTATCGTTTCCTTTGAGAATGTGCAGGAAATGGCGCAGGTTTTTGTCAACGGAAAGGACTGCGGAATTGTATGGCTGCCACCTTATTCAACTCGAATCACCCCTCACTTAAAAGTTGGAAAAAATATGATTACCGTAAAAGTCATAAACACCTGGAATAACCGAATAGTAGGAGACCTGAGGAATCCAGGTAAAACTCATTTTACCCAAACAAACGCCAAATCAAAATTCACTAAAAATAGCCCCTTATTACAATCTGGCTTGATGGGAAAAGCGGAGATAAAATTTATAACTAAATGAAAGGATGATGAAAAATGGAAACCTATTTTGTACATTGAACTCAACATTTAATCCCGAAGGAATGAAATTTCAGCACTGTGTTAACCTCTTATTATGTGCCTTGGTCTTTTTGTCATTTAGCTGTGCTCCCACAGCCGAAGAGAAAAAGCCTAATATTATTTACATTCTGGCGGATCAATGGCGGGCTTCCGCAACAGGATATGCAGGAGATCCAAATGTACGGACCCCTAATTTGGATTTACTTGCTAAAGAAAGTTTTAATTTCCGCAATGCCGTTTCCGCTATTCCAATTTGTACTCCATATAGGGCTTCCCTGTTGACAGGCAGGTATCCCACGTCCACGGGCATGTTTTTAAATGACCTTCATCTACCTCCGACGGAATTATGTATAGGTGATGCACTTGTATCAGGCGGATACCAAACGGCATATATCGGTAAATGGCACCTGGACGGTCAAGGTCGTCATTCTTTTATACCGGAGGATCGCCGTCGGGGATTTCAGTATTGGAAGGTAGCTGAATGCGACCATAACTATAACCATTCCCATTATTATTCAGGGGACTCTGACGAGAAATTATACTGGGAAGGATATGATGTTTTTGCGCAGACAAAAGATGCCCAGCAGTATATTAGGGATCATGCGGATTCCGACAAGCCATTTGCCTTGTTTCTTTCCTACGGGACACCACATTTTCCCCACCTTACAGCTCCTGAAGAATATAAGGAAAGATATCCACTAGATAAGATTATTTTGCCCCCAAATGTGCCGGAATCGATGAGAAATGAAGCGTTGCTTCTTGAAGCTCAGGGGTATTACGCACACTGTGAGGCTTTGGATAAAAGTATCGGGGATTTGCTTTCTACCCTGGATGAAATGGGACTGGCAGAAAATACACTGCTGGTGTTTACCTCAGATCATGGTGAAATGCTGGGCTCCCACGGTGTAAGAGCTAAAGCAAAGCAAGTACCCTTGAGTGAATCCGCTAGGATTCCCTTTTTATTGCGGTATCCTGCCATTCATGGAGATAAAGGAAAGGTAATAGACATGCCGATCAATACGCCGGATATTTTCCCGACCTTATTCGGATTGGTAGGATTACCCATTCCCGGCAGCATTGAGGGAGAAGATCTTTCATCTGTAATCAAAGATGGGATAGAAAAGGAAGACCGTGCGGTACTTTACATGAATCTAGCCCCTTTTGAAAAAGGTGAATATGGAAGGGAATATCGGGCTATAAAGACATCCAAGTACACCTATGTCAGATCAATTGAAGGACCTTGGCTGCTTTTTGATGATGAAACTGATACATTTCAAATGAATAATCTGGTTTCGAATCCCGAATACTCGGACATGGTACGGGCACTGGATAAAAAGCTTCAGGGGTTGCTTAAAGAGATTAATGATGATTTTAGGCCTGCTCAATCTTATGTAGACGAATGGGGTTTGGTATTGGAACCGGGCGGCAGTATTTCTTATTCAAATGAAATGGATACAGAACCGCAAACACCTCAGAGAAAATCAGAAAATAAATAGACACATTTTATCACAAACACAAGCTAGTTGTAATTAATAAACTTCAATTATGATAAAAAGCAAAACCTTTACCTTTTTGGTCATTAGTATCCTTTTTTTTTCAAGTTGTAATGATACTGAAACAGGCGAGGAGATTTATCGTCCGGTCAATATTCTTTTAATAACGGCGGATGACCTGAATTATAATTCGGTGGGTTGTTACGGCAATACGCTCGATCAGATCACTCCGAATATTGACAAACTTGCCCAAAGCGGTATCCGATTTACCAATGCATTTGTAAATATTGCGGTATGTCAACCCTCCCGACAGTCGATCATGACAGGCAGGTACCCACATAATAATGGGGCACCTGCTTTTAATCCCATTGATAGGAATGTGGCTACCCTGCAGGAAGAGCTTCACAAAGCAGGATATCTGAACGGGATTTTGGGAAAAGAAATCCACCTCAAGCCGACTGAGAAATTTTTATGGGATTATTTTATTACGGAAGGGGATCTTGCTTCCGGTCTTGGAATTGGCAGAGATCCGGAACTTTATTTTGACTATGCCACGGAATTTTTCAACAAATCAAAACAGGAAGGCAAACCCTTTTTTCTCATGGCAAACAGTCATGATCCTCATCGTCCCTTTGCCGGAAGTGACCAGGAAAAGAACCTTTGGGGAGAGGATCTGCCGTTATTTACCAGAAAATTTTTACCTGAAGAAGTAAGTGTACCTGCTTTCCTTCCAGACCTACCTGAGGTAAGGCTGGAGATTGCGGAATACTATACCTCAGTGTACAGGTTAGACCAAACAGTAGGAGCGATAATGGATGCATTAAAAAAGTCCGGTCAGGAGGACAATACCTTGGTTATGTTTATCAGTGACAACGGAATGGCGCTGCCCTTTGCCAAATCCAATTGTTATCTAAACAGCAATAAAACACCCTGGATCGTTAGCTGGCCCGGTGTAATCGAGGGCGGTAAAGTAGATAGCACACACTTTATTTCCGGTATTGACTTTATGCCTACCATCCTTCACGCACTTCATTTACCCGAGGTGGAGAATATGGACGGGACTTCCTTTTTACCTGTACTCCGAGGAAAAATTCAGAAGAACAGAAAGGTTGTATTTACCGAATTTCACAGAATTTTTGCAGGTATTGACTATTCCATGCGCTGTGTCCAAGCCGAAAATTTTGGCTATATTGTTAATTTCTGGAGTGATGGAATCCATCAAATAAAAGGAGATGCTACAAGCGGAAGGACATATTCAGCCATGAAAGAAGCTGCAGATATGGATAGTTTGATTTCAGACCGTCTGAATATGTATGTATATAGGGTTCCTGAAGAGCTTTATGATTTTAATGCAGATCCTGATGGACTTGTCAATTTAATTGATGTACCCGACTATAAGGAATTGATACAAGAAATGAAGAAACTCCTCCTGAAAGAAATGAAACGGACCAAAGATCCCATTTATGATGAATTTGTAAATAGATTTCAGGTCAACTGACTTAAACCTGTTCTATTATGTTAAGACTGCCAAAAATCAATAGGAACATGAACAAAATTTCCAAAACTATTTCCCTACTATTCATTGCTTTTCTGCTTATAAGTAGCTGTACTGAAAAGGAAGCGGCCCAACGCCCCAATATCCTATATATCATGACAGATGACCACACTCAGCAAGCACTTCATGCCTATGGCCATGGTTTACTGGACAGTGTTTTTTTTCCAAATATGAACCGGCTGGCAAAAGAAGGGGCAATCTTTAGGAACAGTTTCGTCACCAACTCCATTTGTGCCCCTAGCAGGGCAGTCCTGCTTACCGGAAAATACAGTCATATTAATGGAAAAATAGACAATGTGGCTCCTTTTGACTGGGATCAGATGACCTATCCAAAATTGTTGCAGGCAGGAGGGTATGAGACGGCACTTATAGGCAAGATTCACCTAGGAGGTAAGCCACAGGGGTATGACTACTCCCTGACCTTACCTGGACAGGGTAATTATTATAACCCTGAATTTATCAAAAATGGGGAAGAGGAACTGAAGTTTGAAGGGCATTGTGAGGCATTGATACCCCAGTTTGTCATAGATTGGTTGGAAAATGAATGGGATAGAGAAAAGCCTTTTGCAATTAACTACCATACCAAGGCGCCCCACCGAAACTGGATGCCTGAGGAAAAATACCTGGATCTTTATGAGGATATAGAGTTTGAGTTTCCCGATAACTTTTTTGATGAGTACTCAGGGAGAGGCCGTGCATCAAAGGAACAGGAGATGGAAATCGTAAACGATATGTACTGGGGCTGGGACATGAAGTTTGAGAAAAATCCTTTTACCGGAGAGGAAAGCCGTTTGCCTGCTCCATTTGGCAGAATGAATGAAGATCAACTGGCTGCATGGAACGAGGTTTATGCTCCAAAAAATGAGAATTTTCTAAACGATGGCCTCCCAAGAGAAAATGCAATTAAAGAAATGCCGGGTGGTGAGAAACTCGCCAAATTCATGTTTCACCGTTATATTCGAGATTATCTCAAGGTGGTGAAATCGGTGGATGATGGTATTGGAAGAGTATTGGATTATCTGGAGCAGCAGGGACTTTTGGACAACACAGTGATCATATACACGTCCGATCAAGGGTTTTATTTGGGGGAGCATGGCTGGTATGATAAGCGGTTTATGTATGAGCCTTCTCTGAGCACACCCCTATTGGTCAGGTATCCCAAGGAAATCCAACCGGGAACTGTGGTGGAGGGAATGGTGCTCAATTTGGATCACGCTCCTACTATTCTTGATTTTGCAGGAATGGATGTACCGAAAGAAATGCAGGGTAAATCCTGGCGGGCAATTGCGGCCGGAAAAAATGTGCCCTGGCGGGATGCTATTTATTATCACTACTATGAATATCCGGGCCCACACAATGTCAAACGACATTATGGCGTAAGGACAGACAGGTATAAATTGATCCATTTCTACTATGATATAGATGAATGGGAGATGTATGACCTTCAAACAGACCCGGATGAGATGAACAGTATTTATGGTAATCCTGAATATGCTGAGGTACAAGAAATGTTGCACAAAAAACTGGGAGAACTTCGGAAGCAATATGGTGATTCAGATGAATTGAGTCAACAATTTATAGATCAAATAAAATCCAATGAAAATTAAATTATATGTATGAATAATTTAAAATCATCTTATCCATTCACCTTTTGTAGCAACGTATTCGTTATATTTCTTTTTTGCGTGATGAGCTGTGGAGGAAGGGAATTTGTAGCGGAGAAGGAACCGGAATTCAATAAGCCGAACATCATTTTCATTTTAACCGATGATCAGCGTTGGGATGCATTGGGTTTTGCGGGTAATAACATTATTCATACCCCGAATATGGATAGGCTCGCTAGGGAAGGATTGTACTTTGAAAATGCCTTTGTGACTACCCCGATATGTCCGGCCAGCCGGGCTTCGATATTAACAGGCTTATACGAAAGAACCCATGATTTCACTTTTGGAAATCCTCCTTTAGACGATGCTTATATGCTCCAAAGCTATCCTAAGCTTCTAAAGGATGCCGGCTACAGGACAGGTTTTGTCGGAAAATTTGGAATCAAGGTAAATGAAGGAATTGAAGATTCAATGTTTCACGATTCGAAGAAAACATTTTGGCCGTATTTACGGGAAATAGATGGAAAACAAGTTCATCTAGCTGATATTAACGGAGACTTGGCCATTGATTTCATAAAATCAAGCAAGGATGGGCCTTTCTGTTTATCTCTTTCCTTTTGGTCTCCTCATGCAGATGACGGGGAGGAGGAGCAATATTTTTGGCCCGAATATGTAGACCATTTGTACCGGGATGTGGATATCCCAGTTCATGAGACTGCAGACCCTGCATTTTTTAATGCCTTGCCTGCATTTCTGAAAAACACCATGAACAGAGAGCGCTGGTATTGGCGTTTTGATACCCCCGAGAAATACCAGAAAATGGTAAAGGGACATTACAGGATGATCAGTACGGTAGATAGTGTTTTATCCAGAATTAGAAATTCACTGGATGAGGTTGGGATTGCTGACAACACAGTCATCATCTTTATGGGAGATAACGGGTATTTTTTGGGGGAGAGGGGTTATGCAGGAAAATGGCTTTTGCATGAGCATTCGATCCGTGTTCCTATGATCATTTATGATCCCAGAACACCTAATAGCCAGGGTAAAACGGTTTCCCTTCCTGTCTTAAATGTGGACATTGCTCCGACCATATTATCACTTGCAGGCGTAGCCTCTCCTGAGGAATATCAGGGCGAAAGCCTTACACCATTCTTTGAAGGTATACCGGACATATGGCGAACAGGGATTTATTTGGAACATCGAAATGAAAATAACCCCAAGTTACTTAAAACGGAGGGTTATCGGGATGGTGAGTATAAATTCATCCGATATGACGACAATGATTATATTGAATTGTATCACCATAAATCAGATGCAAACGAAGTCCATAACCTTGCTCTTGATAAATCTTATTCGGACAAAATCAACTATTATTCTCATATCTGTGACTCCATTATTCAAAAATTATTGACTGAACGGATCCGGAAATGAAGTGTTGGTATTGGATAACTCTATATGGTTTCCGTCATTGATTTCAGATGAATTATTCTAGCTCCCTTAATCCAAAAAAAGGAAAGAGCTTGGGCGAACAATTGATTTGCTTTATAAAACAGTTAATGAAGTAGTATAAAATTCCGGCATAATAAAAGTAACATTAAATGTTTAATTTGAAATTCAGGAAATTCTTTTTCCCATTAGTATTGTTGGTCAGCGGAGGTGCTTTTGCTCAGGAAGTCAAGATTTTTGATGATTGGAGAGATTTCGGCAAAATACCAAAAACATGGAAGCAGGTCGGAGGAGTAATTACAGACTGGGATCATAATGATTTTTTGTCAACAAGTCCCGGGACAGGGATTCTGGTAAGTCCACCTAAACCTAAAAACGGTTCCCATTTGGTTTCCGGTTTTGAACATGGAGATATTGAGCTCGAATTGGAATATATGATTCCAAAAGGTTCCAATTCAGGAGTTTACCTTCAAGGCCGTTATGAGGTTCAGATCTTCGATAGCTGGGGGAAGGCAAATCCCACTTCCGGGGATGCAGGAGGAATTTATCAGCGATGGGATTCCGAAAAACGTAAGGGTTTTGAAGGGAAAGCCCCACGAATGAACGTCAGTAAAGCCCCTGGTTTGTGGCAACATCTTAAAATTGTCTTCGAAGCACCTAGATTCAACCAGGAAGGGGTAAAAGTGAGAAACGCAAAGTTTGTGCAGGTCTTCCAAAATGGCGTATTGATCCACGAGAATATTGAGGTGACAGGCCCCACTACCTCGGCGATGTTCGAAGATGAAAGAGAAATGGGTCCCATTATGATTCAGGGGGACCATGGTCCTGTTGCGATCAGGAATGTTAGTTACAAACTATTTGGAAATCCCACTCCTCAAATTAAGGATTTGAGATTTGCCTATTACAAAGGAAAGTTCCAGACAGTTGAGGAGTTTAATGGAAATGATCCCGACGAAACAGGTCAGTTGAACAAAATAACGTGGGACTTAGGCCATGGAGTCATTGATTTTGCCTATACATATTCGGGAAATCTGGAGATTCCTGTTTCAGGAGATTATACCTTTTCCTTGGCTACTTTTGGAAATTCCAGCCTTTATGTCAATGGTAAAAACGTCCTGGAGGATCAAAATGAATCTCCCAGAAGCCAAACGATGAGATTGGAGAAGGGTTCCGTATCCTTCAAATTGGTTTTTTATAAGCCTAATTATCCGGGAAGAAGACCGCAGTTGGGATTCTTTATTGAAGGTCCCGGAATCAAAAAAAGTCCTTTGCATGACCCAAATTCCTATGTAGAACATGTAATCCAGAAGCCGTTTTATGTAGAGGTTCTGGACGAAACCTTGATTTTAAGGGGATTTTTGAAACATGGAGATCAAGTGAGGACCCACACTGTAAGTGTAGGAGAGCCCACTGGGGCAAATTTTGTCTATGACCTCCAACTTGGAGCCCCATTGGGTATTTGGAGAGGAGGTTTTCTAGATACCTCGCCGATGTGGAGGCAACGTGGCGAATCGCAATTGATGATCCCCAATGGTGCGTTAGTTGAATTGGCGGCAGGTCCTACAATCGCTGAACTTGATACGCGAAACAGTGTTTGGCCGGACTCGTTGAACAGTGATTTGCTCCATATCCAGGGATATTTTTTAAACCGGGATCGACGGCCCACTTTCAAGTATATTTTTGACCAAATTGAAGTGGAAGATTTTTTTGAAGCTGAGATGGATGGTAAGATTTTGACAAGGACAATAAGCTATAGAAATGCCAAAAAATCGTCAAATTTTTGGGCCAGAATCCTTGCTGCTGAAAGTATAGAGGATTTTGGAGATGGAGTTTACCTAATCAATCAAGGAGAATATTATGTGAAGTTAGCTGATGGGGGACCTTCAAATGTACTGATACGAAATTCACAATTAGGTCAAGAACTATTGATGCCACTTTCAAAAGAGGGGGAAAAAAATAGAATCAAATACAGTCTGATCTATTGATTTGCAGATACAACCCAAAAATATTTATAAGTCCGACTAAACGGTAAATAAGATTATGAAAACCATAGTAAAGAACCTATTCATCATGCCATACAAAGTTTTTTTATTCCTTTCTGAATCAAAAGTTAACGTTTTATTTGGGTGGGTGATAATTGCCGGGTTAATCCTCAGATCGGGTACTTTGATTGGGCAAAGCAATTCTCATTCAGAGCATAAGGTCCCCAATGCTAAAGAGCAGGATTATTACACTATTGTAGATATACCAATTCCCGACGGAATTGAACTTGAGGTTGGCGGCTTGGCGGTTACTCCTGATGGAAGTTTGGGGGTTTCGACCCGAAGAGGGGAGGTGTGGATAATAGATAATCCTTATATGGAGGGAACCAGAATTCCCAGATTCAATAGATTTGCTTATGGACTTCATGAGCCACTTGGACTGGCTTACCATAAAGGAAGCTTTTACTCCTCCCAACGATCGGAAATCACCAAACTGACCGATACCAATGCGGATGGAAAATCCGATGCCTATGAAACAGTGGTTTCCTGGCCTTTGTCGGGAAATTACCATGAATATTCTTACGGACCCTTATTTACGCCGGAAGGAGACATGCTTATTACTTTAAATTTGGGATGGATAGGTTATGGTGCAAGTTTGGCGAAATGGCGTGGCTGGATGATGAAAGTTTCGCCTGATGGCAAGATGGTTCCGATTGCATCAGGTATGAGGTCACCTGCGGGATTTGGCTACAATGCACAAGGAGATGTATTTTATGGAGAAAATCAAGGAGATTGGGTCGGTTCAGGAAGGATTACGCATATAGAGTCAGGTGACTTTGTGGGAAATCCGGAAGGATTGAAATGGAGTCATTTGGAAGGTTCACCGGTGAAATTGAAGCCGGAGGATATACCTGATACGGGACAGCCAATGTCGAAGGTTGCCGCTGATATACCGGGGTTTAAGACCCCGGCAGTTTGGCTTCCACATGGGCTTATGGGAATATCTACTTCCGATATTCTCCTGGATAAATCCGATGGAAAATTTGGCCCTTTTACCGGACAGCTTTTTGTCGGAGATCAAGGGCATAGTAAGATTTTTAGGGTTTACCTTGAAAAAGTCAACGGTGTTTATCAGGGTGCGGCATTCCCGTTCAGAGAGGGGTTTTCTTCCGGGGTATTGAGGATGGTTTGGGGAAACGATGGGTCCATGTTTGTGGGCATGACAAGCAGGGGGTGGGGTTCCACTGGTAAGGCTCCCTTTGGATTACAACGATTGATATGGACAGGTAAAGTACCTTTTGAAATCAAAGCAATAAATGCCCGACCGGATGGATTTGAATTGGAATTTACCTTGCTGGTAGAAACATTGGCTGCCGAAGATTTGGCATCCTACAAAACATCCAGTTTCAACTATAAGTATCACCATAACTATGGTAGCCCTGTTATAGAACTGGAGGAGTTGGCGGTTAAAGGAGCCATTGTTTCCGAAAATGGATTAAAGGTCAGGTTAGTGGTAGACGGTTTGAAGGAGGGGTATATTCATGAAATAAATGCTGCCGGGATCAAATCCAAAGAAGGGATGGATTTACTGCATGGTACAGGATATTATACCTTGAATCAAATTCCAGAAGGTGAAAAAGTGAATTTTTCTTCATTGGTGAAGACTTCATCAAACCCTCACATAGGAATTCATCATGGCAGTGTTTCATCGGCGAATTTGGCTACCTCCAGGAGCTCACCGGTTTCCGCAAATAGAATTTCTCCAAAGAGAATGACCGAGATGCCTGCAACCTGGAAAAACGGTCCTGACCAAAGCATTACCATTGGCACAAAACCCGGATTGAAGTATGATTTGGAGCTGCTCGAAGTGAAAGCAGGCAGTAAGGTAAAAATCACTTTCAACAACAACGATGATATGTTACACAACTTGGTAATTGTAAAGCCCAATACAGCAGTTCAGGTAGGCGAAGAGGCCCTGAAGATGGGATTGGAAGGATCTCAAAAAAACTATATTCCCAATTCTGCAAATGTGTTGTTTCATACAAATGTATTGTCTCCGGAAACCTCCGAGTCCATTTATTTTGAATCACCTGCTGTCCCCGGTGATTACAGCTATGTTTGTACCTTTCCAGGACATGCCTATGTGATGCAGGGGGTACTGAGGGTAGTGAAAAAGTAAAGGGGTGTTATTTAAAGAAATGCTGCTCCTTTTCTCCATTTATATTCAACATTAAATGAAACCTGCTCCTGATGGCTTTAGGGCTTATTAGCCTAGGTGTAAGTAACAATCTTTCCGATGCAACTATCGGAATAGGATATTCACTTATTATGGTTGGGATACCTGTTACCATTGTTGGCCTCCCCATTATTATTAGTTCCGCCTCAAAAGCAAGAAAAGCAGCCCGGTTAAGTGTGGGTACCCAAACGGTTCGCGCCCCCATCCTTCGGGATTCACAAGAAATTTATCCAGCGATTACTTTTACTGTTAACCTTAATTCCTCTAAGTGATGAAATTATTATTTCTTGCTGTAATTCTTGGTGGAATTACAACTTATACCTCTGCACAATCTTCTTCCATAGCCATTACACCCAAAGAATTATTGGAAATTAGTAACAGCCAATATAAGGCAGGATTGTTCTTAGTAGGAGGTGGCACAACCTTACTGGTTACTTCATGGATAATTCCTGAAAACTTTGACTATTCAGATGGATCAAGTAATCGAAGGCTGAAATCATTTTTGTCTGTAACTGGATTTTTATCCATAGTAACCAGCGTACCATTATTTCTTAGTTCAGGGTCAAACGCTAGGATGGCAGCCCAACTATATCTTCGAAATCAGGAAGTTTATCAACCGATTTTCCCTCCAGGACAACCAAGGGATATTCTGGCTTTAATCTTGAGAATACCATTATGAATTCTAATAGGAAAATTAGACACTTTTTTCAGAATTTTTTACCCTAGAATGTATATAAAAACAAAAAGCAATAAATTGGATTTTTGAATCAAGTGGTTTCCCTATTTGAAAAAATACTGTATTTGGTTCTGTTCTTATGGACTTTCTTTTGGTATTCAGAAGTGATACACCTTTTATTTTTAAAATTAATTCCCCTCAACAACTCTTATAGAAATGTTTCTGGGTAAGCCTCGCTTCGATTTCCTTCGCCGTTTTGGTAATAGACAGTCCTCCCAAATTGGTACATCTCAAAGTGTTGGGGATACTTTTTCCTACCTCATACATCGTTTCAATTACTTCATCCAATGGAATTAAATGATCGTAATCTGCCAAGGCCATATTTGCGCAGGAAAGGGCATTGGAAGCGGCCATGACATTTCTGTTCAGACAAGGTGCTTCGACCCTGTTTCCAATTGGGTCACAGATCATGCCCAAAGAACTTTGCAATGCCATGGAAGCTGCAGAAATACTTTGATTGAGCTTGCCACCTGCTAAGCTTACAATGGCAGCAGCAGCCATAGTGGCACCTGAGCCACATTCTGCCTGGCAGCCTCCAACTTCTGCTGCGAAGGTGGAATGGGCAGCAATGAAAACTCCGATCAAACCGGCTATCATCAATGCTTTGACAGTATCTTCCTCCGAAAGTCCCAATGAATCAGCCACACCCAAAACAGCACCGGGCATAGCACCACATGAACCTGCAGTAGGGGCAGCTACGATCACTCCCATAGAGCTCTTAACCTCCATGATCGCAGAGACATACATGATGATCCGGTTCAAAACATCACCACTGATCAGTTTACGGTCTTCCATCATGGATTTGAATTTCACAGATTGAGGACCCAATATCCGATCTTCAAACTTAGTTCCTTTCAAACCTGTTTCTACAGCATCCTTGAGTATAAGACGGATTTCATTCATTTTTGAAAGGACCTCTGATTCCGAAATATTGCCCCTGATGCTTTCATACCTTACTGCCAATTCCCATAAACTCAATTTTTTGTCCTGATTGTAAGCCAACATCTCATCGCAGGTAATGAAGGGGACTGTCAGATTTTTTCCGGAAAGAACGGGTAATACAGGCTGGATTTGTTTGACTTTAGAGACTCCCTCCATTGCCTTAAGTTCTCCAAGTAGCGTCACATCCAAAAATCTCTGAGATGTCAGCGCAATAAAAGCGCCTTCTCCGGTATGTATTTCAGCTTCCTCAAGGATACTGGATTGATGAAGGTAGTTGATTAATTTTTGGAGATCAGAAGTATAAACCAAAGTAACAAAATTGTCTCCTGCTAAGGAAACCTTTGCCCCATCTATTTCAATTACTTCAATCATTCCTCCCCCGGTAGAAATGGCAATTACCCGATGGGTTTCCCAAGGATTCCTCAAGGTGATTTGGTAGGTATTCGGATGTTCTGCCTGTATGTCCTTGATGTTGATTTTTACCTTAATCCCCGCAGCCCCGATATGCATTTCGGAATCAACCAATCTCTCATCATAAGCTTCCCATCCCAAAAATCCTCCGAACAATCCCATGTCGGAACCTTGTTCTTTGTGGGTAGTGGCCAATGATCCATTGGGATCAAAATCAATTTCGATTTCTGATATCCTGCCATCCATTAGATCATGACAAATTCTACCTATTCTTAAAGAGGCAGCACAATGGGAACTGGAAGGGCCCCTCATTACCGGGCCGATTACATCATTGAATATACTTGGAAAGTTCATAAGGGTCATTCATTTATTTAATGATTAAAGTTAGTAACTATTAGGCTTGTCTATACTATTAAATTTTAACATTTGTATGTTATATCTTAACATTGTTGGGTTTTTTTATGTGGTTTTTTGCATTCTTTATCCGAAATAATTTAAATTAATGAAGATTTTAAAAAAAATTATCTTCTATAAATCATGCAACCATTATACTTCAAAGTTCCAAGACTAAAAGATGAGACAATTCGGGTGGAGTGTTGGGAATTGTACAATTTTTTTGAACCTATCCATTATCATGAGGAGTTTCAGATCACTTTGATCCAAGAAGGTGGTGGGTCACTTTTTGTGGCTGAGAGTGTTACAGATTTTAAAAAAGGAGATGTGTACCTATTCGGGAAGAATTTACCTCATGTTTTCAGGAATAATGTTTTTGTACATCCTATAAATGAGGGTAAAAAAGCAAAAGCTATATCTGTTTTTTTTAACCAGGATGTTCTAAAAAATTCACTGAGTGAGATTCCCGAAGCTTATGGAATCCAAAGGCTGTTGGATTTTTCGATTTATGGAATCAAAGTATCAAACTGGAACAAGGCAATAGTCGGGAATAAACTTTCTGAGCTTACAAAGAAAAACACCTTTGAGAGGTTTTTAGGATTGCTGGAAATTCTGGAATGTATTTCAAAAGACAATAATTTGGATTTTATTTCTTCATCAGGAGTGCCCATCCATACTGTAATTGAAAATATACCTAAAATAAATCTGGTCTTTGATTATATCAGAAACAATTACAGTGAAAAAATCACATTAAAACAAATTGCAGGTATGGTAAACATGTCACCTACTGCATTTTGTCGATATTTTAAATACAAAAGTCAAAAAACCTTTTCAAGATTTTTGATTGAGGTGAGAATTGCAAATGCCTGCCGGCTTCTATATCAGGATGATATTAACACTTCCGAATGTTGTTTTAGTTGTGGCTACAATAATTTGTCCAATTTTCACAAACACTTCAAAAGTATCACCGGTATGACTCCCTTGGAGTATAGGGGTAAGATATTAAACAAAGCAAGTTGAATAAGTTAAGGCTTGCTTCAATTTTCTTAATTCGTTGAACCGATTAAGTTTTTTTGGGCGTTTTTAAAAATCATTAAATGACTAGGTTAATATACCACATCCTTTGGATAAAATTATATAAACAATTATGTCGTTCATTGAAATAACTTTATAGCTTAAGATGGATTTAATAATTGAAGATTTATCTAAATAGAACATATTTATTTGTTAGAGAATTGGTTATTCTATGAATTTTGTAAAATGAAGCGATTTATCATTGTCATTATACTTATTTCGGCAGGAAGTTTTGGAGAATTGTTATCCCAGTCGGAAATATCCCTGGAGGATATTTACAAAATCGGCGTTTACAAGCAGAATAGATTCGGTCCGATACGTTGGATGAAGGATGGTAAAGGTTATTCCAGCATTGAAAAAAACCAAAACCTGGATGGGGATGACATTATAAAGTATGATGCCGCAACCGGAAAAAGGTCAGTTTTGGTAGATGCCAGGGAACTGATTCCAAAAGAAGCAAA
The DNA here is from genome assembly GCF_041749095.1 of Aquiflexum sp. Classification (GTDB taxonomy): domain Bacteria; phylum Bacteroidota; class Bacteroidia; order Cytophagales; family Cyclobacteriaceae; genus Aquiflexum. Next base: position 3,180 of record NZ_JBGTCA010000439.1, on the reverse strand, counting down.
ATTTCCCCTTTCAATTGCGGATTATCAATGGTCGGAGGATAATAACAAATTGCTCATTTTTACCAATAACAGAAAAGTGTGGAGGTTTCATACAAGAGGGGATTATTGGGTTTTGGATTTGAAAAGCCGAAAGCTGAGTCAGTTGGGCAAAGGAATTCCCTCAGCCACGCTGATGTTTGCTAAATTTTCCCCCGACGCCAGTAGAGTAGCCTATGTGAGTGAAAATAATATTTTCGTTGAATCACTCGAATCAGTAAAATTAACCCAAATTACCTCAGATGGAGATAAAGACATCATCAACGGCACCTTTGATTGGGTCTATGAAGAAGAATTGGGTTGCAGAGATGGATTCAGATGGAGTCCCGATGGGGAGAACATTGCCTATTGGCGTTCTGATACCAAAGGGGTAGGCACTTTTTATTTGATCAATAATATTGATTCCATCTATTCAAAGCCCATTCCCTTACCCTACCCAAAAGTCGGACATACCTTGTCAGCGGTCAAAATCGGCGTAGTCTCAGCATCAGGAGGAGAGACCAAGTGGTTTGATTTTCCGGGAGACCCTCGAAATAATTACCTGGCCCGGATGGAATTTATTCCCAATTCTCAGGAAGTGATGGTGCAGCAGCTTAACCGCCGTCAAAACACAAATACAGTATGGACGGCTAATATACAAACCATGAGTTTGTTAAAAATTCTGGTTGAGGAAGACGCTGCTTTTCTGGATATTCATGATAATATCCGTTGGTTGGATGGAGAGAAATTTTTCACATGGACCAGTGAAAGGGATGGATGGCTACATTTATACAAAGTCTCCCGGGATGGAAAAACAGCCGAATTGGTTACCGAAGGAGAATTTGATGTGGAACGAATCAGCCATATAGACGCTGCAAGTGGCTATGTGTTTTACATCGCATCTCCTGATGATTTCACACAACGATACCTCTATCGCAGTTCGCTAAAGAAAAGAGGAAAAGCCGAGAGGATTACTCCAAGTGATCTTTCCGGACAAAACTCCTATCAAATTTCAACTGATTCAAAATTTGCCATTCATACTTTTCAAAACACGACAACGCCTCCTGTTTATTCACTTGTCAGCTTACCAAACCATAAAAATATCAGGGTTTTGGAAGAAAACCGGGAACTAAAAGAGAAATATGCTGCATTGGGTCTGAACCCAAAAGAGTTTATCAAGGTGGACATTGGGGATGTAGTCTTGGATGGATGGATGATCAAGCCCAAAGACTTTGATCCCGGCAAAAAGTATCCTTTATTGGCCTATGTTTATGGGGAACCAGCGAGTTCTACCGTTCAGGACGCTTGGATGGATGGTGACTTGTGGCATCACTACCTGGCACGGAAGGGATATGTAGTGATCAGCATTGATAACCGCGGCACCAAAACTCCGAGAGGAAGAGATTGGCGCAAATCAATTTATGGGCAGATTGGAATTCTGGCATCCTTTGATCAAAAAGCTGCGGTTGAAAAAATACTCAAAACCTATGATTTTATAGATCCTTCCCGAATAGGTTCTTGGGGCTGGAGTGGAGGAGGACAGATGACACTCAATTTGATGTTCCGATTTCCGGAGATTTACAAAGCAGGCTTAGCATTGGCCTTTGTGTCAGACCAACGACTTTATGACGCCACTTACCAAGAGCGGTACATGGGATTGCTGGAAGACAATGAGAAAGGATACATAGATGGGTCCCCTATCACTTATGCAGATAACTTAAAAGGAGATCTTATGATCATCCATGGTACAGCCGATGACAATGTCCATTACCAAAGTTTTGAGATGCTGGTTAATAAGTTGATCAAATACAACAAACAATTTTCCATGATGTCCTATCCCATGCGTGCCCATGGAATCAATGAGCGTGAAAATACCTCCCTGCACCTCAGGAAGACCATGGAGAAGTTTTGGTTGGAAAACCTGATTCCGGGTGGAAAATGAATAGTAAACTCTATGTGTATTGATCAAAATGAATATTAAAGAAGTTTTAAACTAAAATAAGCAGATATGTTAAATTGGAAAGGAGTTTTTCCGGCAATTACAACCAAGTTCTCTGAAAATGATCAACTTGATTTAAAGGCCCTTCATGCCAATATTGAGATTCAAATAAAGGCAGGTATTAATGGGGTGATTTTAGGTGGCAGCCTGGGAGAAGCCAGTACATTGACAGATTGTGAAAAGGAAACTCTGTCAAAATCCACTGTGGAAAAGGTAGATGGAAAAATTCCGGTAATTCTAACCGTAGCCGAACAATCCACTAAAAAAGCTATACAGGTAGTTACTTCTGCCAATAAGTTTGGGATTAAAGGTTTAATGGTCCTGCCTCCCATGAGGTACAAGGCCGATGACAGGGAAACAGTGGTATTTTTTAAAGAAATTGCAAATGCTACCGACCTGCCCATAATGGTCTATAACAACCCTATCGACTATAAAATTTTCGTTAATGAAGACATGTTTGGGGAGTTGGAGGAATGTCCAAATATACAAGCCGTGAAAGAATCTTCAAGGGACATCACATTCATTACCAAAATGATAAATAGATTTGGGCACAGGTTTAAAATCCTGTGCGGTGTCGATCCATTAGCTTTGGAAAGTCTGGCCATTGGAGCTGACGGTTGGGTAGCGGGTTTAGTCTGTGCTTTCCCCTATGAAACCGTTGCTATATATCAACTGGTAAAACAGGGAAGGATAAAGGAAGCCTTGAAAATATATAGATGGTTTTCTCCATTATTGGAACTGGATATCCATCCAAAATTGGTCCAATATATCAAATTGGCCGAGGTTGCCACAGGATTGGGAACGGAATATGTCAGAGCTCCAAGACTGCCATTAATAGGAGAAGAAAGACAAAGGGTATTAAAAGTAATTGAGGATTCCTTGGCAATTAGGCCAACTTTACCCAGATTGGAAAAAATCCCTATGTGATTTTATAGGGAGCCTAATCATTTTCTGCTATTTAAATTACCAATTTTAACCAATAGGAATAATGGCTTGTGGCTAAATTTACATTTGTCTGATTTCATGAATATATTTTCTAAAGAAACCTATATAAAAAGAAGGAATAACCTTAAGAAAAAAATGATCTCCGGAGTCCTGCTTTTTTTGGGAAATGAAGAAAGTAGCATCAACTTCAAAGATAATTGGTATCCATTTAGACAGGACAG
>NZ_JBGTCA010000438.1:0-5932 GCF_041749095.1 Aquiflexum sp. | reverse complement strand
AATACCTATCTGTAAAGTGATGGCGCCCCTCATGGCTTTTCCTAAATCCCCCCCATAGGGTCTGATTCCTGCACCGGGCACATTAAGTATAGCAGGAAACTTCCCCTCACCTTTAGGAACACTCAGAATTCCGTAGATTCTGGAGTTTCTTATATTTTGAAAACTCACGTGGTAAACATCTATATGTTGGGAGCTTTTTTCGGGCAAATGGGTCATCTTATAATCAATGGGAATTTGTGCCAGTTCCGATTTGGCATTGTCCCAAAACGATTTGAAATCCTCGGGCATTTTCACAGTAGGCTTGATTTTTTCAGGCTCAAAAGCTGCGGTTCCGAGCCCTTTGTATTCCTTCCCATCAATTGTCGCATAAACTTCACACCTTAGAAAACCTGGATTTTTCATGGTGAATTTTTGGGTTTTTGCTTTCCCATCTTTTAAGGTTAGAGCACCTTCTTTCAAAGGGGCCATTTTTTCCTCCATCACCACATACCTTACATTTTCGACAGGAACCGAAACCCCTGATTGTGTAATTGAAACGGAAAACTCCACATTTTCTCCTGTCTTGTAGGTCCAATCATTTTTGTCAGGTGCAACAGTAATGTCAAGGTATTGTCTTGGGATTTGGGCTAGAGAAAATTCAATGATGCAGATCGAAAATATCCACAATAGTAAAAGGCTTTTTTTGTTCAGGTTCATGGTTTGGATTTATTTGAAGGTTTCAATATGTCATTTTAGGCTTTTCAGTTGTTCTTCGCTTTCAACAAGGATTTCATTGTATTGAAGCGTCCAGCCCAATGATTTGGTCAATACAAAAATATTTGCCAATTCACTCATCAATCTTTCCTGGGAATTTTCCAAGAGATTGGATTTATCCACTTTTTCCCTTATCCGGGCGTTGATCGTGCTTTTGATTTTATTGTAATCGGCCGCACCGAATTTGTTGAAATAATCCTGTGTCACATCATAATACTCTATATCCGGATAGATATTAATAACCGGTTCGGGTATCCTTTTAAGGATGACTGTTTTATTTTCCTGATCAATTTCAGTCTGTAATTGACGTAGGTCATATTCCACCGTGACTTTGGCATTGGCCACCACCAAGGCTTTTTTATCTGAGGTCATCAGATTCATAAACAAATTTTGTGAGCTCTTATAGGTGAAAACCTGGGAAAAATACCCCTCGGTTACGATCAGTTTACCGACCTGTTCAATCTGCTGCTGAATCAGGGCAGTACTTTCAAGCATTTCATCTTTAGACTCCCGCTTATTTGACCAAAGCCAAAATCCAGCGAAAACCAATACCGCAACCATAAAACCAAAAACAAATCTATTCATACCTTAAATCAGATCAATCCTAAAATTCCATAAAAAAACTTAAGCAAACAAAAATTCACTTAATACGAGGTTAATCAAGTTTTCAAACCTCCGGGTTTTTCTATAGCTGGTACGTTCATTTTCTTCTCCTGATAGCATTTATATATGGATTTACTTTTTTTGGGATTTTGAAATAATGTTGAAAAAACTAACCCCAATTCTCACTCGTTGCCACTTGTCAGAATTGGGATTAGTTTCAAGAATTATTTTTTCTTCATCCCTTTGGCTGTCCTGTCTTCATAGGCAGGTGCAGGTGTCATTTTTGATGGAGTTGAGGGAATGAGTTTCAACACCTCCTGTACAACCCTTTCCATCTGAGGATCCCGTCCCTGCATCATTAGGTTGGGATCATCCCAAACGACAATGTCCGGACTGACTCCCTCACCTTCCCAAAACCAATGCCCTGCATTGTCATATAACCTCGCATCCGGAACGGTGATTCCTCCACCATCAATCAATTGGTGACCTGTCGCAGGGCCGACCAAAATCCCTAATGTATTTTCCCCAACAATTGGCCCGGCCTCGAGCACTTTGAATGCCCATGGCAGTCCATCGCCTCCCGATCCCGCCCAACCGTTGATCAACATACCCATAGGGCCTGTATTGGCTTTGATCGGATTGGTGTGGTCACGGCCATGTCTCCAATGAAGGTTATAGACAACGGGTCTTTTGAGCAATTCTAAAAACCTATCTGCCAACTGACCGCCTCCGTTGAATCTTTCATCAATGATAAATCCTTTTTTATCCAATTGCCCATAATACATGCTGACCAATTCCCGCTGTCCGTCTCCAGCGGTATTGGACATATAGACATAGCCAAGCTGTCCGTCAGAAAGTTTTTCTACCATTTTCCGGTTATTTTCAAGCCACTCCAGGTATCTTAAATTTCCTTCTTCACTTGGAGTAAGGCAGGTCATCACCACGTCTTTATTAGATTCAGAATTACTGTTTTTCTGTCCAATAGTCAATGAAACAGTCTTGCCACTCAATCCTTCAAAAGCCGCATACGGATCTTTGTTGGGGTCTAACTTGATGCCATTGACAGCAATAATATAATCTCCTTCTTTCACTTCCACTCCCGCGCGGTCTAAAGGTGACCGTACTTCTGTATTCCAGGCTGCAGGTTTGATGATCCTTTGGATTTTATACTTGCCTCCTTCTTTTGCCCATTCTATACCCAAAAATCCTGTCATCAAGGGAGTGACCGATTCAACATCTCCACCATTGGTATAGGTATGTCCGGCAGCCAGTTCAGCCTGCATGTTTGATTGGATATTGGTAATGTCCCAACGAGTTCTGGCGTCTTTGATCAAAGCTCCATACCGCTTTCTCATATCTTCCCAATCGACGCCATGCATATTTGGATCGTAAAAGAAATCTCTATACCTCCTCCAGGTGTCATTGAATATCTGATTCCATTCTTCCCTTGCCACCCAGTTCATCACAAGTCCATTGGTAGGAATCGGCTTCTCAATTTTCTGACTTGCATTAGCTGCGATAATAGCGTATTGACTGTTGCTTGAAACCAGAATGGATTTGCCATCAGCAGATACGACGTAGTTGTTCACCTTCTCCAAAATGGTTTTTTCCTCTCTTTCCTTAATATCATAATACATTAATATTGCCCCGTTGTCACCGGAACCGGTTCTGGGATACCGCAAAAAAACCAGTTTATCTTCAATGGCCGTCATCTTCCCAAAATTGCCCGGTTTGACGGGAAGAATTACTAACCTCGATTCAAATCCGTCAAAATCGATGGTTACCTGAACCTCCTTGGACTTCTGTTCATCGGGCTTTTTTTCATCAGATTTTTTTTCATCAGGCTTCTTATCCGCAGCTACCGTGATAGTATCATTTTTTGGAGCCAAAATGGAAGAAACAGGTTTGCTCAAGCTTATTGCCCCAATTTGGGTTGCATTTGGATAAGCCCAAGTGCCGTCACCCAAAGCAGAATACACAGGCTCCATATTACGGTCGGTCTGAAAAAAAAGATATTTACCGTCCTGGCTGAACTCCGGAGAATCATCTGAATAATAGCCTGATGTAGCCTGGGTCAATTTGCTCGCTTCTACATCGTAAATGAAAATGGCAGTATTGGCATTTTCGAGACCGATAGGAAACGTCACATATTTAGAATCAGGAGCCCAAGAAATCGGAAAACTTGGAGCTCCTCCATGTCCGATTACCCAATGGGTATTACCCGCTTTTTTAATCTGACCCGAAACGACATCGACTATCGATATGTCGTGTTTTTCATCAATGAATGCTAATTTTTTGCTGTCAGGCGACCAATGTAATGTATAACCAAATCCACTTTTTCTGCTTGTCAGTTTTTTGGCTTCCTGGTTACCTTGTGTGCTTTGGATATAAATTTCATATTCACCGGACCTGTCACTCCAGTAGGCAATTGACTTTCCATCAGGTGACCAAGCCGGGCTATGGTCCAAAGCACCACTAGATTGGGTCATGTTAAGAGTGAAACCTTCTTTTGACGGCACATTAAACAACTCACCCCTTGCCTGAAAAACAACCCTTTTGGCATCAGGGGAAACAGTCATATTGGCGATATTTTTACTCACCTCTTTTTGTTGGGCCATTTCTACCGATAAATCGCTTACCACATGGACATCTACTTTTTTATAATTTTTAGTAGCAAGGTCCATCAGGAAAAGGTCCCCGCCCATTTCAAAAACCAAATCCTTTTCGCTTGCTGACAGATAGGAAATATCAAAATCCTTCAAAGTCGTAATTTGGGTCAAAGATTTGGTTTTGGTGTCATAAGACCAGATATTCATTCGCATATCAGGATTATCATCCGATAGAAAATAAACTGTATTGCCCGACCAAGCCGGTTTGCCATCGATAGCAATCCTATTGGTAACGTTCTCAACCGTTTTAGAAGCTATATCATAGATCAGGATATCAGAATTGTTGCCGCTGCGTATCCTCTTGAAAGGATAATTTTCAGTGATCTTGGTAATATAGGCTAACTGCATTCCGTCAGGTGAAAAACTAGCGAGTTCGCCGTAAGGCAAAGGCAACTTCTCTGGAAATCCTCCTTCTTTGTTGACCAAAAAAAACCGGTTCAATAGCCGTCGTCCTCCCAATTCACCAGTAGAACCGATAAGTAACCGTTTTCCGTCAGGATGCCAATCGATCATGCGGTCCGGGAATGACTTATACGTTACCCGAGTAGGAACACCTCCACTTACAGGCATCATAAAAACGTCCAGGTTTCCATTGTAACTGGCCGAAAATGCAATTGACTTCCCGTCCGGAGAAAACCTAGGCCAGGATTCTTCTCCGGGCGATCTTGTGAGTTGGGTGGCCATGCCACCTTCTTTGGGGACTGTCCAGATATCTCCACCAAATACAAAAGCGATTTGGGTATCGGAGACGTCCATGTAGCGCATTAACTTCGCATTGATTTGGGCAAATGAGGGCACAATTGTATAGATAAAAAAGAGCAAAGTGTATAAGGGCTTCATAGTGTTTAGGATTTTGGTAATTTCCAAAAGTTAGAAATAATACCTTGGTTTTTTGCATGCATTGTTATGAAAATGGGGAATTCTGGGGCAGAAATCAAAAAATGGTCCTCAAAAGGTTTTCATCCACCTCTCCACTTCATCCATCCACCTGATTTCAGAAGTGCGGTTGATCATTCCAAACCCATGTCCCCCTTCTTCATAGTATGTCGTCGCAACGGGAATATTTAATTTCTTCAAGGCTTCCTCAAAAACATAAGAATTCTGAATACTTACACGGTCATCTTTGGCGTGGACAAAATAGGTAGGAGGTGTAAGGGAGTTGACCTGTTTTTCATTCGAGTAGTAATCCCTTAAAGCCTCTGTTGGACTTTCTCCCAATAAATTTTTGGCCGAACCACTATGTCCTATCTCCGGATCAAAACTGATCACAGGATAAACCAAAATCATAAAATCCGGCCTAAGGCTTGTCCCTTTTGGGTTTGGTATGGTTTGGTTGTTGTAATGCGTTCCGGCAGTGGAAGCCAAATGTCCACCGGCAGAAAAACCCATAATCCCGATCTGATCCTGTTTGATGTTCCATTTACCGGCATTTTCCCTGACCATTAAGATCGCCTGCTGTGCATCCTGAAGGGGCCCGATAGTTTTATCGATCATGGTCTCATCACTGGGAAGACGATACTTTAGAACGAAAGCTGCAATGCCCTTTTTGACAAATTCCTCCGCTACATCCGAACCTTCATGGCTTGCTGCCAATATTGTATAACCACCACCCGGACAAACAATCACCGCCTGTCCTGTTGCTTTTTCCTTAGAAGGAAGATATGCTGTCAGGGTCGGCTTGGTTACTTTACTGATCCTTAAAATTCCATCTGCACTGGTTTCTGACTTTTCCTCATCGGGCACATCAATGGAATTGGGAATGGGGTCATTGCCGTAAAGTGGATATGTGGTTTGGGCAGAAACCAAAGGGGTCAAAAAAGACAAAGCAATAAGGACAAGAAGATTTTTCATCTTGGAATATAGTTCATTTCCAGGGGAATCTAAAGCATGTTGTCTTCCAAGGAGCC
>NZ_JBGTCA010000437.1:0-31961 GCF_041749095.1 Aquiflexum sp. | reverse complement strand
ATGAAGCTTTGGAAAAAATTACCAGTAACGCAATCCGCTGATAGGGTTTCAAGAGGCTAAAAGCTGCATTGACGAATCCTGCGGATTCTTTGAAGATTGGGTGAGGGGAATTGTTAGGATGGAGGGTCTGTATAAAAATAGCCAGTCGGGGAGACTGGCTTTTTCTAAAATTATGTTGTTTTCTTAAAGTTTATTTCCCCATTTTGAAGGATTATAATTCTGCGATGTACCGCCCATGTACCCATCCCTGAATACCGGATATGCCATTTACAGGATCAAGTACATCAACCAGTTTCCATGTAAGATGGCTTTCATCCAAGATTTCTACCCTGGTATTTGGAGGAAGTGGACCTTCTTCCAAAAGCCTGTTATCCAATCCCGGTCCTGAACGGATATTCAATGTTGTTGTTGTTTTGAAAACCTGTGTTTCATTTTGGTTTCTTCCCAATACTTTTGATCTGAAGGATTCCATAGGGAAAGCAGGTCCAGGATCTGCTTTCCTATTCGGGGAAATATCGTCATGCCCCACGATATCATGAAAGTTGTATTTCTGATGCAATAATAATGAAATATCGATAGTCGCTTGGATTTGCTCTTGCGTGTAGGAATGCCAGCCTGTCTCAAATGGTTCGTGCTTGTGCCTGGCGATATGGACATCTTCATTTTTGACTTTTCTATTAAAAGATGTCTGCCAGCCGCCATCAAAAGACCTTTTCAGTTTTCCTGGATTGTCGAGTTCAATTCCGATTGAAAACCTGTTCAAACCTGAATATCCATGCCAAAAGCTTGGGCCTGCATGGTTTGCTAACTGGTCAAAAGGCACCATTTGGGTAATGCTTCCATCCCTTCCAATAACCAAATGGGAACAGGCTTTGGCTTGTGGATTCATAAACCAGCTGATACTACTTTCCTTGCTTGCACCTGCGGTATAATGGATGACCAGAAATATCGGATCGATTCTGCGTGTCGATCTATTTGTAATAGGACTGAGTCTAAAGTCTAAAAGATTTTGTTCATCTTTGAAGACTCTGTGGTTTTTAATTATCATGGGTATTGGGGTTTAGATGATGAAAAATTTTAGTGGAAATAAAATACTTTTTTAAGTGCATTTAGATTTTCTATAATGAACTTATGAATCTTAAGGTACTATTTCTCAATGAGTTTGGCAAAAATATCTTTCATTTTTGAAGGCAGTAATTTGGCAAACAGGCCAGATAACAGGGATAAAAAAGCAAGAGTATAATTTACTCCAACACCATTTTAATAGACCATTTTATTCAATTTACCAACATTCTGACCTGCTTTGCTTCAAATATTTTGGATCTACAGGAATGTTGATGTTACTAATAGTCATTCGCTAATTGAGGTCATGTTCGCAGCTTTCTATAAGGCTTTGTTCAGTTTCATTGATTAATACCACCAATTTCAAAGGATTCATTCCAGTTTGGTCTGTCAACCGAAGCAGGAATTCCCTGTCTGAATATTTTGTGATTAAGATCAAGGCATATTTGGCCATAAAGGCACTCAATACCTCATTGCTTACTTCCTCTTTGAAAGTGATCATAATCCGGTCAGTTATCAGAAACTCAGCTCCGGTACTTTCTTGTGTATAGGCATGATGGGCCACAGCTTCTTTGCGTATTTCATTCAATGTGGAATCCAATTCCTCACTTTTAACACTTAATCTTGTTGAGTGAGAGGATACCTGCTGCAATGATCCCCTGAACCCCATCCTTCCCAAGGCTTCAGGAGTTTCCCTTACGACCAATTGATCTTGTTCTTTCTTCAGGTAAACTTTTTTACCTTTTCGGTAAGTGTATGTCTTAGCCATAATTTTTTATTTTAAGTTAAATAATGGAAAATCTAATTGAAACCTTGTCCTGAAAAACCTAAAATAAATCTTTTTAAAATAGAAAGCCACTAAAGGTCAGTTCGTTCAAGGCTGCTATCCTGATTCCTAAAAAGCTGAGGCATTTTTCCTTTCGCTTCTGAATCTGCATAATAAATTTTCAGTTCTGTTGGAAAAGGTCTGCCATATGTATCTTCAAAAGCAAGTTTTCTCAACTTTTTCATTGCATCGGTCTTTTTTTCATCCGCAGAGGATTCTGAAATTCCAGTGTCCAAAATCCCCTTGTTGTTGATTATGGAGTATTTTCCATCTTTCCTGATAAGGGCTGCAACATGGGCAGCCCTGTGGGCATCTGCGCCTTCGGGTACAAAAGCTATATACCCTATCGGGTCAAAACCTGCATTAGAAAACAGCCTCATGGCATAGGTTGCAAAAACATCACAATCTGCTTCAAAACGTTTTTTTGAAGGTTCTCCCTCTTTTAAATGACTGATTTTTCCTTCCAAATGGGGTACTGCATCACGATCATGTGGAACATGGTAAAAGAAAATATCTGCGATGTTTTTATAGATCTCAAATATTGATTCAGGATCGGATGGGTACTTTTTATTAGCAGCATTTCCAATGTTTTCTGTATTTGTCTCGAGCCAAGCCTTCAAACCTGTAAATGTCATTGTTTTTGGAGCAGGTATTTTTATTCCCTGATCATTTGCAAGATCAATCAGAAACTGAACATAATACTTTTGTTTGTAGGTGTATACCCAAGGCATATCATCTTTCATCCTTTTCTCGTCATAATCCTCACTGGTCATACCCGCCGGTTTCAATGCACCCAATAAAGTAGCCCCATACTTAGGCTCGATAAAATACTTGTGCTTTAATACTTTAAACATAATGTCAGGTGTACCGATTGTACCGGACATCAATGCATCAGAAACAGAATTCCTGATTGATGGATTAAACATCAATACTTCGGCAATAGCATCAATTATCGTATCATGGCTACCGTACTTGGTAACTAATACTTTGAAAATCGCTTTTGTTTGATCGGCATTAAGTTTTTTTAAGAGGGAGTCATTTTTGTCAGTAAAAGTTTGAACGATGGGTACTGAAGCAGGATCAGCTACTCCATTGCATTGAAAAGTTACAATGGTTTCAAATTCTGATGCAGAAACAAGGGATGGGTTCTTTAAGATAGTGTCGTAAACCAACGTGCGGTTAGAAGGCTCAAGGTAGCCTGATTGAGCAATGGCTTTTGATACAAATCCTGCCTTTGCAAGAGAATCAAGAATATAAAATCCTTTTGAATCTGCCTCCTTTTGTAGATCGACATCTTTAGTGGTTGATTTCAATGTGAACAACCAACGACTGATGATTTCTGCTTTGGAAAAATTATCATTCCATTTTTCCAAAGCTGCTTTATCCGAAGCAGGTGGTTTGGGTAAGGGTTCCATTGCCATATCTACAATTTGAGGTCTAATGAAATCCCAAACTGCCCATGGAAAATCAGCATGGGTTTTATCTTTTGGCTGTTTGTTGTCGTCAGCCCAAGTGTTATATTCAGCTTCAACACTGGCCTCATCCACTTTGCGCATTATTTTACCTGTTGGCATTCCACTCTGCTGCACGACATGGGTCAGTTCATGTGCCAATAGCTTTTTGCCATCTTGGCTTTGGGAATCAAACTTTCCTGAATTGAAATAAATGTCAGATCCATGGGTAAAGGCCTTTGCTCCCAGGTGTTTGCTCATATTGGCGGCAGTGGGATCAGCATGGATCCTTACATTTGAGAAATCAACTCCAAAACCCTGCTCCATTTCTGACCGGATATTTTTGGACAAGGGAACCCCGTTTCCTTTTGAGGAAAAAAGTGGAGTATTGATATTTAGTGAGGCAGCAGTGGAATCTGAATTCTTCCGCCTTGACATTGGCGATGTACCCAAATTCTTAGCATTGTCAGCAGCTTTTAGAAAAATTTGAGGCAGAGGTTTCCTGAGAATTTTTTCTTTATCTCCTAGCTCTTTATTTTCCATTTCGCAGGTATCGCACTTGGTTTGATTGAGGGAAGGTCTGTGGGCTGATAATTGGTTATTCTTTGACTGGTTTTGATTATTGTTTTCAGTTTTAATTGCAGAAAAGGTTTCCTGAGATAAACTTGCCAGTCCTTGTACCACTTTGTCGGCAACTTGATCCGCCTCTTTCTCATAATTGTCTGTGGAATGGTTTACCTTAAGCTTGCTTTGGTCAGAAGTTGGTGAAAAAAAAGATCCTGACCCAAGATCATTAGACCTGAGTGGGGATTTGCTCTTTTCTTGTACCTTTTTCATATACTTAATATTTATATTGTACGAATTTCGGATTTTTTGCCTGAATACGCACTCCTAAAACCCTAATTTCAAAAGGTCTGGAAAAGTAACGTTTAATCAAAAATGTGAATATCGTTGAGCATTATTGCTTCATTAAATCATGAGTCATTTTGGTTAAAATTTCAATGTTATCAAAGTCAAATACTAAATCTGTGTTAATTACATCATATGTTTGATCAATAATTTCAAGAGCGTGTTTATGATTAAGTTCGTATTTTGATCCATCTTTTCCGAAAGGGGCGTGGCCCTTTTTTAATGCGATTTGGTTTGAACTACTTGGAAATGCCTGCTTCAATACTTCGTCTTCTGATACAAATTTCCAAAATGTTTCTCTGAATTGTCTAAAATTGCTAAATCTTTGACCTTTCATTTTAGTTGCAATTTGTTTTGGGAAACTAAGGAATCTGAAATCACCGTCTATGATCCAATCTTCAACCTTGTTGATAGTTCTCAAGCTATCTCCGCCGCGTGCAATTCCCGGGCTGTTCCTTACTTTTTCTGTCTTTTCCAAAGTATCCAACAAGGGTGATCTGCCCCTGGATTTTTCATCAATCACTTTGTTTGAAACACTTCGTAATGTTTCAATTTTTGCTTCAAGTTCATCTACTGTTTTTGCTTCATGAAAATAAGTTTTTAATGCATCATAGTCTGCATTGTCAAAATGTGTATCAATTTTTACTAGCAAATTATCTATTTCTTTAACTTGATCCGGTGTGGCAAATTCAGGAAAACAATTTGATGCACATTTTTTTAAAGCCTTTGCTGCTTTTGGGTTATCATTTAAAGAATCCAATAGTTTTTCATTTTTTGGATCCCTAAGCATCTTTCTGGTTTCACCGGTCATTTCGCCAAGGTTTTCAATTTTCCCTTCAGCGGCCTTCACTTGCCCCAATTTTTTTGCTTCTCCTGCTGGAATGTCATCTACTTTTTTGGAGGCTTTGGAAGCCAATTTCCTTAATCCCGGTACTGCATCAAATATCTTTTCCAATTTCCCTAAATGCCTCGCCAAACCTGCACCTGCAGTAAGAAATGCGATCACAATTTCGAAAATGATCATACCTATTATCTCACCAAAAAAGAACCATTTTTTATAGGGATTTGGATTATTCCAAGCATTTTCAAAATCTTTGAAAACTCCAATAAAAAAGCCTTTGATCAATTCCCATAAATATTTTACTCCATTTGCCTCAATCTGCTTATAAAAATCATATGCCTGCTCAAAAAGCTCCCCAGTAAATATACCTTTCACAAGATCCCACAATCCAACAACTGTATCTACAATTGCTTTTCCAAATCCATAGATTGCACCTTCCACAAAACCCTCAATGCTCCTGGCAAATTCTATGGCGGTATTTTTCCAATCAGGACGAACACCAACTTGGCCCTTATCCCTAAGTAAATCAATGTAAGCTTTACTAGGAAGTCGGATTAACTTGCCTTCTCTAAGTCTTATAGTCGCATAAATGTTTCTAGTTTCGGCAAAATCTGAGTCAAGGAAATCTTTCCACCAGGATTCTCCCTTTCCTTCAAAATAAAAGGCTTTGCTTTCATCCTTGTTCAGAATATAAAGTGCATGAGCGATGGTTCTTCTATCATTCCCTGTATTATAAGAATAGTCTTTATATTGCTGCTTGATGACCCCTTCAAGATTCTCACCTGCCTGAATAACATATTTTTCTTTGGTTACCGCATCTTTTAAATCATTCCTTTGGGTGCGTGTAATGAAGCGTTCTTCTATCCATCCTTCATGGCTATCCAGCGTTTGTAATTTTACCCAACCAGCATTATTTATATTTCCTGATGCTATTACAATTACTATAGTGTCTTTTGGATAAATAATTGATGATATGCCAATCTTATTAATGTAATCGCAATCTAAAGGATCAGGCGATGTATGGAGCCGGATACCTTTTGAAGCCGACACGGTTGCTTCAGTCATTTCCGTTTCTCCAATAAATTCGACATCAGCCCTGCACTGCATCTGCTCCACCGGAATTTCCGATTTATTCTTCGCTGAAATTTCAGGGGACACACAATCTACAAAAATTGGTTTCCAAACATCAAGCAGATTTTCATAATCTACATTTATGTTATGTTCATCAATATAATCAATTGGTATTTCCGAATTTCCATAAAGCTCCTCCGCGATCATTGAATCTTTTGTTCCTGATTGCTGAATTTCAGCCTGTGGGGGACAAACATCCTGAGAATTAAATATTACCTGATTCCCAAATATCTCACGTTGGATCATTTTGTCGCCATGATATCCACTACCCTGCTGCACCACATGCGTCAGTTCATGCGCCAGCAATCTTTTTCCTTCATTGGATTGTGTATCAAATTTTCCCGAATTGAAGTAGATGTCAGAGCCATGGGTAAAAGCTTCGGCACCCAGATTTTTGCTCATGTCGACTGCAGAGGATCCGGTGTGTGTTCTTACATTGGAAAAATCAACACCAAAACCCCGTTCCATTTCTGATCGGGTATTTTTTGGCAAAGGATCACCGCTGCCTTTTGAGGCAAAAAGTTGGGCATTTGTTTCAGCAGAGACAGGTGGGGTTTTACTATTTCCCTGTTTTGCCATCAGGTTTGGATCTTCGCCATCCTCATCGCCATCAGCCTGATGAAAAGTAAGATGCTCAGGTTTTCTTTGGATCCCCTCTTCTTCCGTTGTTTCTTTATCTTCAGCCTCGCAGTCCTTACATTTGGCCTGAATAGGTGCATTGGTTGGAACCGAAGTTTGGACCGGCTTCAAAAATTTTGATTTGCTATCCGAGGTAAAAAAAGGGGTTCTTTGATTTGTTTTGCCGGGATCGAGAAGAGAATCTTGATTTGATGGAGGTTGCGAAAGTATTTGAATTACCTGGTCAGCCATGCTGTCAGCTTCCTGTTCATATTTGTCCCCTGGGGAATTGACTTTTAACTTGGGTTGAATCACCAACGGCTTAAAGAATAAATCATTCTTTTGATGTTTTTCAAAAGTAGTGGGTTTGTTCTTTTTTTTGAGGCCTTCCATATTTCGGATAGAATTGACTATTTAACTTTTGATTGAATTTACTTCCCCTCTTTTTCCAACTCTCTCTTGATCCCTTTGATCATCAGGTCTTTGGTCAATATGAAATTTCTGCTTTCCAAAGAGACCAAAGATATGTACTGAACTATGTTCATGATATGCGATCCATTCAGTTCATAGCGTTCTGCTATTTCTCTTAACTCCAAATCTTTGCCCAGACTTATCAATTGTGGCAGTGATTTTTCCCAAAGCAATAAACGGTCTTCTACCTTTGGAGGAGGGAAGTAGATGATAGCATTGAACCTTCTGACAAATGCTGCATCTATATTGCTTCTAAAATTCGAGGCCAAAATGACCAAGCCATTATATGACTCAATTCTTTGCAATAGATAGGAAACTTCCTGATTGGCATATTTGTCATGTGCATCCCGTACACCTGTCCTTTTCCCGAAAATCGCATCGGCCTCATCAAAAAATAGGATCCAATCTTTATTTTCCGCTTTGTCAAACAGGGTCGCGAGGTTTTTTTCTGTTTCTCCGATATATTTTGAAACGACCATGGAAAGGTCAATCCTAAAAACCTCCTTTTGGGTATATTTCCCCAATAGAGTAGCAGTTATGGTTTTACCTGTCCCAGGTGGACCATAAAACAATGCCCTGTATCCCGGTTTAAGCTTTCTTCCCAAATTCCAATCTCTATGGAGGGTATCTTTATGTTTTAGCCAAATCTGAAGATCTTTGATCTGGGACCAGACTTGGTCAGGTAAAACCAAATCCTCCCATACCAATTGGCTTTGGAGATGTTCGGCGGGGAAATCGATGCTAAGAGATGGCAGGCTAACCTTTCCTGTGGTAAATACTTCTACAAATTCAGCCTCAATCAGGAGTTTTCCACTTAGATATGGTTCCCCTGTTTTGACTTGTGTCAATCTTAAAATATGATGTTTAAACAATTGATTGCTTTTATCAAAAAGAGGGAGATGTTTCAATCTTTCGGTCAGGTCAGTTCCAGCTACAATGAAAAGGACCGTTTCACCTGTAGGAAGCATTCCTCTTTGATTATCACCTTTAATCCCTCCGAATTCGGGAAAATTCCCTCCTTTGAGTAGAAAAGCTTCAATAATTTTGTCAAAGAAACCCGGAATAATATGTGGGACCAATGCCGATGACAGTAGAATAACTTCTTCCTTGTTTAAATTGTAATGTTTAAGAAAAACTGATAAGGGCGAATCTCCAAGTATTTCAAAGTCAGGAAGTGAAAACGGTTTTTCTTCAAAATGGCACGTCAACCTAAGTGAGGTGACAGTTTGAAGATATGAAATGATATTTTGAATTTCTCCGTGCATAGCTTCCGATTAATTCCATTCCACAAATAACATTTCAGGCATCCAAGGCAGCTTGATAATTCCAATGCCCCAAGGAAGGCTACCCAACAAAACATCCACTGCTTTTTGTTCTACCGTTAACTTCCAACCATTTTGACCGTGTGAAAGCCTGCCCGGTCTTTGAAGAAAAGTTTCCCTTAGACCATTGATGCCTGTGTTTTTCAAGGCTGCCCAATGTTTGATGACTTCTTTCAGTAATTCCTCACATTCCATTTTGGAATTGTCCGTTACTTCAGATTCCCTTTCCCAGACCGCTTCGGGATTCATTCCGCAGAGGATTTTATTAAGTGGCAGGTAATTTTCTTTATGCCCGTTTTCACCCCAAGTACAATACTCCAGAACTTGAATAGCCTGATTCTTCCACTTTTGGGATAAAAATTTATTTTCTCTGGTTAGATTGATATTTTCAAAAAATGGAAGTAAAAAAGGGTGCAGAAGTACCATTCCCGCGTTTTCTATAAATATAAAGTTATCTGGATACTTTGGATCACTCCGTTCAGGGATTGAGGTATGGGTTTGTTCAAAACTTGAACTTTCAGATACGGATGATATACTTGAATTTTGCACTTTTGTTGTGTTCTCTATTTCTGTTGATTGGGATAGATTGCGATCTTCCAAAAACAAATTGATTTTCCTAAACCAACTGTTGCCTTTTAATTGTGGATCAATAAAAATTATTTTATCCATCAATTTTTTCACCTGTTTAATCCCTTCAGGCTGAATTTCGGTGGAAGTAAACACTGCCAATTGAAAATTTTCTCTTATTTCTTCATTCTTAATTATTTTATCCACAAAAAATTCAAAAAAACCTGGGGTCTGGAAAAGAGGCTTGTTATTGATAATATTTGTCCATAATAAAACTGGTTCCAAACCAATTTCATTTTTCATGGATTGGAATAAAATAGTCAAATATTCCTTAAGAAAATAGTGGGTTCTATTCGGTAGTTTCAGTCCTTGTATCACATATTTTTTGATCCAGCCAGTTTCATTGCGAACAATAAATTCAACCAATTTTTCCGGGAAAAACTTAGAGAAAGAACCTGAGATTCTTGGAATAATATTTCCGGATTTGTTGGATAAATTGACCAGGCGTTTGATCAATGATTCATTTATTTCAAGTTCTTCTTCCAAATCCAAAACATTCCTGAAAGGGCTGTTCCATGGAAAATACCCTTTTGCGACAAAAAAAATAAAGACATCTTCAGCACTTTTGACTGTACTCATTAGATCCTCAGTCTTATGTTGTTTTGCTTTTAATATTGTTTCTACCTGCTCAATGATCCTGTCCAGGAGTTTTTTTTCCCAATCGCTATTATCCAAAAAACCGCAATCCAATTCGAGTTTTTCAATTTTAAATGTCAAATCGTAAGCACTTCTTTCATCAAAAATTTTCTGTAATGCAGGTTCAATTTTTTCATGAAAAAATAAGCTCAGACTTTCATGCATTCCCAATCCGTCCTCCATTCCTTCAAAGTCAACTTGAAGGGATGCGGTATGGATTTTATGGTTTTGAAGGCCGGACATCGTTTCAAATTAAAGAATGGCTCTTATATTCTTGAGTTGGTTGAGGTATTTTGGTTTGGAATCCGTTTCACCGTTTCCCTCTATTTGAGCCATTGCTGCTGCCATATCATTGGCAATCCTGAGGACAAGTTGCAATTCCAACCTACCAAAGTCACCACTTTCTCTAAGAGCAGCCCAAGTATGTGCATTGTCCTCTATTGAAGCGAATACATTTTCCATCGGGATTTTAGCAACATCAACATCTTCATTTTGGATGCAGGCTATAAATACAGCTAACTGCTCCAGTATCCTATATAGAGCAAAAGCCAAACTCCTGAGTTGTTTGATCTCAATTAATAAGTCATGTAATGCCTGAAGCCATTCTGTAAACTGAGACAATAAACCGGTATTGACCAATTCATTGGCAAAGAATTCAATTTGTTTTTCTGCCGGTTCTTCAGCAATAATCCTCATTGCTGTAAAGAATTCCTTGATTTGTCCATAAGGGGAATACATCTCTATAAAATTGTTGAACAGGTCATTTGAACTCGGTCTGTCAAATTCTTCAAAAGCCCTGAGAATGTCTGTGAACGGACCGCAATTTTTTACCCGAACATCATCATCCCCACCCCTTACTGTAACTCGTACTGTGACCGAATCACTGCTACTGTTTCCACCTGGATCTGTCACTTTCAGTCCGAATCTATATTCGCCTACCAAAAGCCCTGTAACTGTCGTTTGTGCCTGGTCAGGATTGGTGATAGTCGGTGTCATAGTTCCACCTTCAAATGACCAACTGAATGAAAGAACCCCGTTTTCAGGATCAGAAGAATTCCTTCCATCTAGGTTTACAGTTCCTGGAGTATTGGGATTTCTGAGGAATATGGATTGGTCCTGTCCTGCGTCTGCAACCGGAGGATTGTTTTGACGGGTTATCACATTGACGGTAACATTATCCTCAGCCGAAGCTCCTCTATCTTCTGTCACTTTGAGTGCAAAAACAAATTGACCTGGAGATGGGAACACAACACTTGTCCGTGCCTGATCAGGGGTGTTGATCCTTGCTGTTGGTCCGCTTTGCTGGGACCAGGAAAATACGGTGATGGTCCCATCGCTATCAGTTGACCCTGATCCATCCAGGTTTGCTGTAACCGGCGCCGTTGGAATGAAGGTAATTGTTTGATCAGGTCCGGCTTCTGCTATCGGTGGGATATTCTCAGGTGCTGTAACATTGATGGTTACACTATCTTCAGCTGAGGCCCCTTTGTCATCTGTCACCTTGAGAATAAAAACATACTGCCCCGGAGATTCGAACTGAACTGTGGTCTGTGCTTGCTCTGGAGTATCAATGACTGTGGAATCTCCACTCTCCTGGATCCAGGAAAATTCCGTGATTGTACCATCTTCATCTGATGAAGCAGATCCGTCAAGTGTGGCGGTGGTAGGCCGGGTAAATGGAATAGTTTGATCCGGTCCTGCATCGGCTACCGGTCCTATATTTTCCGGTTCTTTTTCTTCGGGGAGAATATAGGCTATAGGCTGACAATCACTGCAGCACATATATGGGAGATAAAAATCAGCTATAACAGTGCCTTCAGGAATTCTCAAAGGGAGGTCTTTTATCTCCCTGTCCCTTAAATCCAACGCTTCAATAATTTTGGAAATATCAAATCCAAGATTTAGGTTTTTTATCAGGTCCGAGGCAAAGGCATATTCAGTCTTTTTAAGGGATGGAACATTGGTGGTTAATATATTTTTGTTGGTGAGGATATTTGAAGAATTTGAAATTGAGCTGCCTACATTAACCTCTCTTAATGCCAAATTAGGCACATCTCTGATGTTTGCAATTTCGCCAACAAAACTAAGGTTTGGACGGGTTGCAGTTTGTCTGGGAACACCGTGGTAAACAATGATGAAAGTACCACCTTTGGGTACTCCTGCTTTATGTTCCAAGCCTGGATGTTTTTTGAAATATTCACTGAAATTGACAGCAGCATAATATTGCTCTACCCTGCTTTTGAATTCTTCCCTCAAAGCGAAAAGACGCTCGTTGGGGCACTTGAACAACAATTCATGATTGCTTCTTGAAAAATATCTCTGGAATTCCTGATTTTCGGAATTCGGTGCTTCCAAAATCAATTTTTCAACAGTTTGGGAATAAGGGGTCCATAAATTTCCATATGCATCTTCATCAAAGGATTGCAGGTCTTTGGAAAGAAGGTATTTTACAATTTCTGCGAGTTGCTGCAAAAAAATCAACAATAGATCCGGTTGCTTTATGATATGTGCGTAGAGTGGTTTGTAGTTTACTATAAAATTTCCCAAATCAAGAGCAACCAAATCAGCTAGTTTTTCTCCCGGTTCAACATCCCTTAATGCCAACTTGGAAATGATTTCTGAATTGTTTACACTGATTGCCTGATTTTTGGAGATATCATTTTTAATGGTCTTCTGAATATCCCTTAAATTCTTTGATATGTAAAAATCCCTCAATTTAACTGATTCCAATACTGGATCACTTGCAGGAACTGTCCTTTGGGGTCTCAGATTCCCGACATAAGCGATTATCTGCTGTAGCTGACATACAATGCCTGTAATCATCACTCTATAATCTGACTCGAGGTCTTCGATGTGGCACCGGATTTCCTTTCCGTTTAGAATGGAAGAAAGATCTATGGCATTGAGTGCAAGTACATCTATTGGAAGGTTGAAACCTTGTTTCTGACCGATTATCTCGCGAAGTGCCACTTGGTAGTTCTTTCCTATATGGCCCTCAATCCTAAAAGAGTCAAAACTCTCAATGTCATATAATAGAGGATTTTTTACTTGTTCCGGAGAAGTTGCAATTGACGCAGCCCTATAGCCCAGGTTGAAGGACTCATTTCCTTTATAGCTTTGTTTAAAGCTCCAAAGAAGGTTTAGCGGTGCAAATTCATAGAAATAGGGGATAGCCCTTTTTGATAAAAATTCATGACCTAAATTACTTGGGGTGATGATTATAGACTCTTGTGGATTTAATTTTTCAAAGGATACCCCTTTTACCATGGCAACTATCCTTTCCAGCAACAAAGCAGCTTCATCCACCTTTTTGCTTTGGCCGTCTAGGATCGGAGAAGGTTCGAAATAATGCCTGAAAGCATTCCTCCTTCCCAATTGGGTATTCTCATTTGCCAAACCCAATCCGATATGAAGGGGGAATTCCATTTCATCCGGGCAACATTGCCCGAATACTTCATTTACCTTAGACTGAAACTCTGTGTGTGCCTTGATCAGATCATCCACGAAATCATAAAAATATTGTAGGTAAATCCTTTGTATTGGGTTGTCATCCAATCTTTTTCTGAATTCAACAAGGTTCAGGTCCTTTAATGGGTTTTCTTGAGAGAGGCCCAAAGGAACTGCAAACCTTTCCCAACTATTAGAGAGGTTTTTCGATAGATTGCCCAAGGTGGTGTCATCCGTAATATCCAAAAATCCTTGCAGAATATCACCTGAGGTATTCATTTCCCCAACAGGAACATTGAACCTTTTCAACAAATTTGGGAAAAACTCAATAATCGCGGGAGTATTTAAATCCTGTCTTCTGACCAATAATGGTTTTAATATAAAATCCATTCGGCTGCCTTTGTCATTACAATCCTGCGTGTCACAGTTTTTGAGATCAATCTGTTCGGCCTCTAAAAATAGAATGACAACATAATCCTGAAGATTAAGGCTATTGATACCCGCTTTTTCTTCCACATCGGAATCATCCTCAGGGATCAATTCAAGTACATTTTGACTTCCATAGAATTGGATACCTTCCCGGGAAGCTTCTTCACATTGTTTCAAAAAATACAGGTCATTGGGCAACTCAGGAGATTGATATGGAACATAATGGGTATATCTGATTTCACAAACCTGTACCATGTAACCTTGGGAAGTCAATGCAAAGCCTTTACTGATGGCAATTCCCTGATTGGAACTGTTGATTTCCATTCCGCAGACTATTCCCCTGCCCACGAGTTTGATCCGTGTCAGCCGTTCCTGCTGTTCCAAATAATTCAATAGGTTGTTCAGGTGGGCATTGGAAAGAACCTGATCAGCTTCGAAAACGGGATATGATTGTAAAGCCTGCATGGTTATATAAATTTTTGAGTTCCTAATGTGGTATGGCCCAGTTTTACCGGGTTTTTGTCTATGTCACTCTCTTCACAATCGTGAAGGGTAGCTTTGGGATATACTGAGTTCAGGTTTGCTATGATTTCAATTAACCGATCATTTGCTTCCCTAAACGCTTCTTGATTTTGGGAGTCCTGACTAAACGCTGCCAAGGTTTCTACCCAATCCATATAACTTATTTCAAATTGCCTTAATGCTTCATTTCCAACCCAACATATTTTTAATTGAATATGGGCCGGGGCTTCCTCCCTCATTTTTCTTTCAAAATATTTCCGGAAATACATGTTGTCGAAATGCCTTGGCCAATGTGGCAGAATCACCGAAACCCTGAAAGAATAAGGATCAAGTTCGCATAGACAATCACAATCGTGCAGACATACCTCCATCAATTTAAATTCACTTGTTCTCGGCCTGAGTAACAAATGTTCGATCAAATGAA
This sequence comes from Aquiflexum sp., assembly GCF_041749095.1. Lineage (GTDB taxonomy): Bacteria > Bacteroidota > Bacteroidia > Cytophagales > Cyclobacteriaceae > Aquiflexum. The sequence goes on along the minus strand of NZ_JBGTCA010000437.1, from coordinate 17,245 downwards.
GTCCTTCGGGGTCAGCACATGGATTGCTCAGTTCTGTAACAATTTCACTGATTTCTTCCAAGGCTTCTTCCTCAGTATCAAATGTCTGCGTGCTTTCCAAAATGATGATATTTTGTTTTTTGAGTTTTATTTTTTTTGTCGTATAATGATAGTTTTCAGGGTGAATGCCAAGTTCCATAACTTCCTCAAGGACTGCTTCAGCTTCGGACTTAACTTCAAATTTTTTGGAATTCAAGATGATCCCGGATCTGCTTGTCAGTGAGAAATAATGATTGCAATGAATCTCCTCACCTGCTTGGGTTTCTTCACATAGAATCTCTACATTTTTGATACAGTAAAGAAATCTCCTGTTGAAATCCTTGATTCCTGTCATGTAGCTTATTCTTTTTTCCAGACCTGAAACATTGTTAGTATCCCATAATCTTCCTTCATCCAAAGAAAAATCGGGAGTTTGTGGAAAATAATTGAATGCGAGACCTCGGGCATAACTGACTTCTGAATAGGATTTCAGCGTGCGGATTTTAATATCAATAGCTTCTTGCTGTTGAATTTTTTCTTCACTGAGATTTTCATAATTTATCCTGTACATAAGCAGCGCATAATCTTGGAAGGATTCGGCAAATCGACCAAGAAGATGATCCAAAAACCTGTTCCGTCTGTCAAAAAAATCATTCTTGTTTTCATACAATTTTTGCCATAATTCCTGACCTAAAGAATCTGAAGAATCATTTTCAATTGCCCTTTTAAGGTTTGGGTCAAAAAGGTTCTCTGTTTCCTTTATTTCCCCAAGGTATTGGGCAAAGTAAGTTTGTTTAATGTCAGAGGTGGAAAACAGATTCTTTGAATGGGAGAGTTGGGCATAGAAATCAGCAAGCAATTGTTCGAAGAACATCAGGTAGCCTTTCAGCTGTTGTTGTTGGGCTTTCCTTAGGCTGTCAGCATTGCTTGGTAAACCAAATTCACCAACACCAAATGTCATAGGAAGATCGTATTGGGCAGGCCAGTAGCTTAGGGTGTCTCTTTTGGTCCCTTTTGGAATTCCCAGGTCAAATTGATTGAGACTGAGTTTGCCACGGGAATTTTGGGCATGCAACAAAACAATCGTATCTGATACTTCCCCATAGCGGGATAAAAAGGGGAACCCCTCTTTGAAGAATATAATTTTGGTATGGTTCTTACTCAAAACCGGTTTGTGCAAGGGACTGATTTTCATGCACCATGACAAACCCGAAAATCCGGGAAGGACTTTTCCTTCTTTGTCATATTTGGTCATCAAAAAATTGCGGATGCTAAGAACTCCCTCGATGTCCATCAAAAGGTTGATGATATCAGAAGCATATACAATTTGACGAAGTTGTGCATTTTCTATTTCCTCGGTAAGGATAAATCCATAATTCAGGTTGGGTCCCTCGAAAATCTCCTCCACAGGGATTTGATCTTCCATTAATTCTTTGAGTGTATAGAAAGAAATGGGAGGATTGAGGTAGTTTTCTATGACAAAGAAGATTTCAGCCTGGATTTTTTCGATGTCTGAATGTGGTTTGACGTCTACATCAAAACAAAAAGCGATTTCCTCAGAACTTATCGGTTCCACTTTTATAAAATCTTCACATAGATTTCTATTTTCATGTAGGGTTTTTGCGGCGTTGTCGATAATGGTTTTGGCCTTGTGGATTTTTTCCAAATAGGTCTCGAAAATGAGAGTCCCAAAATCAACATCCTGGAGCATGAGCCAAATATGACTTTCCTGTATTTTTCCTTTTGTAGGGTTTTTGGGTATAGTAACCTTGAAATTCAGATCTTTTGTTTCCCCATCTTCATATTCCAAATGAAAAATGTAACTCTTGTTTTCCTCCGGGTTTTGTTGGATGGTCAAAGATTGGGGGTCCATTTTCAACATCCCACTCTCAACTTCATTTACCGAAGGGAATTCGAATTTTAGCTGAAACTCTCCCTCTTCAATTTGGACCATGGGGTTCAATTCGAAAGCTATATTTTCAAGTACTATGTCTCCTGTATTAAGATCTCCAAGTTCCGGATCAATCATCAAATCCAACAAAACGGTATATAGACCACTTAGCTTGATTTCCTGATCTGTTGGAACATACTGCAATTTATCCTCTTCACAATTGGCATAAATAGCGACTTCTTGTTTTGGATCGGTAATGATCCAAGCATTGTTAATGCCTGCAATGTCCACCAGAAGTTTTCTATAATCCGTAATTGTCCAGGGTGCTGAAGTCAGGATTTCCCGGGCTGTAAAAAATGTCTGTTCTGTCGAACCCGAAAGCAAGTCCTTCATTTCAAAATCAGATCTATAGCCTAATTCTGTAATGGCATAACAAAGTACTTCCAATATGGTAATTCCCGGATCATGCGCATTGTAATCTGTCCAGGAATCATGAGCCAAGGTCTCAATATATTTCAGGCCTTCGTTCCTTAACCATTCATAATCCATGGATGGGGGTAAAATGGGGTTTTTCGATATGGACAGATTTTCCTTCATCAACAATCACAGATTTGGATTACTTTGATTTTATGTCGCGGCTCCGGTTGATTTTCATCGAAGTGGGAAACCAATATCGATCTTCCACTTGTTGCGTTCACTTCCTCCAAGTCTGATTTTTTTTGATACACATTTCCATTATCGTCACGAATGATATGATGTAACTTTATGCAACTCATAAAATCGACATAGGGTCTTTCTTCTATGAAATTGATCAAGGTTGATTGATGGATACTTCCACCAAAAGTGATTTTGGAATTGGAATCAAATGCCCAAGGACAAAGGAATTGTTCAATTTCCATGTCAAGCAGGTTTCGATAAAACACCTCATCCATAAAATCATGAAACCGGACTTCGAAATCAGCTTGGATTTCCTCAAATCTTGGGTTGACCACGTGTAACTTAACAAATGGATTGTTAATTCTTGACAGATAAATGAAGATGTCCGTCAAAAGACCTATCGGTGTGTATGGCCTGAGGGGGTTCAAATAAGATTTGTTTTTTTGGTCGGGAATGCAGATTACGGTCACATTTCCCGGAAAATTTTCGCAAAACACTTTGGTACCAACTTCTTGATAAAAGCCACTGTGGTTGAGGCATTTTACTTTATGGATTTCGGGAAATTGTTGAAGTACCAAATGTTCATAGTCCCATATGCTTTTCGCTCTCTGTTTGTGTCTTAACCTTTCACTTACTCTTTGGTAATAGTCTGAGTCAATCTCTTTTACCTTTCCATGAAAGGAATCCAAAGGCTGTTCAATTTTTTTTATCGCACTGTCTGAATTTTTAAGCTTGGCAATACTTCCGGAAGATAGGATATTGCGGTACTCGACTTCTCCTTCCTGAACAAGCTCCACCAAAGCACCTTGTGTTTTGATGTCGATTATTTTGCAGACTGCATCAGTATTTTGGGCTACTGAAGCACGGATCCATAATAGTCCTGATTCTAACGCGGTATGTTCAAAAGAAGCTTCCTTCGGGAAATTGACTGATACAATACCCGAACTGGTGAGGTTGATGGTGCCGTCAATGATCCTGCTTTTTTCGAATTCTATCCATTTATTGTTTTTGTCCAAAAAATGCCATAAAACAGGTTCTTGGTTTTTCAATGGGTTGGAACTTCCTTCTACCAACAAGAAAAGCAATTGAACGGTCAATGGGGCTTCAGCCTTTTCGATCCCAATCAAAAGCTCCCCTTGCCGGCTAAATTGGGGAATAAGAGACAATTCGTCTGAAATGGTTTGGTGGGCATATCCAAAAGGATTCAAATGATAAAAAAAATGTCTATTTGGGTCAATGTCAACTGAGGTTATATTTTGAGATGCGCGATAGTCAATGGAAAAATTTTCCGCAATCACTTCCTCCGCTACGGGGATTGGAATATTGGTATTGACTAGAATCTGTGATAAAGTTGGAATCATTTCAATGTATTCCCCCTTAAAACCTGCTTTCTCAAATTCAAACAAAATTTGATCTGTAATGGGATTTGCGGATTTAATGGCAGAAGAAATGGAGGAAGTTCTCGTAGAGGTTCCTGGTTTTTGCTCTGGATCTGTCGGTTCTGTAATTTTTGCCCTTTCAACCATCTGATTTACATAGGTGCTTACTTTTATCATAAATTCCTTCATGCTATAATCATTTGGGACCAATTGCAGACGCAGATAGCCCTCAAAAGATGAAGCCTGTAAGATTTGATTTTGGGAAAAATCCAATGAGGCTGGTTCTAATAATGTTGACCCTGTATTTGGTTTAATTCTATACCTGCCATTTTTGATATCTTCGACAGTATAGACATTCCATTTGTTTTTGTGGAGGTAGCTACTTGTAAAAGTTACACCAACGGGAAAATTCAAAATGAGGGAATCCAGATTTTTTTGAAAAATCTCCCTACTTCCTATGTAAAAGCTTGCCCCTTTTTTTGGAAAATCCCCCCATGGCTTAAATGGTTTTGAAGAATCTATTGAACCGCCGTCACTATTGAGTGCCAAGTCCTTGACCCCTTTGACATCTACAGCCAATTTAATGGAAGAAACCTTAGAATTCATCAACTCAGAATAGGCAACACGGCTTTCTGTTTGTACCATTCTTGCAGTCAAAAGTGGGAGGGTGGTATTGAAATTGCTTTCATGGATATTTTCAGAATAGGGCAAAATGGGTTGTTCTTCCACATCCAAAATAATTCTTAAATTTAATGTTCCCTTTTCCCCATCATAAACCCCATTTACCTTTTGATTCACCCATTCTTCTTCCCCAGTCAAACCAACTTCAAAGGGAATAATGCTGGTTCTGCCGGAAAATCTGGTGGTTATGAACTTAAATTTGGTTTTTGGGGCGTCTGCAAATTGAACAAGAATATCTATGGTCCTACGTCCCTCTTTCAAAAAGAGCAAGTTTGAGGCAATAGCAAACCCTGCCTCTGAGGTAGGAGTATTCTGTTTTTTCCCAAATGCATACCAGCTTTTATCATCTCCTTCGAATTCTTCTCCATTGCCATCAAATGAATTGGCTTTTGAAAAAGACAATAAATTCTTTCCGTGAATCTGAAAAGCTTTGATGTCCGAAACGGCAGCTTGATTAAAGACTACGTTTTCAGTTAAAGCATAATGTCTTTCTTTACCCAAAACATCTTTCCCACCTTTGAACAGGGTGCCTTGGGCAAGTAAATGCTGTTGGATGTGTTTTTGAAGACCAATGACCAAATGAGCTTTATCAGGTGCCGGGCTTTGGTTTTTGAGTCTCAAAACATCTTTGTAATAAAAATCCAGGTGGCTTTTTGTATATTGGTTTATACTGTCCTGAGCATTTTTAAACAATTTCAAAAATGCCAGAAACAAAGCATAATGAGGTTCGTGCTTTGAATACTCTGAAAGTGATTTTTGCAATAATTGCTCTGATTTTGCAAGGATGGTAGAAATACCGGACAATAACAGGTTGATCTGATTATTGAAGACATTATGATTTATTAAATGACTGATTTTCTCAACAGTAACTGTTCCCGGAATCGTAATCTTTAACTTTTCATCAGTTAATTCAAAATTGGCCCAATGGATCGTCCCTTTTGAATTGATGGTCGTGATTGGGGCAGAGGGGTCAGTCTTGTTGGATAAGAGGAACAGGTCCTGATTGTCCTTTTTGGAATTATACAGTTTTGAAAACGGAGAATTGAGCTTGGTTTTTATTAAGGATCTGATCACAAGTTGATAGTCCGGTTCATCTTTCAGATAGGAACATTGCTCATCAATAGTGTAGGCGATTGAAAAAATCAGATCGAATAAGTATTTGAATTCCCTTCTGGATTCTGTTTCATCGTTAGCTGAAATGGCCAGTTTTGTTTTTTTATATAAAAGCTTGATATAATCAGAGATCTTAAAAACATCAAATGACAATAGTACAGCCAAAACATAGCTGATATCCACTTTCATCAAATCTTCCCAATGACCCTCATTATTGTTTTCCGGGTTTTTGTAATTCAAAAAGGCGGCATATCTTTTCGCAAATAGCATAAGGTCTTCCATTGACCTGTCATCAACAGGTGCAGAACCCGGTGAGAGGGATGCCAATACTCTGTTGAGTCGGTCAACTCCTTCTCGGATCAATGGATTTTTATCATTACATGCCATATAAAATTCTCTTATTTTAGGTCAGTTCCTTCATTTTTGTAAAATGGATATACAAAGTTGAAGCGGGAATTGGTTGCTCTAATTTTGTAGGTGACTGTTATAAGAATCCTTCCTTCCAGATCACCTGTATCGTTTAAATCAATTTTTTCTACTTCTATTCTTGGTTCATAATATAATATGGAGGTTCTGATCAAGTCTGTCATGTAAGTTTTGAAGGTAGTGGTGAGAGGTTCGAAAACCAGTTCATGCAAATCACAGCCATAGTCAGGTCGCATTACTCGTTCCCCCAGTTTGGTTGAAAGGAGGATTTCAAGACTGCTTTGTATATCCTCCTCGTCTTGTAGCATCTTTATTTTTGAGGAACTTCTATCAAATTGAGGAGGAAATCCCCATCCTTTTCCCAGAAATGATTGGTGCATTTTTGCCATGACACTATCCTCCTATTAATACAGTAAAACATCCTAACACGATGGTTCCTCCATGTGCTGTTGAGTCCCCCAATCTGGCAGCAGGCATTCCTCCTATCAGCACAGAACCCGAACCGGCAATAATTGTATCAGGTGGTCCGGTACAGGTGGCCATATCCCCAATTCTTGCTGCAGGTAACCCTCCGATCAAAACGGTTGCTTCACCAGCGGGTAGGATTGGACCGCCCACATGTGGGACAGTTCCTGTAACCATCGGACAGACATGCATATCGGTAATTCTTGCTGCTGGAGGCATATCTAATTGATTTTGACCAAACTTCCCTGAATATCTACCATGGCACCTTTAATTTCGGCGGTACCGTCACTTTTTACACTCATACTCCCAGAGGCCTCAAAACTGGCAGCCATATCGGCTTTGATACCAATTTCAGGAGCTGCAAGATTCAAAGCTGAACCGGCGTTAATGTTGATTTCTTTCGGAGAATCAATCGTAATTCCGCTACTGTCCATTTTTATGGAGTTTCCATTGTCGTCTTTTATATTGATTTCGCCTGCGTTATCGTCCAATGAAATTATCCTGCCACCCGGTGTTTCTATAATTATACTTTTATCTCCGTCATTGATGGTGATTTTGATTTCCGAACGGGACACATATCCTTTTTGATCATTGGAATCTTCCGGTTCAAAAGGTGTCGGGTTCGAGCTGCTGTGAAGCATCCCCAAAATGACCGGGTGGGATGAATCACCGTTCATAAATCCAATAATCACCTCATCTCCGATTTCAGGTCTGAAAAATGTCCCTCGGTTATTCCCTGCATCTAGTGTTGCAACCCTTGCCCAAATCCCTGCATCGTCTGGGTTAATTACCGGAAGGCTGACCCTGACTCTGCCTTCTCCTTTAGGATCCAATATGTCTGTGACAATACCAATTTGTAATCCTGGCATTTTTGAAAACTGACCGTTTTCTGCACTTGGGGAAAATGGATTGAATTTTTCGGAATAAAAGTCTTCGTTCCAACCTATAGTAGCTTCTGTAACCCAGTTCCCATTATTACAATTATGCTGCAAAGCTGAGACAAATGCCTTGCCGCTGAATTGATCTCCAACACCTTCCAACAAAATCCAATCTCCGGGATTTAGATCAGCTGTGCCGTAGAATTTCACTTTTCCCTTTATTTTGGAAAGTGATTGTTTTTGTTTTTTGGTATCTGCCAAAACCTGAAGGGTTTGGTTGTCCAGCATTACCGGTGTCTTGATTTTGAACTCCCGGCCATGGGAATCGGCAAGTATAGCCTCTGATATATTTCCTGGTGCAGCATTAAGGAATGGATTCCCTTCAGATTCATTGACTGATTGGTTGGCATAGTCCCAAGAAAAAGCTTTGACTGATGCTGATTGGCTACGGATATCTGATTCTGTCCTAAATGCAAGAATATTTTCCCCATAAACCAAAGTTACTTTCGGATCTTGGGATGGATCAGGTTTGAATACATTGACAGAATCACTGATATTGCAGACCATCCCATTGGAATCAATTCTGGAAAGGGCAAAGTCCCAATCCGAAACATTGGCTTGGACAAGTTGTTCATGAACACTTCCAAACGACTCAAAATCCAATTCTGTGATACCGTTTTCCTGAAATAAATTTTCTACAATGTCCTCGTCACTCAAATCATTGAAATGTCTGAAGTTTTTTGAGATGGTCATCTTCACTGATTGGTGCTTGCAGGTAAGGTTGAGGGTTGATTGCCTGCCATTTACAGTGTGGGAATTATTGATGATCTGTCCACTGAAAACTGACAGATCTGAACTGTTATATCCAAGTTGGATATCGATGCTTTTGCCAGGGTTGAACAGACCGCTGTTACCTAAAATAAAATCGGATTCGGACGCAGAACCATCAACAATCCTGAGACAGGCATAGGGGATTTTGTCCAATTCCTTGTAAACGGTGATATCCAAAACTTGCAAATTTGAAGGGATTATCTCTGTTGCAGGGGAATCAGGACCGCTGCCAAGCAGTACTTTATGGGTGACCAATTCTTTATTTAGCAGTACAGGCATGGGATTGGATTATTTTTCTATTGGAGGAAAATAAATCTTTGTTCCGGCTTGGATTTTTCTAAACCCATCGAGCTCATTGAATGATGCAATCTGAATATAAGGCTCGTCCATTTCATAGATTTTAAAAGTCAGATGGTCAAGCCTGTCTGTGGCATTGAACAACCGTTCATGCGTAATGTCGGGACTTTGCCGGTTTTCTTTGGGAGCCCTTTTTTTATCTGCGATGGTTTCTGCAAACTGACATTTTGCGATTGCTCTAATCGGTTTTCCATCAGGGGCAAACACTTTGTATTCAATATCCATCTGCTTGAGGACACATTCAAAGAGCAATTCCCCCCAATGGATCTTCAGGTAATAAGGACGGTGCCTGTCTGATTGGAAATCAATGATTTTTCTTTTGAATTCCTCTATTTGCTCAGTGACCGTAACGGGCTTTGCAAATGGATTGGCAATCCCTAGGCTCAACACTGACATGTCTTTGACGACACCGGTACCATCAAACAAGAAGTCAAATTTCAGATCCCTGGGCAAAATCCTGTTGAATTTCAGGTTGGTGGAAGATGTCCCGGGAGCTTGACTTTCATCAAATTCAAATTTATAGCTGAAATTATAGGTCGCAGGATTGATCAATGCACTGAATTTACTTTCAGGTACAGGCTGGGAAAATTCCGCATCCTTATAGGGTTCTACATATAGTTTCTCTACTTTATGGCCAAAGTCCAGCATCAGCGTTCATTTTTAAGGATTAATTTCCTGAGAACTTCTTCAGTTACTTCTTCAATTAATTCTTGTTTCAGAATTTCCACATTTTGGGATGGAGTACCCTTCTGCTGACGTTCTTCATTGTTATTGCCTACAGAAGCTCTTATAAACAGTTCTTTTATTTCAATTGGCATCACTTTAGGATTTAGAAACTGATACTTGCTGAGCCCGCAATACTACCTCCCAAAGAAAGGAGAGAGTCAACACTGATGATGTCAAAATATTGATAACTCAAGGTGATGGACTCTACGACCAAAGAACTTTTTTCCGCATCAAAATTTGAGACGGACCATTTTTTTGGAATGGCATTTACTACATACCAGGCTTGAATTGGAACGTGATGTTCATTGAGGAGGCTGATGATGATATTGACCGGTTCAAACACAAAATTTTCAAATGCATTCTTGCACCACATTAATATCCCAGACCCTATGAACATTCCCCTTTTAAGGACAATATCTGAATATTGTGCCCTTACAGGCAATTGCCAGGTAAACCTGTTTTGCCCGCCTTCTATGATGCTTTCCATATTCATTTGCATCTCAAGGCCGCTGACTTCCTGAAACCGAAAGTCATTTGGGGTCTGAGGGAACAACTGAAAAACAACTGCAAAATGAAATCCTACCGGTGGATAAGCGAACATAGTTACTCGTTTTGCATGGTAAGACCTTCATGTGCTATTTCCATGGTTTCTATGGCAGTTTCATTGCCTGTAGCATTCAGGTCCGTGGATTGGACTTTGATGGGCCAGGCATTTTTTACTTTCCATACCACCACAGGTTCGTGGGATTCGTTGAGTAAGGAAATGATCAAATCCCTTCTCTCAATGGTATTTAATGCTACTGTATTCCACCACATATAGAATTCATTGTCTCCTTGAAATATCCCTCTTTTCAAAGTGATATTTGAGAAGTTTTGCATTCCCGGCATTTTGATTTTTGAATATTCCGGACTGGCACCATCTCGGTACTCTATAAATTCGGTGGAAACTTCCAGCCCCGATACTTCACTGAATCCTATTTTTGTCCCGCCCCATTCTACAAGAAAATGAAACTTGGGAAGAGGATAATTGGCCATAATATTTTTGTTTAAAGGTTTATTGATTTATTTTTTGGTTTGATCAGGATTCCTGCATTTTGTGGGAAAAACGGAGAATGGTAAATTCTGCAGGTCTAACTGCAGCCATTCCAATCTCTACGATCAGCCTTCCTTCCAAAATATCCTGAGCCGTCATAGTCTGACCCAATCCGCATCGGACATAAAAGGCATGCTCAGGTTTGGCGCCTGCCAAAGCCCCTTGCCTCCAAAGTAAGGTGAGATAGTTTTCCAACATTGCTCTAAGTTTCACCCACGTATTTGCATCATTGGGTTCAAAAACGAACTGCATGGTAGCTTTTTTGGATGACTCTTCTACCATTATAAAAAACCTCCTCACATTGATGTACCGCCATTCATTATCATTGCCTGATAGGGTTCTTGCACCCCAAACTAAAAAACCTTTTCCTTGAAATAGGCGGATTGCATTCACTGACTTTCCGGAGGTAGGATCTATATTCATACTTCCCTGTTCTGCTTCAGTGATCCTAGCAGATAGGTCATAAACCCCATTGACTGAAACATTTGCAGGTGCCTTCCATACTCCACGTGAGGCATCTACCTTTGCATAAATGCCTGCCATTGCCGCAGCAGGTGTTAGTGTAGGAGCTAATTTTTCCCTGATTTTGGATTTACATAAATTATAGATAGCTGTTTCTGATGTCATTAAAGTGTCTAAACCAACCGCCCCTGCTGCGGTACCATCTGTAGTAATGGTGACATCTACATCTGCATCTAAGTATGCATAGTCAAAAGTGGTATTCAACCTCGGGTAGTACACAGCTCCATAATTGAGACTATCATTTTTTGTAAATGCAGTTCGGAAGGCACTTATAGTGGTAGTGGTATTGTTATTGGCAGCAGGAGTATGAACATCAATAAGTGTGAACCTATCTTGAAGGTTTGCACATTGATCAATTGCAAGAGAAACCAGGGCATAGTATTGACCTTCCGTTAAGGTATGTGGGGCATCAGGAAATACAATAATGGTAGGATCATCCTCAGCAGCACAAACATCGAGTCCATCTATATAATCTTGTTGGGCAGAAGCCTCATCTGTAGTCCCGATTGATATAATAAAACAAGGCCCACCACCATTTGAAAAATACATTCTAAGGTTGTAATACATGGTAAATGGAGATGGTGAAGCGATTGCTGCTTCTGCGGCTGTTCCTGTTATATTACCGTCTTCTATTGTGATATCTACAGCGACAGTGATACCTTGCTCATCTTCGGCGGATCCAAAATAAGTTTCATATTCTTTAAGGGAATAAATTTTAGTGGGAACTAAATTCAAGCTGTCCCCGAATTCATCTGTGTCGTTTTGGGTATAGCCAATAAATGCCGGTATGGCTGTCTCCACTTGGGCTACAGAGGGCGGAAATAGCGGGACTTCATTGATATAGACGCCCGGGGTTCTGATTGCTGATTCATTGATCTGTGACATTGGACAATTGTTTTTATGGTTGCATGTTATTTTCAGGTATTTAAATGAACCGTGAATAGATGTTCATGTTCATTGCCGTTTGCAGGTGTGTAGAATAAATTTTGGTTAGTGACATCGGTATATAGCCTATGTGTACTTGAACCTTCTGTAACAATATCAATTACCCCAAAGGTCCCTTTTAGATTCACTGGAACAGTTTCCCAAAAGGGGGGATATACATGGTGGAAGACCTTTTCCGGTTCCCTGGACTCTATTTGGCCAAGAGTTGCACTGGAAAGGTTCATTGAATTTTGGGAGGAACGGAGATTGATACGGAACCGGTACATAGTTTCTCCTCCATGTGTTTCAGGGATTTCGGTTTGTGCCAAGACTTCATCCTGTATACTGAAATGAAATCTGGCTGTAAAAATATTCGGTAACCTAAAGTAAGGGATATCGGAATCTACCCGTATCCGCAAAAAAACCAATAAAGTATCCTGCCTCATCCGGTATTGGATGTCATGTCTTTTAAAAAGTTTTTGAGTTGGCAAGTCAGGTAGGACACTCAACTTATCAGACAAAATGCCTCCCATTGCACCGGAAAAAGTATATTCAGGGTGAGTGAATCTGATGGAGAACAACTTCTCATATTTTGTGACTAACCTATCCATAGTTAGCGTGATTTGTTGTTAAAGGAAGTGTCAATGCTTTTGACTAAAGGTATTTCTGAGCCTTCTTCAACATTGTCTATATATGCCAATCGCATCTTGTAAATGACAGAGGGGATATACTTTCCCCCCATAATGCCCCAAAGTTGGTTCAACTCCTCAAAACTTGTGGAATGAAGATCAAATATGATTTTGTCAAGTGAAAAGTCGGGCAAAGAAGGGATTTGAGCAGTTGTGAATATCGGGTTACGTTGAAAAAAAGACAGTACCTGTGATATCCTCTGAAGTCCCATGACATATTCAGATTTGTTTGCGCCAATCAATAAAAATATATTCAGAAAAATCCCCGGATGTCTTGCTACTCCTCTGGGCAGGCCTGAGTTATCAAAAATCTGCCTGTTAGCAGGGTTGTTTCTCAATATGCTTTCCTGTTGGATGTTAACTACAGAGAGGACAACTCTATCAGAAATATTGGTACTCAAATCATCATTATAAGAATCTATTAAGGAAAGATTTCCCAAAACGACTTCCGGTTCAACAGAACCAAAATGCTCATTCATGAGGTCAATGACGTTATTTAAAATTTGGTCGATCATATTGGGAAATAATGAAAAATCAATTGAAACAATTATGGATATGGAAATGCGCTTAAATTGCACCTTTCCAACACTTAATTCCAAAGTTGATCATTAAAAACCGCAATAAAATCCACGAAAACCTTGATTTTAAAAACTCATGGAATTCATGGATTTTTCGTAAATGTTTTGGGTGACAGCTTCCCTGACCAGGCCGGCAGTGTTCCTAACCCCAAGCTTTTGAATTAGATGGAGTCGATGTGTTTCTACGGTGCAGAAACTGATAAAAAGTTTGTTTGCGATCTCTTGGGTGGTGTTTTCTTCAACAATCAGGTTCAGGATTTGCTTTTCTCTTTTGGTCAATGGATTGTGTCCGGATCTTTTTGATTCCAGGCCAAGCATTGTTTGGGAGAGGATTTGACTTAATATCGGGTCAATGTACTTATTGCCTTTTGAAACTTGGAACAATGCATCTTTGATACATTTTGGACTGCAATCCGGGAGGAAATAGCCTGAAATTCCTGCCTTTAAAAAACTCTTGATCAATTGCGGATCACGACTGTTGCAAAAAATAAATGTCTTTGAATTGGCCAGTTTTTTCAATTGGGATTGGCAAAAGCTTAAAGCTGTTTTGGAGTTATAAGCTCCATCGATCCAAAAAATATTTCCCTCTGAATTTACTCCGTTTTTTAGCTTGTTGATATTCTCATAGGGTATTTGTTCAATGGTCAGAAAACCAAAATTTGTAAGGACAAGATTTAATCCCTTAGCAAATAAAGTAGAATCTCCAATTATAAAGTTATTCTCCATTTCACAAAGTTTTAATTTAAAAAGAAACCAAAATCACTAATTCAGACCTTCGAAAACTGTGGGGAAAGTTGGTTGAAATTTATAAATCTGTATTACTTGCTTTAATTAGAATTATCAAAAGTCTTAGAATTTGCGAGGAGTTATAAATATAAAGATTTTACACTTAAATTAAACAATTACTATGTGAAAAATAATAGCATTTTTTTTAAAAAATTATTTTTATATAAAGAAAAGAATTTTCTCACTTTTTCATGTAAATATTGGGTTTGATCAAAGTAAACTGTTTGTTTAACAATGGCATCTTTTCAAGAAGCTTCCCAAACACCCCATCTTCATCCACAATCAAATCAGGCGTTTCTTTTTGAAAATTCTGAAAAATCTGTGCGGACTTTTCAAGGCTTGTATGGTCTTGGAGATTGATTTTTGAAAGTCTGTAATTCAAGTAGGGTGTAGCCAATGAAGCATTGTGGTAATAACCAAGGTCTTCACTTAAAACCAATATCCTTTTACCATCTGTCATGCGGTGGACCTCTGAAATTTCTATAGCATAGGAATTAATACTACCGGAGTTGATCTGAAAAAATGTCCATGTATATCCTATCATCGGAATTCCAAACACAAAAACCGCTGCCAATATTTTGATGGGGGTTCCTTTTTTGAATGCCACAAATAGAAAGGTGATGAAATATGCCAATCCTGGAATGATGACAATCAACTGATAGGGAGTTGTTCTGTTTGTCAGAAATAAAGAACCTAATGCAAAAATCAAAAATATCAGGATCAATTGAAGTTGTTTTTGCTGATTTACTGTTTGGGATTTGACAATCAATCCTACAAAGAATCCCAATGTTGTAAAAAACAATGGGACAGTAAACAGAATTGCCAAATCCCGGTAGGAGACGTGGGCATAGCTTTCAATATTCCGTGGTGAGATGATAAACTGGTCAAAAAAAGCAAAGAGTCCGTCAATCCAAAAATAATAGATAGCACAAAAGGTAATTGGAAGGAGGTAGCTTACCAAAGCCAGTATCAATTGCCTGAATGAAAAACCGCTGACCACTATGCCTGCCACCAATAAAAAGGGTAGAAAAGTAACCAATGGAAAATGAAAACAGGCCGCAATTCCGCCATAGATACCCACTAAAAGAATGGAGTCGGATCCTTCCTTTTGCAGAACAGTCTGCGAGAAAAGCTGTCCAAGGGCAAGCATAATAAAGGTACTGCCCAACAAGGCAGGGGATAAGGTGATCATATCTAAAGATAGGTGGAACAAGATCACCATTACCAAGGAGGGGATATAGGTGTTTTCCTCAAAAGATTTATATTTAATATATAGGTTATTGATATAAATTATCTGAAACAGCACCACCAAAATTGCCAGAACCTTATACATCATCACAAATTTGCCAACCAGCAAGTGGCAGATCCAATATACCCCCGAAGACAATGGACCTGTGTCATCGATGATGTCGATGTACATGTGCTTGCCATCGGCCATTCTTTCTCCTATCAATAGCCATATACCCTCGGGCTGCAGTAGAGGGACCTGTAGTATCCAGATATATACACTGCTCAGCAGCAGTAAAACAGCTATAATAACAATAAGACGGGACGGGTCGTTGATACGGAAAAAGCTCAGCAAAATCGGGATAATTCTATATGTGTTACAAACAGGACCCACGAAATTAAGTGTTCCACATTTAATTCACTAAATTTGTCACAATTAATAAAAAAATGGAAAGCAAAAGACAACAAAAATTCAACAGACTCATCCAAAAGGAAATGGGTGAAATTTTTCTAAAAGAAGGTAAGCATATCATTGGGAATGCTTTTACCACTGTTTCCAGAGTTTTGATAAGTCCTGATTTGAGTGTTGTCAGGATTCACCTCAGTTTTTTATTGGATAAAGACAAAGCTGCCTTTGAAAAGATTAAGGAGAAAAAAGGTGAACTGAGAAAGCATTTGGGAAATAGAATCGGCAAATCAGTTAGAATTATTCCGGAATTGGCTTTTTTCATGGATGAATCCGCGTCGTATGCCCAGCATATGGACAAAGTGATCAATTCCCTTGAAATCCCCGAGGATTCAGGAGAAGAAGATGAAGAAGAAGATTAATTTAATTTTTGGATAGTTGAACCTTTCGTTTTTTATAGCCTATCGATATTTCCGCAGTAAAAAGAAGCGGAATTTTATCACGATCCTATCAAGAATATCCATGATTGGTGTAGCAGTCGGTACCATGTCCCTTATCATGGTACTGTCTGTTTTTAATGGGTTGGAAGATCTGGTAAGAGGACTTTATGCATCTTTTGATGCTGAACTCAAAATTGAAGCTGCCAAAGGGAAATCTTTTTCAGTCACTGATGATTGGATATCCGGAATCCAGGTTATAGAAGGTGTGGAAGTGGTGACAGAAGTCATAGAAGACAATGCCTTATTTAAGTATAGAGACAATCAGCATTTGGCCAGGATAAAAGGTGTGTCGGATAATTATTTAGATCAGGGTCGATTCGAAGGAGGATATATTTGGGGAAATCTCGATCTTGGTACGGACACCCAGCCAAGGGCCATCATCGGGAGAGGGGTAGGTTTTTTTCTTTCAGTGGACTTGGACAATCATTTTGACCTGTTGCAGGTTTTTTATCCCAAAGCGCCAAGAAGTGCAGGTACCATAGATCCCAGCCAAATGTACAGTAGGGGAATCCTTAAGCCTGAAGCTTTTTTTAGCATAGAAAAAGAATTTGATGATAATTATATCATCGCACCACTTTCATTTGTGAGCTCTTTGCTCAATTATGGCCAAAAAAGGACAGCGCTTGAAGTGAAAGTGAAAGAAGGATATAATATCCAAAGGGTCAAAGCCAGAGTTTCGGCTTTTTTAGGGGATGAATTCCAGGTGAAAGATACTGATGAACAGCACGCCCAAATCCTAAGGACCATTAAGATCGAGAAACTTTTTGTGTTTTTGACGCTGACCTTTATCCTTGCCGTGGCTTCATTTAATATCTTCTTTTCTCTGTCCATGATGGCCATAGAAAAGAAAAGAGATACGGCAATTTTGTTTGCATTAGGAGCTAAACGGTGGATGATTCAGAAAATATATCTAAAGCAGGGTGCAATTATAGCTTTATCAGGTGCGATCATCGGACTTATAATAGGATATTTGGCCTGTTGGATCCAAGACCAATACGGATTGGTATCTTTGGGAATTGCTTCTTCGATTATTGAAAGTTATCCCGTAAAAATGGTTTGGTGGGATTTTTTGTGGACTTCGGTGTCTGTGATTACCAT
>NZ_JBGTCA010000436.1:0-2351 GCF_041749095.1 Aquiflexum sp. | reverse complement strand
TGCATTGGAAATCAGGGAATTTATGGAAAACAATGATTCAGGTTTCAAGATCAGGATTGGAATTCACACAGGTCAGGTGGTGGCGGGCATTGTTGGTGTAAAAAAGTATGCCTACGACATTTGGGGAGATACTGTAAACACCGCAGCAAGAATGGAACAAAACTCTGAGGAAGGAAAAATAAATATCAGTGGAGCAACTTATGATCTGGTCAAAGGAGAATTTGACTGTGATTACAGAGGGAAGATTTCTGCAAAAAATAAGGGCGAAATTGACATGTATTTTGTAAATGGTTGAGCAAATATCAATAAATAGATATGAATGCTAAAGAACTTATAGATTTATTGAAAAAATTACCTCCTGACAAAAAAATTGGTTGTAAGAGGATATGAAGACGGATTTAATGATATTAAAGAATTAAGGGAGGTAACTATAGTATATCAACCTGATTCACCTTGGTATTATGGAGAGTATGCGCTGAGCAATGACCCGGATGCTATAGAAGCCATCGAATTGTTCGGAGAAAACAAAAACGAAATTCCGCTTTGATTTTTTTGCCAATTGCAACACCGGATTTACCAGGTTATAAAAATATGGAATTAAAAAATGATCAAAGGCACTTTGTGAACTCTGTGAAAACCTTTGTGCACCTTGTGGTAAGAAATTTTAACCACAATGGGCACTGAGCATATCTCAACAAGTACACAAAGAAAAAATAACAAGCTTTTAAATTGAAAACTTGAATTAATCTTAATCTAATGAACAACCCAAAATCCCTCAAGGTCCTTTACCTAATTTTTCTTCCCCTCTTTTTTTCCCATTTCTCCATCAACGCCCAAATCTTCGGCAAAAACGGCATGGTCGTCTCAGACAATATCCTCGCCTCAGAAGTTGGTATTGATATTTTGAAAAAGGGTGGA
Organism: Aquiflexum sp.; assembly: GCF_041749095.1. Taxonomy (GTDB): domain Bacteria; phylum Bacteroidota; class Bacteroidia; order Cytophagales; family Cyclobacteriaceae; genus Aquiflexum. The sequence continues at coordinate 1,433 of NZ_JBGTCA010000436.1, read as the reverse complement.
AATGCCATTGATGCGAGCATTGCGACAGCATTTGCCTTAGCTGTAACCCATCCCGAGGCAGGGAATATCGGAGGGGGAGGATTTATTGTTTTGATGAAATCTGACGGAGATGTCACCACTTTTGATTTTAGGGAAAAAGCTCCCTTGAAGGCTACTCCTGACCTGTTTCACGATGCCAATGGAAATCTGATCGATGGTTCCAACCATGAAACCATCAAGGCGGTAGGTGTCCCCGGAACCGTCGCAGGCCTATATTTGGCGCATCAAAAGTATGGGAGTTTACCTTGGCCCAAATTGGTCCAACCTGCAGTAGACTTGGCCGAAAATGGATTTCCCATGACTTGGGGATTGTATCAGGTGGCCCTTAGAATGTCCGAAATGGATGATTCGTATGATATCATGAAAAACTACTTTCGGAATACCGAAGGCTCGATTGTCCAACCTGGAGAAATCTGGAAACAGCAATCATTGGCCAATACCCTTTCCTTGATCCGTGACAACGGTCAGGATGGATTCTATAAAGGTCCTGTTGCCGAGGAGATCGAAAATTATATGAAAGCCAAGGGTGGAATCATCACCAAAGAAGACCTGGTAAAATATACTGCCATTGAACGCAAACCCCTAAAAGGAACTTACAAAGACTTCGAAATCTACTCCATGCCTCCACCGAGTTCGGGCGGGGTGGCTTTGATTGAGATGATGAACCTGATGGAATTGGCTGATCTCAAAAAAATTGAATTCAATTCCACGGCCTATGTGCACTTGGTCGCCGAAGCAATGAAGCGGGCTTTTGCAGATCGGGCGGAACATTTGGGTGACCCTGATTTTAACCCTGAAATCCCTGTTAATAGACTTATTTCCAAGGAATTTGCCAAAATGCGTTTTGATAATATTGACATGACCAAAGCTTCACTGAGCGATTCTTCCAAGTATGGACAATTGTATGATGGAAGCAGTACCACTCATTTTTCGGTAGTGGACAAGGATGGCAATGCAGTTTCCCTTACCTATACCCTTGAGGATTCCTACGGGGTAAAAATGGGCTCCTCCAAACTCGGTTTCATATTCAACAATGAAATGGGCGACTTCAACCCTATTGCCGGAGTTACCAACAGTCGTGGCCAAATCGGTTCCAATCCCAATCTTATCGCTTCAGAAAAAAGGATGTTGTCCAGTATGACACCCACCATTGTGGCCAAAGATGGTAAGCCCTATCTCATCATCGGAAGTCCGGGAGGAAGGACGATTATCAATACGGTTTTTCAGACGGTACTCAATGTATTGGAATATGATATGAGAATCGACAAAGCCATCGAAGCCATGAAAATACATCACCAATGGCTACCTGATGAAATCCGATACGAAAGGCACCTCATGTCCCCCGATACCCGAGATTCCTTAGAGCTGATGGGACACAAACTCCGAGGCGTCAA
>NZ_JBGTCA010000435.1:0-9038 GCF_041749095.1 Aquiflexum sp. | reverse complement strand
AGTCATTGTAGATTATTGTAACGGCCATTACAGTAATTTCTGTTACAATATCAATACCTCCCAACCTCAAAAGCACTTATATCCATTTGGCTGCTTAATCCTTCGTGAAGTTCCGCTAAGATTTTTCCTGTTCCTGGGGCAAGGCTGATCCCCATCATGGCATGTCCTGAACCCACAAGTACATTTTTCCATTTTGGTGCCTGACCTATGTAGGGAAGTCCATCCGGTGAACAAGGCCTCAAACCTTTCCAGATTTCATCTTTTTCCGGGAATTTACTTTGAAAATCCGGGTAGAACCGATTGATGGATTCGAAGATTCCTTTTACCCGGTTAATATTGATGGATTCGTCAGTGCCGGCAATTTCCATAGTTCCACCAAAACGGACTTGTTTGCCGTAAGGACTTACCGCGACTTTCATTTCAGTCAATATGGAGGCCTGTTTGATTTCAGGATTGTTATCCTGCACAAAACTGTAACCTTTTCCTCCCATCATGGGCATGGAAAACTCAAGCATCCCCGCCAATTCTGAAGACCACGCTCCCGCACAAAGGATAAATTTAGCCCCCTGGATTTTTCCTTCTGTGGTAAGCACGGCCCTTACACTTTCAGTATTTTTCTCAAAACCAATAACGGTTACTTTGTTTTTAAAAATGACACCTTTTTTATCCAGATAATTTTTCAAAAAGCTGTACAAAGCTGAAGGGGACAAATGCGCATCTCCCGGAAATAATACTGCTCCTTTGGCTTTCACTTTTACATTGGGTTCAAGATGTCGAATGTCCCCGATTCCCAAAATTTCCGCCTCCAAACCATGTTTCTTTGCCAAATTTGCAAATTCAATTTCCTCTTTTTCCATCTCAGCAGTCTGATAAATCATCATAAGGCCTTTTTCGACCAATCCCAAATCGGAATCCTGATGCTCATTTCTAAATTCCTGATAGAGTGTCTTGCTCAACAAGCTGAGGTTTTTGAGAAACGGGATGCTTTTTTCTACATGTCTGGAATTGGCAGCCCTATAAAAAAGCCAGGACCATTCTAGCAGTTTGCGGTCAAGACAAGGATGGATATAAAAGGGACTCTTGGAGGAGAACATCCAGGAAATCCCCTTGCTGATCATTCCAGGAGCTGCCAAAGGGACAATATGACTTGGCACAATCATGCCGGCATTCCCTGTGGAGCAATTGACTTCCATGTCTCCTTTGTCTATGATGACGACTTCTACCCCGGATTTTTGGAGAAAATAAGCTGTGAACAAACCGACGATTCCGCCGCCAATGATGATAGTTGGTTTCATTTTTTAAGGGTAGCGTATTTGGTTTGCAAGGCGCGATCGCTATAATTTGTTGAAAATTCAGCTAATTTCTTGGGTGATAATTTCTTGGGAATATTTAATTCAGTAATTGTTGGGAAGGCATTGGGAAAGTATCTGGGTTTTGAAGAGTTTGTCGTTTTTGATAATCTCAAAAAAACCGTTCAGAAAATTCCGGGCCATTTTAAAATCACCGGCGCTCATGTAATTCTCATATTGGGCCATGGTGTCTTTTATCTCAGGTTCCAATTGTATATATTGATTTCTTACATATTCCACAAGTTCCGGATCCCGGCAAAGACCCCTATACAATCTTTCCTGAACTGTTTTGATCGGTAAATAATCATAGGGTATTGCGTAAGGGGCACTGACAAAACCTGCCATATCAAAATCGTAGGGTAGCGGGATATGATTTTTGTTTTTGTCAGCCATTACCTTCACATTGTGCTGTCCGGTATTGGACCAATCTGTATTGCCGATCATATAAGCAAAAAAATCCTGCCTGACTGCACTTGTATCATTGATGTAATTTGGTCTGATCACTTTGGCGTCTGAAATTTTGTATTGAAAACGCTTGGCCACCTTGTCATCATCTTCAATGATAAAGGCCACAAGATTATGGGTTTTACTTTTTCTGTCTCTGACATCGGTCAGCGTAAGGTTGACAAGCCTGGTCTGAAAATGATAAGGAGTAACTGATTCATAAAATTTATAGCACAGATACTCCTTGGCGATCATGTCATTGAAAGAGTTGGAAAGTTGACAAGGGAGAACGAGTTTTAGATTTTTGTCTCCCGCAAATAGGGTGTTCTTTGAGACTGACTTTTTGATTTTGATTTTTATGGGAGGGAAATGGCAGATTTTTCTTCTTGAATGTCCCCTGGCACGCAGTTCTACTTGTAATGAATCCCATTGCCCATTTTCATTTTTATATTTCAAAACCGTGGAAAAGAAAACCGTATCCGATTTGGAGTTTCTCAATTCGTTCAATGAAGTTACCAATTCGAGATCAAGAGGTTCCTTTTCGGTGAAAAGTGTACTGCCCTGAAACCCATAAGCATGACCCCCTAATAATATCAGGAGGATAACATAAATTATCCCATTTGTGAGACTGGATTTCATCAGTGCGAGTGGAGAAAAAGAGGTTAATATTTAGATTTATAAAAGAAGAAACTGTCTCCTTTTTTCAAATGGCTAAATTAGACATTCTTTGGCAATCCAAATTAATATTCCATTGACGGATACTAATAATGTGATGTATCAAGAAAACAGTTCTGTTTGTTTTATCTTACGGAAAGTGGAATATGCATCGTCAACGACATTTGGATAAAACCTGATCTTTAAAGAGCCTGTCATTTTTAAGGATCATAAAGAATTCTCCCAGATACTTCTTGAAATCAGGAATTTCCTTTGGATTGAGTCCAATATCCAGTTTATCCACTATTCCCATGATTTCAGGTTCCAGTGCAATGTATTCCGCCCTGACCTGTTCCAATATTTCCGGGGAATAGCAGACCCCTCTGTAAAGCCTTTCTCTTACACTGCTGATGGGCAAAAGCTCACTGGTGGTGGCATAGTTGGCATTGACCAGACCGCTCATATCAAAGTCATAGGCCAGCGGAATGTATTCTTTAGTTTCAAGCTGCATGACTTTGATGTTGTGCTGAACCATGCTTGACCAGTCGGTATTGGCAATCATAAAGGCAAAAAAATCCTGTCGCGTCGCAGCAAGTGGCTGCATTCTTTGTGGTAGGATTTGGCTGCCTTTTGCTATTTTGCCACCATGTCTTTTTGCCACTACATCATCATCTTCGATCCAGAATGATTTGACTTCGTAAGACTTATGGTTCTTGCCACTCTCATCCACGAGGGTCAAATTTGCCAATCGGGTTTCGAAAACATAGGGTGTTACCGGCTCGAACAATTTGTAGCACAGATATTCTTTCAACACCAGGTCATTGTGGGCGCTAACCGCTTGGCATGGTACCACCAGTTTCAGGTTTTTGTTACCTTCAAAAATGGTTCCTTCGGCATCTTTCTTTTTAATTTTGATTCTGATGGGTGGGAAAAAACATTTGGTTCTCCTGAAATTTCCCCTAGCCCTCATGTCAATCTTAAGTGAATCCCAGGAGCCTGCAGGATTGACATAATGTATATAGGAAGGAAAATATACCGTATCATCCTTTTCTTTTTTCATCTCTTTGATAGAGAAATTCAGACGGATCTGCATGGGATCCTTATCCGAAAATAGGGGCGAAACATCATTCTTTTGGGCCAGGCCAATTCCCGAAAACAGGAAAATAAAAAGAACGGTTAGGGTTAGTTTATTTAAAAGTTTCATCATTAGGTGGTTTTTCTTTTCAATATCGATATTTGAAAATAAATAACCAAGAACCTAAAAATGAAAGTGTTGTGATTACCTTCTCTTAATCTGAATTATAAGTACAACACCCTATAGATCCTGAATCGCAATTCTTCTTTTTTCCTTCAGTTTTTTGAAGTGAGAGGGAGATAGCCCGGTGATTTTTTTAAACTGATTGGAAAGATGGGCCGCGCTGCTGTAATGTAGTTTGTATGCTATTTCTGACAAATTGTACTCCTCCAGAATGATCATCTCTTTGACACGTTCGATTTTCACTGAAATCAGGTATTGCGCAATTGTGGTGGCTTCCACCTCAGAGAAAAAATTAGACAAATAGGTATAGCTAAGGTCCAGTTCTTCACTCAAAAGCGTCGAGAAATTTACATTTGGTTTATCATCTGAATGATGAACATAATCAATGATCACTTTTCTGATTTTTTCTATGAGGACGCCCTGTTTTTTTTCGAGAAGCTCCAGGCCGACTTTTCTGATCTTTTTATTGAGTTCAAGTTTTAGCTCATCAGAGACATCAGCTTTTGTTTCAATTTCTCCCATGCCTACTTTTACACAAACAATTTCAAGTTCATCCAATGCTTCTTTAACAATAGCTACGCAGCTTTGGCAAGCCATATTTTTAACATAGATTTTCATAATAAGTTTATAGGTTTATAATTTGCTTGAACTGATGGGAGGCTTATTGGAAGTCATTGTACGAATAGCATGCCAAATATTATATTGACCCATTCTTGAATTCCGGGATCTGCATGTTTTCTTTTTGCGCAGGATGATTTCCGCAAATGAGGTTTGCTTTTTTTTAGCACAAAAAGGTCTGTTTTCCAATTGAAATTTCGGCTGGAAAATTCGGACAATCCAAAACAAAAAACTTACAGATAATAGATGATAACTTACAGATTTTACCGGTTTATGAAGTCAAAAATAAAATTGGAAAACTCTGCTGAAATCTGCTGAAATTGATAAATCAGGCCTCGATGATGCCAAAAAGCAAAAAATCTTTTTCTTATAGTAAATAAAAGATACAATATATCATTCCCAAATTGAATGCAGCATGACAGAGTATCGCTCCTAAAATCGAATTAGACTTTTTTCTGAACCAAAAAAATAACAAGCTCAGCAAAAACATGCCTGAAACCCAGATAATTGTCGAAAGAACAAAGAAATCCCATTTGCCATCAATGAAAACCAATCCGTAATGGGATACATGAGTCAGCGCAAAAGCCAAGCCATCCACCACAGATGCCCGCTTTTCCCCAATGGACTTAGCAAAACTTGAATGGACAATACCCCTAAAAAACAACTCCTCACCGACCGGGCTGAAAGTCATTCCCACCAAAGCCATGGCCACAAACATAATGCGTTTATCATTTGAATTGATCCCGAAAGGAATTTGATAGGATTTACCGATATAGGCATACCAGTTTTGGTAGGTATTACCATAAAGAGCCTGTCCAACATAATAAAGTAGGAGACTTGCAATAAGCCCCGTTGCAAAGGCCCAAAGCAGCCACCTGAAGTTTTTAGGTTTTTTTATCCCGATTACCTTTTGCCCATATCTTCCCAAAAACACAAATGGAACAATGGCTGAAATAAGCATAAGAATGCCTATTGCACTGTAATTTCCAGAAGCATTTGCATTCAACACCAATAAGAACCGTGGGATACAGACTATAAGGATAAGGGCCAACCCAAATTTCCAATCGAATTTGATTAACCTATTCCAATAAGGTCTCAATTCAAAATCATTGGCGGTTTGGGGAAAGGTCTGATTCATTTAGGTTGGGTTCTGAAATTTGCTGTTGTAGAGAAATGCCACAAAATATCCCAATATCTTACCAAATCTAAAAAATTCCAATTTTGGTCAACATGGTTTTACTTTGCGCATCGGAGGATTGTAAAAAAAGCAGTAGCGATATTAATATTGCCATAATTTTATCCCCTTTTAATTTTATTCCTAATCCCTTTGTTTTTAGGAATTAAATATCAAACCAATTATCACCTAATAATCTCTAAACTTCCGGTACACTTTCCACCACCATGTCATCACCTGACCTGTCATAATAAGTGCAGGTCATTTGTTTGAAGTCCACGATCCATTTTTTCACACCTGCTTCTGCCGATTGTTTGCAAAATGTCAGGTAATCAGTTCGTCCTTGTTGATGGATGCCCAAAGCCTGTTTTAATTTTTCTATGGAACCGGTTTCTGCAATTTCCATTTCAGGCCATTTTGGAGTTGCTGAAATTTGGAAATTCTCTTCACCATGGTACTGGATTTGCCCGTCAGCAACGAAATGTTCATAGGATATAACGCCCAATGTTTTTAATTCCTTGATGTATCCAGGAAAGTCGGCCCCGCTTTTCACTTTTGAGTGTGCTGCTTTTGTTTGTTCTATGGTAAACATATTAGTTTTTTTTAAATATTGGGTTGGTCAATCTCAAAATAAATTATTCATATTGCCATTAGTCCCAAAAACTCTTCCATAGGCAAAAAATCCCTATCTGAATGAAGAAGTTTAATATTATTGGATATGCAGAATGTTGTTATGACCATATCTATTGTTTTTCTGATAGTTATTCCTTTACTTCTCATAAACCTATAGTTCTCGGCTGATAGTATTGCGATTTCTTTGGTACATAATTGATAGTAAGGGAGTTGTTCAAGTGAATCCTTTGCCAATTTGAACTGGGCATCAGATCTGAAACCTTGCAATACTTCAACAATAATCAGGTCTCCTGTGGCAATAGGTTTTTTGCCCAATAAGTCATATAATTTCTCAACATGAAGTCCTTCTTTCCCATTAAAAAAATCTATCCAAACCGAAGAGTCAACCAATATCATTGGTCCAATCTCATTTTTTCCAAATTACCTTCCCATTGTAATTTGCCTCTGAGTTCACGAATTCCTTTTTGTTGATTCAACTGAATAATCAGTTTCAATCCTTCTTCGACTGTTGCTTTTTTTGTTTTGAGACCTGAAATCTTCATTGCCTCTGAAATCAGCTTTTCGTCAATATCAATATTTGTTCTCATGATGTGTATGCTTTTATCAAATATACACATAAATAAATTTTTCGAACTTATCTTAGTAAGATTTAAAAAATTTTTGTTTCACAAAAAATTTCTACAAATCCCTTGATTCCAACAGGCCTAATATTCTTGCAACCAAAATCTTCCCAAAGCTATTATTCAGACTACCCACTATTTTTCTCTTGATACTTGTGGCAAGCTTTCGATCTTGTTTCTTTCACCTTAGTTCTAGGTTCTAATTCTTCGGCCTCAAACTAACGTCTCACGTCTCACGTCTCACATCTCACATCTCCTATATCACCTGAAACCCATGCACATAAGGATCTTCATCATCCAAAAATATGGTGTTATACCCAGTAATTACTGCCCATCCTTCTATGCTTGGAATTATAGCAGGAATTTCCCCGACATGGGTTTCTTCTTCCACTAGCCCTGTAAATTTGGAACCGATAAAACTCTCATGAATAAATGGCTCCCCTTTTTTGAGCAGGCCCTTTGCATGCCATTGTGCCATTCTAGCTGAAGTGCCGGTTCCACAAGGGGATCGATCGATTGCTTTGTCACCGTAAAAAACCGCATTCCTTGCTGTACTGGTGGGGTCTAAAGTTTTGCCTGTCCACAGCACATGGGATAAGCCCCGGATTTGAGAATACTCCGGATGAACAAATTCAAATTTCTCATTCATCTTTTGCCTCAGGTTTCTGGCCATGGAGATCAACTGCTCGGCTTTGTAATGTTCCAAGCCCGGAAAATTCTTCTGTGGATCGACAATGCAGTAGAAATTACCTCCATAAGCCACATCAACTGTCAGTTTATGCAATTCCTCGGTTTCTATTTCCAGTCCTTCGGCTGCTAAAAAGCTTTTTACATTAGTGAGTTTGACGGATTTTACTTTTTCGCCTACCTGCCTGTACTCCACCAAGACCAAACCTGCCGGTGCTTCCATTCTCAGAAAACCTGGTGTTTTGGGTTTGATCAAACCTTCCTCAATGGCAATGGTAATAGTACCGATGGTGCCATGTCCGCACATGGGGAGACAACCACTTGTTTCTATAAAAAGCACTGCAAAATCATTTTCAGGATCATGTGGAGGAAAAAGCATGGATCCCGACATCATATCATGTCCCCTGGGCTCAAACATCAATCCCTTCCTGATCCAATCCAGATTGTCAAGAAAGTACTGCCGTTTCTCCAGCATATTTTTTCCTTCCAAAAAAGGAACCCCACCGGATACAAGTCTCACCGGATTGCCACATGTATGGGCATCAATACATTGAAAGGTGGTTTTCATATTAAAATGATATAAAATGGAAATAAGGTTGTAATAGAGTAGAAATAAATTGAAATAATTTAGGAAAGTTACCCTTATTTTCATTTTAAGCCGAAGGCATAACTTGTCCGCCTCAGGAGGATTTCTACTATATTTCACGAAAATGTCTGGCAGGCAGAGTATATTTCTCCAAAGGTATATTTCAATTTATTTCGCGAAGCATATTTCTACTATATTTCTCAAAGTATATCTCCAATGGCATATTTCAATAAAAACTTATTTCTTAAATTCCCCATCCACTGTCCTCCATATCCCCAAAGGATTATCTTCCCTCAATGCATCCGGCAACAATATATCGGGCATATCTTGGAAAGCAATTGGGCGGGCAAAACGTTTGATGGCATACACACCCACAGAGGTGCTTCTTGGATCAGAGGTAGAAGGGAATGGACCTCCGTGCTGCATGGCAAAACCGACTTCCACTCCGGTTGGAACACCTTTGTAGAGCATTCTTCCACATTTTTCTTCCAAGAGGTTGATCAGAAAAAGTTTGTTGTTCAGTTCTTCTTCCTCTGCCCAGATTGTGATGGTCAATTGTCCATGGAGTTTTTTAGCGATTTCCAGCAGTTCATCTTCATTTTCATACACTACCATCAATGCAAAGGAACCAAATACTTCTTCCTGGAATTTAGCATCTTTCAACCAGTCCTTAGCTTTGATCTTGGCCAGAGTCGGATGGGCTTTGATCAGGTCTTTCGCTTCAGATACCTTGACCCACTCCAATTCTTCCCTTCCCTGAAGGTATTGAATAGCTGAGTAATAGGCCTTTGCGATACCCTCGTGCAGCATAGGGGCTGCTGCGATATCTTCCAACTCATTTTTTACTGCTTCAGAAAATTCTTTTTGCAATGCTTTTGGTATAAAAATCAATCCCGGATTGGTACAGAACTGACCTGCACCCAAAGTAAGGGATCCTACAAATGATTTGGCAAATCCTGAAACATCCTTTGCGAGTTTCTTTTCAAAAGTAAATATAGGATTTACAGAACCCATC
>NZ_JBGTCA010000434.1:0-3026 GCF_041749095.1 Aquiflexum sp. | reverse complement strand
CATACTGTCAATGCCCATATCAACCGGCTACGTTCCAAAATTGAACTGGATGCCAACAATCCCAATTATATCCTGACTACCTGGGGAATCGGGTATCGGTTCAACGATGAATGGTAAAATGGCCAAAATCAATTAGCTATGAAAAGTTTGTACTGGAGAATTACCCTGGCATTTACCCTGGTATTGTTGTTCGTGGGTTTTGCTTATATTTTGATCACCACACATGCTTCCAAAACCTATTTTCTAGAAACCACACAAAAACTCAATGCCTCTGTAGCAGAATATCTGGTAAAAGAGGCCCCTCCATTCGAAAATGGGGAAGTTTGTGAAGAATCCATGTCTGTAATCATGCATTCCATGATGGCTGTCAATCCCGGTATAGAAGTATTCCTATTGGATTCGATTGCTGAAATCCTTTCTTACGTGGTATTGGATTCCAAAGTGAAATTAAAAAGGGTGGATTTGGATCCCATTCATAAGTTTTTGGATTCCGGAGGCATAGCTTTCGTTTTGGGAGATGACCCACGGACAGGTAACTATCAAACCATTTTTTCTGCTACCGAAGTCAGAGAAGACGGGAAGCTTTTGGGTTACATTTATATCACATTGCTAAGTGAAAAATATGAGGAAATTTCTGCGGGACTTTTGGGCGATTACTGGCTCAAATTAACTCTGGAATCTTTCCTGATCACTTTGATTGTATCCCTATTAATCGGGCTGGCCCTGACAGCACTTTTGACCAAAAACCTCAGACATATAGTAAAAACCGTCAACCGATTCAAGGATGGTGACATGCATGCAAGGGTTCCCGAACTCAACACCAACTCTGAACTTAAGGTTATGGCCGCCACTTTCAATCAAATGGCTGATAATATTCTCCATCATATGGATGAATTGAAAAAAGTGGACAGCCTTAGAAGGGAATTGATTGCCAATGTATCCCATGACCTGAGAAATCCACTGGCCGTCATCAACGGTTATGTGGAAACACTGATGATCAAAGGAAATAATATATCGGAAGAAGAAAAAAACAAATATCTTCAAATCATTAACAATTCCACTGAGAAACTCACTAAGTTGGTTGCGGATCTTTTTGAACTCTCCAAACTGGAATCCGGACAGATGCAGCTGAAAACCGAGCCATTCAGGATACAGGAATTACTTTATGATGCCTGCATGAAATATGAATTGCTGGCCAAAGCTAAAAATATTGATCTGAAAGCAGAGATATCTCCTTCCCTCCCTGTGGTGGAAGCTGATCTGTACCTGATGGATAGGGTCATTCAAAACTTAATAGACAATGCTGTCAAGTATGCTCCCGAAAATGGGTTGATCACACTTACCGCATATTTTTGTAACAGGACCCACAAGGTATGTGTAAGCATCAAAAATTCCGGCAATGGTATTCCGCAAAAAGATCTGGATTTACTTTTTGACCGGTACTACATGGTGGATAAGGATCAAAAAAGAATTGAAGGGGCTGGATTGGGTCTTGCCATCGTCAAAAAAATACTCGAAATCCATGATTCAGATATCAAAGTCCTATCTGATTCCGCTACTTTTACGGAATTTGTCTTTGAGTTGGATCCCAAAGCTACTGTGGTTTGAGTTGGGCAGGAGTGGAATCTGATTTTGTCCAACTTTATCATCTTCGTTGTTCCACGGTGATTGTTAGGGATTTCCTGATAGATGATTGAACTTGGAAAATTGGAAAACAATATCTTTTAAACATTAGAAAAAAGGGATGAATTACTCATCCCTTCCATCCAACTTCACAAATCAATCCAACTCAGTCTATTCCAATAATGCATTCCCGAAAGGAATACCTGCCGCACCGCACCAGATTATTCCATGGGTAAATTTCTCATCAGGCAATCCGTTCAGTTCATAGAAATGTTCTCCCGGTGTGTTTACCCTTCCGATCAACTGAAAACTCCCGGCTTCATTGAGTCTTAAGCTCGAAGTCGTTGAGAGGTAAACAGTAACAGTACCAGTGGAAAATTTGGTGTTAAAATTTTCACTCAATCTCAAAAAATGCATTCCTGAATCACTCTGCACTATCTGAACCATACCGGTAGTGTTGGTGCCGCTTTGCCTGTTCAAAGTTCCTCCCTTAAGGATTTTAAAAGGCTCCATTATTTCAACACTGTTTTCATCGGGCATCCCACCCAGATTTTCGTTGCATGAGGATACCATCAACAGTAGCATCAAAATGAAAATAATCTTGTTTGTCGTTTCCATGAAATTATAGATTTTATTTTTATGAGTGTATGTTGTTTATATCCCGGAATAATATCCTGTCTCTGGTATAATAAATTTTACCCTGATTTCTCAGCACATTCATCTCTTTGGTAACTGTTTGCCTGCTAGTATCAGCCAGATGCGAAATATCCTCATGAGAAAGCCAGATTTTAAGCAGAACTTCATCACCGAATTTACTTCCCCCTCTTAAGGCCAAATCCCTCAAAGTTTCCCTGATTCTAAATGAGGCATCTTTTTTCAACAACAATTCATGCCTCTTCTCCACCCTTGATTTTTGCCTGAGGATAGTCGGTGCCAACTCAAGCAATGCTCTCGACTTCATCTGATCAATTAAACTGGTGATATCGAGTCTGTATATGCAGGTATTTTGGGTAAGGGCAAAGGAATTATCCTTAAAAATTACATCAGGATAAATCAAGCGGTCCCATTCTCCAAATATTTCCCCTTCAGTCAAAATTTGCAGAATTAGTTCATCCCCTTTTTCGGAAATTCTGGAAATTTTAACCGCTCCATTTTTCACAAGATATAAGTGATTGCACAAACCACCTTGAATGTATATTCCTTCAGATTTTTTAAACTTTCTAAAAGGGGTAAACATCAGGCATTGATGCACTTCCTCTTCGGTTTGCTGCTTTTTGATATTCAGATTCATTGTTGATGTGGCTTTAGATTGTAGAAAACCCCTATGCTCAAAACTCCGGCAGAGTAGATGTTTTTTCTGGAAAAAATCCAGTCGTTGAAATTTCTGTAATTGATACTCAGGT